>DASPSE010000296.1:0-7383 GCA_035624085.1 Terriglobales bacterium
TCATCCTCATGAACCTGGTCATCCTGTTCACCGATGGCGGGCGCTGGGTGCTCGTCAAGTGATCGTCGCGAAGTTGCGCACACGCCTGCCGCTAGGCTATCCTTGCGCCATTCGTCAGAAGTCAAGCGGGGCGAGCAAGAATCCGTCTATGCATCGTCAGACCGCCAGGCTGCTTTTGATTTGGTTGCTGGTGAGCGTTCTCACGCCACTGGCTTTGGCGATTTCCGCGCCTGCCCCCCACGCCTGCTGCGTGCGGAAACCGCTGGACGACAGCGGCCCACACGGCGCGGCATTTCACGCTCCGCCTGGCTGCTGTAACCACGATTGCTGCCGTCCTCTCACCGTCCGCCAATGGGCGCATTTTGGCTCGTCCTGCCGCACGCATGAGCTGTCCTCTGCGCCGATGGAAACCGAGATTCGAATCGCGCCAACCTCGAACCTGACCGTCGGTTTCCAGTCCAGTCGCGCCCCTCCGCGGTTCTCCATCGCCTAACAATTCGCAGAGTCTCACGTCGATTCCGAGCCGCAGAATTCCCACGAGTGGCACTTCAGCGTTCGGTTTCCGCGTGCTTCGTCCGCCTATTTCCTTCTTTTAAGGGTGATCGGAGAACACCATGCGTTTAATTCGCGGAGTACTAGCAGCGACAATGCTATTGTTCGCCTCAGTAGTGAGCGCCACGATTTTCGGTTCCATTCGCGGCATTATTCACGACCCACAGCACCGTCCCGTGCAAGGCGCGATGGTGATGCTCAAGTCCAAGTCGTCTGACTGGGCCATAAATACAGTGACTGACGCCAACGGAGAATTCGTGTTCACTAGTGTACCTCTGGGCGAATACACGGTGAGCGTGGCGAGCCAGGGCTTTGCACAAAGGGCGCAGACGGTTGTGGTCGAGTCCGGCACGCAGCCCGTTCTGCACTATCAACTGGCGCTGGCGTCCGCGAAAGAAAACGTTACGGTCTCGGCAACGCCCGCCGTCGTCCCGACCGATACAGTGACTCCCACTACGCTGATCAACCGGGTGGGTGTCGACCGAACTCCCGGCGCCGACCTTACTAACAGCCTGGCCATGATCACAGATTACGTGCCGGCTACATACGTGACGCACGATATGCTGCACATGCGAGGAGGCCACCAAGTCGACTGGCTGATTGACGGAGTCCCCATCCCCAACACGAACATTGCCGCGAATTTGGGGCCACAGATTGACCCCAAGGACATCGATTATCTCGAGATTCAGAGAGGCAGCTACGACGCGGACTACGGGGACCGTACCTACGGAATGTTCAATATCGTGCCGCGAACGGGTTTTGAGCGCGATAGGGAATGCGTTCTCGTGATCAGCCTTGGGAGTTTCTACCAAACCAACAATCAAATAAATTGCGGAGGACACACACAGCGATTTGCCTACTATGTCAGCTTGAACGGAAATCGCAGCAATTATGGACTTCAGACCCCGATTGCACAGGTTTTTCACGATGCGGAGAACGGCTACGGAGGATTCGCTTCGCTCATCTTCAATCCCGATTCCAAGAACCAACTTCGGCTGGTTACTTCCTTACGGCAAGATTATTACCAGATCCCCATCGACCCTAATCCCAATTCCAGCGGAAATCTGATCCTGGCATCGTCGGGCGAGTCGCCCAGCTACGGTCTGCGCGATGGCGAGCGGGAGCCTGATGGCTACGTCACTTTCTCATGGATTCACACGTTTAATCCAGATGCGCTGCTTACGGTTTCTCCCTTTTATCACTACAACGGTGCTGACTATCAAGGCGGCGCAAACGATTTCCCCGTCATCTCAACTGTGGACCAGAATTCAAATTATGGAGGGATGCAGGCGGATTTCCACGCAAGCTTCTGGAGGAACGAACTCCAAGCCGGCGTGTACGGATTCGCTCAGCACCAGCACAACTACTTCGATAACGTATTCACGGACGGCAGTCCAAACTTTCCTGCTTCGTCCATTGGCGTAACTGGAGGAGTTGCCGCGCAATTCATCAGCGACAAGTTCAAGGTGACTTCATGGTTGACTTTAATCGCCGGCCTTCGCCAGACGGAATTTAACGCCTCCATTTCGGAGAACGCAACCGACCCTCGCTTCGGCATTGCTTTGAGAGTTCCGCGCCTGAATTGGGTCTTTCGCGGCTTCTACGGACGCTACTACCAAGCCCCGCCGCTTGTGACGGCCACCGGCGCCTTGCTCGGTTTGGCAAACAGTCAGAACTTCACTTTCGCTCCTCTGCATGGCGAACGCGACAAGGAAAGGCAGTACGGCATCACAATTCCCTATCACGGTTGGACTCTTGACGCCGATAATTTTCAGACCAAGGCGACCAATTGGCTGGACCATAACAATATCGGAGAATCGAACCTGTTCTGGCCGATCACGTGGGATGCAGCCTTGATTCAGGGTTGGGAACTGACGCTGCGGTCTCCCGGCCTTTGGCATCACGGCCAGTTTCACCTTGCCTATTCCAATCAAATCGCGCGAGCCACTTCGCCGATTACTGGAGGGCTGATCTGCCCAATCCCTGTAACTTCAGCATGCGCACTAGACATACCGCCGGGATATGCACCCGTAGACCATGATCAGAGAAACACATTGAACCTGGGCTTTAATGCAAATCTTCCCTGGAAGGCCTACGCCTCGACGAATGTCTACTACGGCTCAGGCTTCACCAACGGGTTGTTCGGAACGCCGCAGGCGCAATATCCCGGACCCTACCTGCCCAGCCACGCTACGTTTGATCTTGCGCTCGGAAAAACCTTCGCGGAGAAATATAGTTTCTCTCTGACCGCATTGAATGTGGCGAACCGCCGCGTGCAACTGGACAACAGCCTGACGTTCGGTGGCTTCCACTGGAACAATCCCCGGGAGATTTATGGGGAGTTCCGTTACCGGTTCCACTACTGAGGATATTTTGAAGCTCGCGGCGGGATTTACCCGAGCATCATCCCTTCGCCGGTACGACAACACCGAAGGTTAGCCCCATTGGATCGCGCAGGATCGCCATCTGCTCGCCGCTGGGCAAAGTCTGCGGCGGAATCAGGACGCTCCCGCCGTTTCCCGTCACTTTGTTAATCGTTTCCGTCATGTCTTCGATTTCAACAAAAAGCTGCACGAACGACTTTGCCTCGGGCGGGGCGGGCCAGAACCCACCCGTGATTCCCCGTTCCGAACCGGTGTCAGCCATGCGATAACCCAACGGGTTGTCCGCATGGATCCTCCATCCGAACACCGTCGAATAAAACGCCGCATGCCTGTCCGGTTCCCTGGTAACAATCTGCCATTGCACGACAGGATTTCCCATCGTTTATTCCTTTCCCATTTTCATCAGTCCCAGCAGGCACAGATCACTTAATGCAACGTTCACTTCGTCAATTGACAAGCCAAGCTCCTCGGCGATGTGCCTCGAATCCCAGGAACCACGTCTCCTGTAAGTTTGCAGTGCGTTTGCACCGGTCCAGCGCATGCGACCAGCAATGTGGCCAATGGACTTCCACGTCATCGCACGCTTACCGCGCAGAAGCTGCGACAGCGTAGAGTGTTCGAGGCAAAATGACCGGGCAAAGGCTCGCAGCGAATAGCGGGGATTCTTTCTCTGGCGTCGAGAGAACTCGTTCGCAAGAATTGTGCGCAGCCGTTCGGCCACAGGTACGCGGTAGCGGTGACGGTGCAGGACCACGAGCGGGAATGGTACCAGGGCGCACCATCCCAGGAAAGATCCGCACTTCAAAAAGTGGGGCAATTTGTCGAGCTGCCTTAACCGGTTTGACTGACTCCGCCGTGGCCCCTAAGATGGATGGGCCAAAGCGGTCCCGGCCGCAGTTTACGCTCTGCAATGATTGGCCAAACTATCTTGCATTACCGCATCATCGGCCCGCTCGGCAGCGGAGGCATGGGCGTGGTCTACGAGGCCCAGGATCTTACCCTCGGCCGCCGCGTGGCCCTCAAGTTTCTCCCGCCCGAGCTGGCTCGCGATCAGGCTGCACTCGATCGCTTTCTTTTAGAAGCTCGCGCTGCTTCCGCCTTGAATCACCCGAACATTTGCACCATCTACGCCGTGGAGAATGACGGCGGACAAGCGTTCATCTCCATGGAGCTGCTGGAGGGGCTGAGCCTCGACCGCAAGCTGGACGCTGGGCCTCTGGCTATTGATCGCGTGCTCGAAATCAGCATTCAACTCGCCGATGCGCTCGACGCAGCCCACGCCAAAGGCATCGTTCACCGGGACATCAAACCAGGGAATATCTTCCTCACGCAGCGGGGCGCGGTGAAGATTCTGGATTTCGGGCTCGCCAAGTTGACGCAGGCGGCCGAAACCGCCATGGAAACGGTGGCCAGCTCCAGCCCCGTGCATTTGACGAGTCCAGGTTCGACGGTGGGTACGATTGCCTACATGTCTCCCGAACAGGCGCGCGGAGAAGGACTCGACGCCCGCTCCGATTTGTTTTCTTTGGGGACCCTGATTTACCAGATGTCTACCGGACATCTGCCATTTTCCGGCAACACTTCAGCTTTGATCTTCAATGCGATTCTAGAGCGCGACCCCGTTCCAGCCGTGCAGATTAACCCCAACCTTCCGCCAAAACTGCAGGAGATGATCGGCAAGCTTTTGGAGAAGGACCGCGATCTGCGCTACCAGTCGGCCGCCGATCTACGCGGGGATCTGAAGCGCCTAAAGCGCGATTCCGAGTCCGGGCACAAGCTGCGGGCAGTTTCTACTTCTTCCCCAACCGAGGTGACTGCTACAGCCGCACCCCCTGCTGCGCGTATCTCCAGCAGCTCGGCCGTGGTCGCCGCGGCCCGCCAGCACAAACTGGGCATTGGCATCACCAGCCTGATTGTGCTCGTTTTAGTCGCGGCGGCTGCCTATGGAATCTACGCCTTCCTTTCGCGCACCGGGCCAACTCCGTTTCAGAATTTCTCTGTCAGCAAAGTTACTGAAACTGGCAAAACTACGCTGGTCGCCGTCTCCCCCGATGGGAAGTACATCCTCAACGTCCTGGATGACAACGGCCAGGAGAGCCTGTGGCTGCGCAATATTCCCACCAACAGCAATACCCAGGTGATGCCTCCCGAGCCGCTGCGATACCTCGGCGTGCGCTTCTCTCCGGACGGAAATTACCTTTACTTCGTCCGCGGGGAGTTGGGCCAAACTCTGCACTACCTCTACCGCGCGCCCGTGCTGGGCGGCACGCCACAAAAGCTTGTCACCGATGTAGACACCAACATCACCTTCTCTCCCGACGGTCGAAGCCTGGCTTACACTGTGGCCAACAACCCGGAATTGGGCAAGTTCCGCCTGGTGATTCACTCCCTTGAAACTGGCGACGAGAGGACTTTGGCCACCGGTGCTATGAATCAGGAGTTATATGACCCGGCGTGGTCGCCCGACGGCAAGACCATCGTCTGTGTAGCCCTTCAACCAACCACCGATGCCCTGACCGGCCTGGTTGCAGTCAACGCCGTTACCGGCAAACAAGACCTCTTCTTTGAGTCCAAAACAGGATTTCTGCGTACACCCGACTGGCTTCCCGATGGCGGCGGTTTACTGGCTCTTTCGAGTGACACGGAAACCAGCTTCACCCGCAGTCGAATCGTAGAAATCTCATATCCGGGCCGGACGCTCAGAGCCATAACCCACGATGTAAGCGATTATTCCAACCTTAGTCTGGCCGGGGATGGACATACGCTGGCAACCGTTCTTGGGCAAAACCACTACGATCTTTTCATGCTGCCCACCTCGTCCTTGGGCAGCGGTCAAGCTGAGCAACTTACTTCCGGCGCCTTCTTATCCGGTTTTTCCTGGACGCCGGATGGGCAGATGATTATCAGTCAGGATCTCAGCTTGAGCCTCTTTAACCCTGAAACCCACGCCAAAACGCCGCTTACTTCACAGCAACAGGACGGCAACGCAACCCAACCTTCTGCATGCGCGAGTGGCCGTTACGTTGTGTTCCGTCGCGGACTCCACGCCGGGACGAAGACCTCAACGATCTGGCGCATGGATGCGGGCGGTGGCAACCTGAAGCAGCTGAGCGATGGCAAACTTGATTCCCGGCCGGTGTGCTCGCCCGACGGGCAATGGGTTCTTTATGTAGATACAACGAACGGCTCAAAGCTCAAGAAGGTGTCTTTGGAGGGAGGCAAGTCCGAGCGGCTCACGGAGCTTCCCATCTTTTTTGGGCTCGACATTTCTCCCGACGGCAAGCTGGCGGCCTTTCCGACCATTGCCATTGCCACTTCAAAGACAGTACTTGCGCTGCTGCCCATCGATTCTCCGCAAAACACGAAACTCCTGGAAATGCAACGGGCGCCGGGCCAAAACATCCTGTTTACTCGCGACGGCAAGGCTGTGGTTTATCCCTTCCGCGACAAAGACGCGGACAATCTCTGGATGCAGCCACTGGATGGCTCTCCCGGAAAGCAGCTTACCAACTTCACGTCTGAACGCATCGTAAATTTTCACTGGTCGTTCGACGGAAGCAAGCTCGGCTTGATCCGCGGACATACGGATTCCGATGTGGTGCTTATCCGCGACGCAGAAAAATAGATGAACGCAGGCGTCCTCGCCCGGGTGAACTATGTGTGCAGCGCCGGTATGTTGCCCCGCACGGGCCCCTGGGCGGCCTCAAGCCACATCCGCCTCTGATTTACTGATCCTCCGCAGCGCCTCCAGCAGTTCTTCATTGTCCGGTGTCTGATCCAGCGGATACACCTTGGCAAACACAATCTTTCCAGTCTTGTCCACGATAAAGACAGCTCGTTCACTGATTCCCCCAAGCATCGGGCCTTGGCGAAGGATTCCGAATGACTGCGCCACCGCGCCGTGCGGATAAAAATCCGAGCACATCGGCAAGTGCATCGTTCCAATCTCATGCTTTTGCCACGCCATGTGGCTGTACAGCGAATCAACGCTTATGTCCAGGACCTGGGCATTGAGTGCGGCGAACTTATCGCGGTCGCGGTCGAACGCCGGCACCTGCTCCCCTCAAGTCGGCGTCCAGTTCAGCGGGTGAAAGCTCACGACCACGTGCTTCTTGCCGCGAAAATCGCTGAGCCGAACGCGCAGGCGCTGCTCTCCCTCCACGGCCGGGAGGTCAAAGTCTGGGGCCATGTCTCCAACTTTCAGAGGCATAGTTTTCTCCTGTCATGGCATTTTACAGTTTCGCAGGCGTACGCGAGACCAATTCCGGCAGCACGTGCGTAGGAATGACATGAATACGGGCTGCCGCAGTGCTGGCGCTTCAATCCGCGGAATCAGCTGACCGCCGCTGCCACGAGGGCGGGATTGCAGGCCCATACCTGATCGCTTATATAGGACGGGGCGCCTGGTTCGGATCGCTCAACGGTTGTGAGTCCGTGTTGCCGCAGA
>DASPSE010000304.1:0-4663 GCA_035624085.1 Terriglobales bacterium
CGTTCGTCGTACCGCAATAACAGTGGGAGTTCGCAACTGCCGCTCAGCCGAGGGCCCAGATGTACGGAAAGGCGGTTCAGTTCCGAACTTAGACGTCTGTTCCGAGAGGTGCGTCGTGGAAGGTTCTCTTCCTGCCGCGTGGAACGGTTCGGCGGCTCTGGCTCACTTGAAAATCTTGGCTCCCGAGGCCTGCTTCCAGTGCAATCGCTGCACGGCTGGCTGTCCGTTGCTCTCCGCCATGGATCTGACTCCTGCCCGTGTGGTTCATCATCTGCTTCTCGGCGATTGGGAGCCGGTGCTGCGGTCCGAGGCTATCTGGGCGTGCGTACACTGTGAAACCTGCACTGCCCGCTGTCCACAGGAAGTGGACATCTCCAAGCTGCTGCAGGCGGCCCGGGTCACCGCGTGGCGCAGCGGAAAAGTCTCGTCCGATCAGGCCATTGCCACTTATTTTGCCTCATTTCTGGAGAACCTCTATTTATACGGGCGCTCAGCAGAGCTCCCGCTCACCGTTATTTGCAAGCTAAAAACTGAGAATTACTTCCAGGATTTCATCCTTGGCTTGCGGCTGATTGCCCGCGGCCGCTTGAACTTTTGCAGCCTTCCGCACGGGGGCGCCACCTACCGCCGGCTCTATGAGCGAGTTCGGCAGAAAGAGGCAGGCGCAGCATGAAACGCTTTGCTTACTATCCGGGCTGCTCTTTGGAGAAGATGGCGCAGGAGTATGACGTCTCCTTCCGTAATCTTTGCGCGCGTCTGGATATCGGACTGGAAGATATGCGCGGCTGGTTCTGCTGCGGGGCCGGCATGGTGGGCAACATCTCTCCCCTGCTGGGGCTGGCGGTTCCGTTGAAGAACCTGGCCCTTGCCCATGAGCGTGGACTGGCGCAATTGGTATCCCCGTGCGCTGCTTGTTATAACCAGTTCAAACGCGCGCAGCACGAAGTTGCTGCCGATCCCAAGCTGCGCGCCGAGTTGGAAGAAATCATTGAATACCCGCTAGAGCACAGCGTCGAGGTTCTCCATCCGCTGGAAATGCTCGAACGCGAACTGGATAACATTCCCCGGCCATCCCACGATGGCGTGGAACATCTGCGCGTCGCCTGCTATTACGGCTGTCTGCTGACCCGTCCTCCCAAAGTGGTCACTTTCGACAACTGCGAAGATCCGCGGAGCATGGATCGTCTGCTGCACCACGTGGGCATTGAAACCGTCGACTGGTCAGACAAAACCGCCTGCTGCGGCGCCTTCTATGCCATGGTTAATCCCTCGAAAGTACTGGAGCTCGCCCGCACGATTCTGGAAAGCGCGGAGCAAGCGGGCGCCAATTGTTTTGCTGTTGCTTGTCCGGTGTGCCATCTGAATCTGGACGCACGCCAGCCTGAGGTCAATCAGACTTACGGAACGAATTTCAACCTGCCAGTCTTCTATTTCTCGCAGTTGATGGCGCACACGCTAGGCGTCGAAAGCGAAGGCCTGGGACTGTGGCGGCACGTGGTCGATCCTCAACCTTTATTGCTAGGCGCGCTTGCGGGCGCGTCTGCCCGGTGATGCTATGGCTGAACCATCCAGCGTTGGCGCGGTATTAGTGGTCGGCGGCGGCGTGGCAGGTATGCAAGCGGCACTCGATCTCGCCGACTCGGGATTCAAAGTTTATCTCGCCGAAAAAGAAAGCAGCATCGGCGGAACGATGGCGCAGCTCGACAAGACCTTCCCCTCCAATGACTGCGCGATGTGCATCCTTGCCCCGCGCCTGGTCAGCGTCGGCCGCCATCTGAATATTGAGATCCTGAGAAACACGGACCTCATGGCAGTGGACGGCCAGCCCGGCAATTTTCAGGTACAGCTGAAGCGCCGCGGCACGTTCATCGATCCCACGAAGTGCACCGGTTGCGGGGAATGCACGACGGTGTGTCCGGTAGAGCTGCCCAACGAGTTCAACCTGGGACTGAGCCCGCGCAAGGCGATCTACAAGCGTTACCCCCAAGCCGTGCCCGCCCAGTTCGCCATTTCCAAACGCGAACGCCCGCCTTGCCAGTCAGCCTGTTCTGCCGGGACCAATGTGCAAGCCTACGTCGCTCTAACCGCGCAGGGGAAGTTCGCCGAAGCTTTGACGGTGGTGCGCGAGCGCATGCCGTTTGCTTCGGTGTGTGGACGAATCTGCCTGCACCGCTGCGAGCAGGAGTGCAACCGCAATCAGGTGGACGATCCGGTCGCGATCATGCACATCAAGCGGTTCCTGGCTGACTGGGACTTCCAGAACAAGCCCGCTCTGCCTGCGCCGGTCGAGAAGACTCATGAAGAACGCGTGGCGGTGATCGGCGGCGGGCCCGCCGGACTCACTTGTGCTCACGACCTGGCCATGCGCGGCTATCACGTAACTCTTTTTGAATCGAGTTCGAAGCTGGGTGGCATGTTGCGCGCTTGTGTTCCGCAGTTCCGGCTTCCCGAGGAATATCTGGACCGTGACATCGAGTACTTGCTTTCGCCGGGTATCGACGTCCTTACCAACATGACGTTGGGCAAGGACTTTTTCCTCGACGAACTGGAGCAGCAGGGCTACAAGGCAGTTTTCCTGGCCACCGGAGCACATCGCGCGAAGCGTCTACCGATTCCGGGCCATGAACTGCAAGGCATCAGCCTGAACATCGATTTCCTCAAGAAGGCGCGGGCTGGTGAACCGTTGGATCTGAAGGGCCACGTGCTGGTGGTGGGCGGCGGGAACGTAGCCATGGACGTTGCCCGCACGGCGCGGCGTTTGGGAATCGAGCACGTCACCATGGCTTGTCTCGAAAGCCGCGAGAACATGCCGGCCCATTCCTGGGAAATTCAGGAAGCTCTGGACGAGGGCATTGAGATCATCAACGATGTCACCTTCAAGCAGTTTCTAGGGCGCGATGGCTGGGTGACCGGCGCGGAGGCCAAGCGAATCAGCTTCATGGCCTTCGACAAAGATGGCCGGCTGACTGTGAAGGAAATCCCGGGCACAGAGTTCGTCATCCCGGCTGAGCGCATTATCGTAGCCATCGGGCAGACTCCGAACTTGGACTACCTCGATCCCAAGAACCAGGTCAGCGTGCGGCGTGGCCTGGTGGAAGTTGACCAACAGACGATGGCCACTGCCCACCCCGGCGTCTTCGCAGGCGGCGACATTGTGGCGGAAGCGCCCCACCTGCGCATTTTTGCCGGCGGAGATGTCGTAACCGGCACCGCGTTTGTGGTGGACGGCGTCGCCGCGGGCCACAAAGCGGCGGAATCGATCGAGTGCTGCCTGCGCGGGTTGCCCTTCCCAGAACCAAAACCGAAGGTTGAACCAGCGCGCCTGACGCGGCAATTGGCCGAGCAGAAACTGCGCCGTGGCGAGATCAAGCGCGAGCCGCGGATGCAAATGCCGCAGGTGCAGGCTTCCGATCGGACGGCCAGTTTTAAGGAGATCGACCTGGGCTACACCCAGCAAATGGTGGTGGCCGAAGCGCAACGCTGTCTGAATTGCGGCTTGTGTTCGGAATGCTTGCAATGCGTCACGGCGTGCCAGGCTCATGCTATCAACCACCTGTTGCCGCGCGAAGAGTTCCTCAGCCTGAAGGTGGGAGCAGTCATCCTCGCGCCCGGGTTAGACAATTTCAATCCGGACGTGAAGCCGGAGTATGGCTACAAGCGTTATCCGAACGTCGTCACCAGCCTGGAGTTCGAGCGCATTCTCAGCCCGAGCGGTCCGTTCGCAGGTAAAGTGCGGCGTCCGTCCGATCAGGCTGCTCCCCAGAAAGTTGCATTCATCCAGTGCATAGGCTCGCGCGAGGTTGGGCGCAACTACTGCTCGTCGGTGTGCTGCATGTACACCGCAAAGCAGGCGCTGATTGGCAAAGAGCACCAGCCCGGCCTCGGTTGCACCATTTTCTATATCGACCTGCGCGCGGTGTCCAAGGGTTTTGAAAACTACATCGAGCGGGCCAAAGGGGAAGGCGTCCGTTACATCCGCTGCCGGCCGTCCGCGATCCGCGAAGTTGCGGGCAGCCACGATCTTATCGTGGAGTACGCCGACGAAAACGGCACCCCACAGCGTGAAGCCTTCAACATGGTTGTGCTGGCAACGGGACTGACTCCCAGCGCGAGCCATCGCGAACTGGCAAAGGCCACGGGCGTCGAGGTGGAAGAATTCGGCTTCTGCAAGACCCGCTCGTTCTCTCCGACGCATACCTCTCGCGCCGGCGTGTTTGTCTGCGGCCCGTTCGACCAGCCGATGGACATTCCAGACACGGTTGCTGGCGCCAGCGCTGCAGCCTCGAATGCTATGAGCTTGCTGATGGATAGCCGCGGCACCCTGGTCAAGCCGAAGCAATATCCGCCAGAACGCGACGTAACCGGAGAAGAGCCGCGCGTCGGCGTGTTCGTCTGCCACTGCGGCACCAATATTGCCGGCACGGTGGATGTCGAACAGGTGGTGCAGTATGTGCAAACGCTTCCTAACGTTGCGTACGCGGAGCGCAACCTCTACACCTGTTCTGACGATACGCAGAAACGAATTCGCGAGAAGATCGCTGAGCTGAATTTGAACCGCGTTGTGGTGGCCTCCTGCACGCCGCGAACTCACGAAGCGTTGTTCCGCGACACCATTCGCGAAGCCGGCTTGAATTCCTACTATTTCGAACTGGCCAACATCCGC
>DASPSE010000359.1:0-7782 GCA_035624085.1 Terriglobales bacterium
TCCCTCGTGGCATGGGGAGTCCTCAGCCTAATCGGCATTTATTGGCATCCTCTTCATGCCTCTTCTGCTGCGACAATTCTTTTCGCTGTGGCAATCGGCTGCTTCGCCAATTGGCGTAAGAACCGGGCTTTTCATTGCAGTGTAACGGGCCCTCTATTTCTCATCGCGGCTGTTGTGTTCTTACTGGCAAGCGTTAACCTGATTCACACCGAGGCTGGCTTGGTTTGGCCTCTTGTTATTGTCGGGACCGGGATATCATTTCTGTTGGAATGGCGCTATGCGAGGCGATCTGCACGGTAAAGAGGATTCATGAAGGTGTTGGACAAGAGCGCGCCTACCGCAGCCATCGCAGCCGCATTTTCGACACTGGCTTGCTGCGTTCCTCTGGGATTCCTTGGCGCCGTGGGACTGGCAAGCATCAGTGTGTGGGCGCAAGAGTTCCGCTGGTGGTTGTTGGGTTTATCGATTGCGCTTCTAGTTGTAGGGTCGATGCAGCTGTACTTCAGGAAATCAGCCTGCGCCAAACGCAGCACCTCGAGTTTGGTTCTCTTCTGGATCGCAGTGGTGGTGGTGATGCTGGTGATGCTGTTTCCTCAGGTGATCGCCAGCTTAATAGCCGGCTGATGGGATACGGGAATGGTGAAGAACAAGTACCTGCCACTGCTCGCTGCTTTGTGCGTTGGACTCGCGTTTGGCTGGTACTTTCTGTGGTCGGCAAGCACGCCCAAGGGCCAGCCACCGCTGGCAAGCCTCACACCGGGCAACACCCGAGGGTTCGCGAATGAGTTCAACCAAGCGGCCGCCAATGCTCGGATGGTTCTGCTTTTATCCCCAACGTGACCGGGTTGCTTGCGGGGGGCCTCCGCGGCGGAAGAAGTATTGAAACACGAAATCTCTCCCAAACTAACGGTGCTGGTGGTCTGGGAGCCAATATTGGCGTCGGACTGGAGCAGGCCTACGCGTCCCGTGCTTGCGCGGATTCCCGACAAGAGAGTTGCACAGTTTTGGGATAAGGACCACGTCATTGCCAAACAACTGGACGCACAGCTAGCTACTCGCCAGCCGAGTTGCTGTCGGCACCACGGGACGTTATGGGATTTGGCCGCTCTCTACCCCAAGGGAACACAATGGGGAGGTTCCGAGCCTGCATATGTTGATGGTCCGGTGGTGAACATCGAGGCTGAGCTCGGCAGGCAGATCTCCAACCTGGTGCAGTAGTACGGCAGTAACCTATGGTCATTACTCCCGGCCGCTATAATCAATTCCAGTGGCTACCATTGAACTGGCGAAGCGTGTGGCGACTCGGCCCACCTGGGCGGAGGTATCGCTCGATGCATTGCGGCAGAATTTCCGCACAGTACAGAGGCACATTGGAAACAACGTCACGGTCTGTGCGGTGGTCAAGGCTGACGCTTATGGGCACGGCGCGGTCGAATGTTCCCGCGTCCTCGAAGACGAAGGAGCGCGCTGGTTTGGCGTGACCTCGCTCGATGAGGCGATACCGCTGCGCGAAGCCGGTATTCGCGGGCACATTCTTCTGTTGACCGGGTTTTGGCGAGGGGAGGAGGAAGAGATCGTCCGCCTCGAGCTGACTCCGACGGTTTGGGAAACCGAGCAAATCGAACTCCTCGAGAGAGCGGCATCGGATCTGGACGCTCGACATCCGGTTCACCTGAAGGTCGATACCGGCATGGGACGGCTGGGCGTCGCGCCCCAGGATTTGCCCCGAATTTGCTCTGCGTTGCGGTCGTCGCCGCATCTGGTGTTGGAGGGTCTTTCCACTCACCTTGCTTCGTCGGAAGTTCTCGACGCTCCCTCGGTTGAGGAACAACTGAGGTCATTCGAAGAAGTACGCCGCCTGCTGAAAAAAGAGGGATTTGATCCACCGCTCATTCACGCCGCCAACACCGGCGCCGTGATCTCACGCCGCGAATCCTGGAACAACATGGTCCGGCCCGGCATCGCGCTCTACGGCTATTACTTGCCGTTCGAACGGGCTGGGCGGGAGGTGAGCGGAGCCGGGTTACGGCTGCCAGTGAAACCAGTTCTGACGTGGAAGACACGCATTCTCTCCCTGCGCGATGTACGCGCCAATCAGGCTCTCGGCTACGGTGGGATTTACGTCACCAAGGCCCCATCCCGAATTGCGGTGCTTCCGGTGGGATATGCAGACGGCTTCAACCGCGCGCTCTCATCCCGCGGCCGTGTGATCGTGCGCGAGCATTATGCGCCGATTGTCGGACGAATCTCTATGGACCTCACGCTGGTGGACGTCACCGGGCTTCCCGGCGTGGCCGTGGGAGACGAAGCGATCCTGCTGGGTTCCTGCGATGGGCTCAGCGTGGATGCACGCGAACACGCGGCGCTGGCCAACACCGTGCTTTACGAGATTCTGTGCGGGATTTCGAAGCGGGTGCCCAGGAGATATATCTCCGGCCTTAATTGAGATTGATAGAGGGACACGGGCAAGCTATATCCGCCGAGTGTCCCTGCCTAGTCTTCTCCCTGGATCACTGAGTTCTTGTTACTGGCCGGTACCAGTTTTCTCCGCCGGTTTCTTTGGAGCTGCGGCCGGAGCGGCTGCCGGCTTGGGCTTCCAGAAATCCGGATCGGCTGTGATCCACTCGTCCCCAACGTAACTCATTTTCGGATTCAGCATGAACAGATTCGACTCGCCGGATTCAATCGCGGCCGCCGAGATCTCTTCCAGCTTTTTCATGCCATCTTCGCCCATGGCTGCCATGAAATCTTTGTTGCGCGCTAAGACGCTGTCGATCTCGCTGGCGGATTTGAGCGCGGTTAAGAAGATATACGTTCCTTCTGGCGCGCCATAGGAAACCTCAAAACAGCCCCAGTGAGCATCCGGTAGCGCTTTTTGATACGCGGCTATGACCAACTTGACCCCATCGTCCCATTCCTTGTGATGTCCTTCTTTGACGCGAAAGACCGAAACCTCAAAGTAACGCGTGGCCGCCGTAGCGGGATGCGGGTTCAAGCTGTATTCCTGGTTGTAAACGAACACGCCTCCATCTATCGAATCCAACAGGTCGCCATCGGCCACAAAGGCATGTTCCAGCGCGGCTGACAGCGCCGCATTTTTCTGGATGGCTTGTGTGTCCTTTTCCCAGGCTTCGAAAGAATCGTAGCCGGTAAAGAACAGAGAGCGCGACTTGCCGGACAGAGAATTCATTCCCAGATAATGTGTCGGCCACTTCGCGCGGGTAAACGCCTGGACGAATGCACTCTCGGTTTTGTCGTGCATAGCGCCGCCTTTACCCGGTTTCACAAACTCGCGGGTGATCACGAGCACCTTCGGTGGCGACGTCATCGCTGAAGACTGCGCCCGTGCCGCCGGACCGAGTGCGGCAACTGCCAGAGCCCCTAGACACAACCCCTTCAATTTGTTCATGGATGACCTCCTCATCCTCAGCTGGATATGTCCTGCTTGACAGAATGTTGCGTGACAGAAAAAGACACGGCAAGAATGTGCCTTTGAAATTCAGCCGCAGACTAATCCTGCTGCGCTCCGAAGTCAAGGAAGCGGGTAATATAGTTCTGTCTCTAGCTTCAACTCAAAGCCTTCTTCGCGAGCTTTGCGAATTCGTTGCGCCCTTTGCGGTAAGAAGCTCTTGACCGCTAAGAACGCGAAGGATCGCGAAGGACGCAGAGTACAAGTCGTGAAGTCGCGCAATCGAAGATTAGGACACCACCAGTAACTTCGCATGGCGAGGAAGCTCTCTCACTACGACCGTACCGGACACGCCAAGATGGTGGATGTTTCCACCAAGGCTTCCACCAGGCGAGAAGCCGAAGCCAGCGCCCTCGTGGTCTTGAAGCCGGGAGTGCTGAGAGCATTGCCCAGAAATCCCAAAGGTGATCCTCTCGAAGTGGCGCGGCTGGCTGGCATCATGGCTGCGAAACGAACCTCCGAGCTGATCCCGATGTGCCATCCTTTGCCCCTGGCGCACATTGATGTCACCATGCGGCTGTGCGAGAATGGCGTCGCTATTACATCAAAAGTTGCCACGACAGCGGGTACGGGCGTGGAAATGGAAGCTCTGACCGCCGCCAGTGTTGCGGCGCTCACCGTGTACGATATGTGCAAGGCCCTTGATAAGGGCATCGAGATTCGCGAGATCGTACTCGAACGTAAGATCGGCGGCAAAAGCGGAAACTACGTTCGTGTCCGAAAGAAAAAATAGCACCTCCCATGGCGGACAAGGTCAAACTTCTGCTGGTGGACGACAACCCGATGATCCTGGCAATGCTCCGGGGCGCGCTCACGCCGCTGGCCAATGTCACCACCGCCACGGACGCCGCCGATGCCCTCATCAAAGCGGTGGAGGACCCACCGGACCTGGTGATCAGCGACTATCGCATGCCGGGGATGGACGGCCGCCAACTGGTGGAAAAGCTAAGGAGCCGGCCGAAAACCGCGGCAGCTTCGGTCATCCTTCTGGCTACGAAGGCCGATATCACGGAGAAACTGAGTGCGCAGGAGCAGGCCGTTGACGACTTTGTAGAAAAGCCATTCTTTCTGCGGGAAGCTACGCAGCGCATCAAGCGGGTCATTGACAAGATCGCGCTGGAAAAGATGGCGAAAAGCGCGGCATCCGACGGGGTGCTGCGCGGAAACTTGTCGCAGATGAACGTGATTGACCTGGTGCAGTCTCTGGAAATGGGCCGGAAAAGTTGCGCGCTCACGCTCACGAACAAGGACGACAAATGTGAAATGTACTTCCGCGAAGGCCAGGTGACTCACGCGGAATACGGTTCACTGACAGGCGATAAGGCGGTTTTCAAAGTCTTGCGCTGGACCGATGGCAACTTCCAGGTCAACTTCGATGGCAAAACCACCAGCCAAACTACGACTCTGAACACGCAAGGCTTATTGATGGAAGGCCTGCGCCTTCTGGACGAGGCCCAACGCGACGCCGGAAAGGCCGGGGAGGAAGAAGAAGATGTCCTCCTCGACTCCTGAGACGTGGACCGCTGCCGTACTGACGGTCAGCGATTCATGCGCGCGCGGCGAACGTGTCGATCTCTCCGGGCCGGCAGTCGCCGACACGCTGAGAAAGCAAAATTTTTCTATCGTGGGGACGGAAGTCGTCGCCGATGAGCAAGCCGAGATCGAGAAGGCCATTCTTTACTGGGCCGGCGAAGCGCGGCTGGTGGTGACCACGGGAGGAACCGGCATCGCCGAACGCGATGTCACGCCCGAAGCCACGCGCCGCGTTTGCCATCGCTTGCTGGAAGGGGTCGCTGAACGAATGCGCTTTGAAGGCTCAAAGAAAACTTCGTTTGCAGCTTTGAGCCGGGGACTTTGCGGAGTGCGCGGAAGATCTATCATTTTGAATCTGCCGGGAAGCCCGACCGGCGCGGTTGAGTCGCTGGAGTCGGTGATTGAGCTGCTGCCGCATGCGCTGCAGTTGCTCGGTGGCGTTACGAGCCATAGCTAGACAAAGTCTTTTGCAACTCGTATAGGATGAGTAGAATCTTTTCCGGAGTTCTGCCAGGCTGGGACGCGAGTCAACAACGCAGTGGCACAAAATTTCAGATCGGAGAATAGGTATGAAACGCCTTGCCGCGGTACTTGCGGTGCTGTTGTATGTGACAATTTCCGCTCACTCGCAGTCTCTAACCCAGGCCGATCGCGATCGCGCCTTGAAGTACCTCGAGAGCACGAAGCAAGGCGTCTTGGACGCGACCCAGGGCCTTTCCGACGCGCAGTGGAACTTCAAACCGGCGCCTGACCGCTGGTCGGTGGCTGAGGTGACGGAGCACATCGCGGCTAGCGAAGGATACCTTCGCGGGATGATCGTGGAGAAAGTAATGACGGCTCCGCCGCGACCGGCTGGAGAGGACGTTAAAGCCCTTGACGATCTTGTGCTGGCGGCCATTCCCGACCGCAGTCACAAGGTTCAGGCCCCTGATGCGCTCAAGCCAACCAACCGTTATGGCTCACCCCAGGGATCGCTCAAGGAATTCGTGGAGAGCCGTAGCCAAACGGAGGAGTTTCTGCGCACCCACGATGACCTGCGAGAACATGCGATAGATAGCCCGCTAGGGAAGAAGCTCGACGCTTACGAATGGGTTCTGTATATCGCGGCACACAGTCAGCGTCATACCAAGCAGATCCTGGAAGTGAAGGCCGATCCCAATTTTCCGAAAAAGTAATCGCCATCCGAGTCAGAGTTCCGGCGGAGGTGATTCTTCGCTGCGCCTTCGCCGGCCCTGTTCCTCCACGCAGCCCGGCTTTCGCATACACTTCTAATTTCACATTTGAAAACGCTCAAGCACATCCTCTACCGCTATACTGCGTTCCTCTGGGCCTTGCTGAAACCGCTCGGGGCATGGGGCGTGCTGGCCGTGGCGGCTCTGGACGGTGCTTTCCTCGGTCTTCCCATGGACGCAGTCGTCGCCGGCTACGTGTATGAGGACCGCGCCCGATTCTTCCTGTATGCGTTCATGGCGTCGGCAGGATCGGCATTGGGGAGCATTGTGATTTACGTGATCGGCTATAAGGGAGGCGAAGAACTTCTTCGCAAGCGAATTCCGGCGCATCGCTTCGAAAAAATACACTCCGCGTTCGACCGGCATCCGTTCTGGAGCCTGATGTTCCCGGCCATGCTGCCGCCACCGACGCCCTTTAAACTGTTCGTGCTTGCTGCGGCAGTTTCCGAGATGGGATTCGTCCGCTTCCTGCTGGCCATCTTCTCTGGGCGTATGGTGCGTTTCCTGCTGCTTGCTCTTTTGACCCTCAAGTTCGGGCCAGATGTGGTTCGACTGATCGGAGTTCTATTCCGCCAGCATTTGTACCTGGTGATGCTGGTAGCTGCGGCAGCAGCAGTGGCGTGGCTAATGCGGTGGAAGCAGGGTCGCGCAAGAAACAATTCAGCCGTCAAATGAGGCGGAGGAATTGCAAAGATCGCGGCCACTTGTCTAGAGCAGAGAGACAAATCCTTTTACAATGCTTCGCATCCTTCGAAATCATCATCGGCGTGCGAGGTTAAGCCAATGACTCGGACTGCCGCTTTCGGTGTGGTGGGCGGGTACGGCGCCACCGGAAAAGTCGTAGTATCTGAGCTCCACAAGTCTTGCGATGGTGAGGTCCTGATTGGCGGACGTGACCTCGCGAAGGCGAAGGCTTTAGCGGCGGAGGTCGGAAGCAGAGTATCAGCGATACCGCTTGATGTCCTCGACGTCCGATCGCTAGACGACTTCTGCAGACGGTGTTCAATTGTTGTCAACTGCGCAGGCCCTGTCATTGAGCTACAAGATCGGGTAGCGCAATCGGCCTTCCAGGCGCAGTGCTCCTACGTCGACCCCGCAGGCATGTCCTTTGTAAAGGAACGTATGCTTCCCCGACACCGTGAGATTGCAGACTTGGGATTGTCGTTCGTTGTCTCTGCCGGCTGGATGCCTGGCATTACTGAGCTTTTGCCCGCCTATGCGCACGCACAGGCGACGTCCGGGATGGACTCAATCGAATCGGTGAGCGTGTACTTCTCTGACTCGGGTGAATGGTCCGCCAATGCATTGCGGGACGGCGTTTCCTATATCCGGCAGGTTGGACTCTCCAAGCCCGGCTATTTTCGCAAAGGAGAATGGGTACCCGCGAGCATGTCGGAGGCATCCCGCAAAGTCGATCTGGGCGGCCCGATTGGGCTCCGCCGCTTCAATTTGTTTTCCATGCCGGAACTCAACGAGTTGGGCCGCCGGCTCAACGACTGCAACTTTCTCCCTTACTCATACCTGTCCGGTTTCCGGAATGTCGTAGCC
>DASPSE010000387.1:0-2634 GCA_035624085.1 Terriglobales bacterium
TGGTAGGCCGCGCCGCCGCGGACGATTGCGGCACGTGTGTGCTCATCGCGGTATTCGTCAGTCCATTGTGAAACGTTGCCTTCAAGGTCGAGCACGCCGAATGGGCTGGCGCTTCGCGGAAACGCGTTCACATCAATGAGCGGACCCCTTGTTGGACCATGATCCGGAGAAGGCAACACTTGAGGATTCCAATCGTTGCCCCACGGATATACGCGCCCATCATCGGACTGCGCCGCGAACTGCCACTCCCATTCATGCGGCAGGCGTTTGCCTGCCCAGGCGGCGTAGGCTTGTGCATCTTCGATTGAAACCCACGTGACTGGCTTATTTGCCCAGCCTTCAGGATATGTTCCATTCTTCCAATCGCGCAGGAAGTTGTGGTCGTCGGTGGGGTGATAGTGAGCTGCGTCCACGAACTGCTTGAATTCGGCATTGGTCACAGGCGTGCGGTCGATGTAGAAGCTGCGAACGTGAATGCGATGGCGATGGGAGCGGCGAGGCAGGTCTTCCCAGGGATACTGCACGTCCACGCCGGGATCGTTGCCGCCTTCGATCTCAATGCCGTGCACCTCAAAATCGTAATCGCCCGCAGGAATGCGGATCATGCCTGGAGGGGCACTCGGCGCAGGTTTCGTTGGTGGAGTCTCAACGATTTTCTGCGGGACGGCTTTCCAATCGCGCGAGTAGCTTGCCAGGGAACGCTTGGAACGCTCGGCCATGAAAGCTAGAAGCTCTTTCGCTTGGCTCGTTAGCTCCGCTGTCGCGAATACAGCTCCGAAGCCACGGCCTTCGATTCCGAAGCTGAGGTTGGCGCGATCGCCGCGGACGGCTGGCGTCAGTTCCGTGCCGTGCCAGAGATCGTAATAGTGCATTCCCTCGCGATGAGCGAGGCTGAGTTGCTCGGCAGAGACGTTGTATTCACTTCGGTTGACGATGGTCCAAAGTGTGCTTGTCGCTGTGGGGAATTTACTGGCGAAAACACCCGGCTGCATCGTGGCCGTATGAGGCTCCCAGTTCGGACTTCTAAGATTGTCTGCAAACGTGCGCTCGATGCGCGTGAAGCGCAGAATGGCTTCGGCGTCCTGCGCCGTCGTTTGGTACCAGAAGCCCCAAAGGTTCTCGAGCGTGGCGTAGCCCTGTCCATTGAAGAAGGCATGCTGCAGGCTGTCGGTCTTATCGCGGGTGTAACGATCGGTGACATTCACAGTATGGCGAGGCTCCAGCCATTTGCTGCGGCTTACCATCGGCACGAATGGATAGTCTTTGCCTTCCCACGCCACCCAATCGTTCCAGGCGAGATTACTCCAGGCCAGCGATTCGTCACGCGGATCAAACTGGGGCTCGAGTGCAAGAGGATGTTCGTTTGCGTCCGACGCGCGCCGGAACTGTGGAGGAACACTTTCGAGGGTGTCGAAGTTGATGCCATCGGCGCCGATATCTTTAAGTAGCTGCGAAAGCACAATCCACAGCTGACTGCCCTCTTCGCGAGTGCCGGTATCCCAGGCAAGAACAGGGAAGAACACTTTGACCCCGCGATCATGGAACTGTTGCACCACCTTGCGCAGTGCAGGAATGCCGCCCGGCAGGTCGCGCAGCAGGTCGAACTGATTGCGATCATCCACGCCAATGTTGGGATAAACGTGCCAGATGAGAACGGCATCGATTGGACCGATGCGGGTTTCCACTTGGGAGAGAAAACGATCGACCGTGTATTCGGCCTTGTCGGAATCGTAAAAGGAACGGTCCCAGATGAGAACCTGCACCTGCGAGAAGATATGTTGCGTCCACTCGAGTTCTGGTCTGGCGTACTGTGTGCCATCGTAGCGCAAGCGGGTCAGGCGCTCTGCCCGCCATGCCTTCAATCCGGCGAGCCAACTCTCCGCGTCGCCCGGTGATTCGGGTCCGGCAAGGAAGGTGTCCTCCATCTGCGGAACCGCAGGAAGGTTCAGCACGCCGGTTGGAGAAATGAGCGGGTGCCGTCCTCTCCATTCGTCGGCAAACGTCAGGCACGCGCAGAAAAGCGTCAGCCATCCTGCCGCATGAAGCGCGGAACGAAGGAATCCATTTCCAGAGGGCTCTTTCACGAGACGATCTGCTCACCAAACTGGGGAATGTATTTCCAAGCCGCGCCGAAGTCAACAGAGAACTGGAAACTAGGGTAGTGGTGCAGTTTGATTGTCATCCTGAGCAAGCCTCTTTTGCGCAGCGAAGGATCTGGGCGAGCCACGCGAACTGTCGCGTTCTTCGCGACAGAACAACGCGCGTCTGGCTCGCTTCCTTAGCAAACTGCACCACTACCCGAAAAAGCCGCCGGTTGACACTCTTGGAGAGCGGTCACTAAACTCTGCTTTCCCGGGAGCGGCGCTCCTGGGAGCGTAGCAAGAAGTCGGAATATCTCGAGAAACTCGCCAGAACCATGGTCAAACGTCCTCGCATTGCTGTAGTTGGCAGCGCCAATGTTGACCTGACGACCTTCACCGATCAGTTCCCAAAGCCCGGCGAAACGATTTTCGGGCAGAGATTCGATCTTGGCTTTGGCGGGAAAGGCGCGAATCAAGCCGTAGCTGCCCGTCTCTGCGGCGCGGATGTATTCATGGTGGCTCGGGTCGGAAGCGATTTGTTTGGTCCGGCCAC
>DASPSE010000388.1:0-3516 GCA_035624085.1 Terriglobales bacterium
CCCCTTGCTTGTCATCCCGAGCCGCCTTCTTTTGGCGGTCGAGGGATCTGGGCGAGCCGCGCGACGCCTGGCGTTTTATGAGCCAGGCCATAATCGCGCGCCTGGCTCGCATCCTTATTTCCCTACAAACACAAAAGGCGCGGCCCATGGGCCGCGCCTTCAATTTCCCTCTATATTTTCAGAATAGCAAATTCGACGGGGTCTTTAGACACGTCTCGGAAATTTATTCTTAGACTGGAATCAGCGACTTGGGAGAAATTCGTCGCGTTTGGGGGCTTGACAAGCGTTTTCCCGAATCGGGAATTCTTGTTGCAGAATGAGAAAATTCTCGAAAGGGGCCACGGCGCGACAATTTCCCGCGTTTCGCGGGATCGAAACATGGGCCGCGCAGAAGGATCACCCTTCGTCGGGAGCTCGCGTCTTCCAGTCCCATTGCCCTCGGCGCGCGATAGTTGGACGTTGTAGTGCGGTAAAATCCGGCAGGGACATGGATGACTTTTCAGAATACTGGGTTTTCGATTGGCTGCGTGAGAATGACATAACGTCGCTTGATAAAGCGGCGTCATTTCTTCCCCGGTATCGGGTTTTGGAGTCATTGCGTCAATTGGCTGGGGACGCGATGTCTCGCCGCAGTACCGCCGGGCCGCCCCGCCAGGAGTGCATCATCGCAGGCGGGGGCTTGGACCTAACAGGGGGACGCATGGTCTGCCCGTCGCCGGCGTGCCTCCGTCGGCAGGTGGATAAGCTGGTTAAGCACGTTTGGCACTACTTCGACGCTGTAATTGCAGATGACGTGCTCACGCCGCTCTTAACGGAGGAGTGGCGCGGTTCTAAGCGAGAGTTGGTCAATGAGGTTCTTTCGCATCTGGCGCCCATGATTTATATCAGCGAAATAGGTGCGACCCGCCTGGTTGACTTTCGGCCGAAGACGCGATGCATCGAGCACTGGGAGGAGAACGCCAGGGCCGAGGGCTTGGGTGCAATTCTGGATTCCAAGGATGAGCTGATCCGGCGGCTCATACGGGAGGCAAATTTCTCGCGACGTTCGATGAATCGTCGGCATTTTTATGTGATGGACTTCACAGAAGCCGGGGTTGCGGCACGCATCCCGGTCGGCAAAATGAGTGAGCAGGACGGCAAGCTTCTCTTGGCTGGCGAAGCATTTGCTGAATACATGGTGGACCTCGTGGCAGACGTCTCAGCGGCTCGGGAATATGGGCTACCCTTGGGTTCAGCGCAAGCTTTCTCCGCGGAAATGCTCAAGTTAAGCCGCCCAGCTTCCGTAGCGGACGTGATCTTCCGCCTTGAGCTGCCCGTATTGCAGGGAGTGTCGGCCGCAGAACTGATCGCGATCCGCGAGGCCAATCTCGACTCCTTCGAAAGGTTCCGGAGCGCCCTGAGGCGCGCTGCGACCGAGGGGCTTAAGGCCAACCCCGGGCGGAGTACCGTGCAGGCTGCCGAAGAGATTCGTAAGGACATAGTGGAACCTGAGCTGGCCAAAATCAAATCTACTCTCGCCTGCGCGGAGCAGGTGCTGGTGAAGAAAGCGTCCGTCAGCATTTTCCTGGGAGTGTTGGCCACAACATGCGGCATTCTCTCAGGCCTTGCACCCGCTCTGGCAGTTTCAGCCGGGGTCGCGGCTACCTTGGCCGGCGTGGGCCCTGCTGCCCTTAAGAACCTCGATACAGAAGGCGAGGTGAGGCTCAGCGATATGTATTTCTTGTGGAAGGGTGTCGGCCACTCGCATGAAGAGTGAAAAGGGGCCGGGTGGCCCACGTCTCGCGGTTTTCGAGACGTGGGAAAGAGACAAGAAGTACGTACAGAAGATTCCTCGACTGCGCCATCCCGCGGGTGGCCCGTCTTATCGCGAAGCGAAGGGCGGGGATTTCCACACTCCCCTACATGCACCACAATGGTGTATACTGGTGCTATGCCAGCATCCAAGCAAGTGCGCCGGAGCGTCACGCTTCCCTTGCAAGTCGCCAAACAGGTGGACAGCATGGCCAAGCGCCGTCGCCTCAGCGACAATCGCGTTTTGGTCGAGCTGATCGAGGAAGGTATCGAAGCGCAAAAGAAAAAGGAAAAAGCGTTTTTCGAGCTGGCAGAGCGCTTCCGCTCCGCCAAGGACCCGGATGAGGTCAAGCGCCTGGGCGACAACCTCGGCCGCTTCGTCTTCGGTGAGTAATGCCCCAGATCGAAACCTGGTCCCGGCTTCCCGCCGCCATTCGTGACCACCTGGCCGATCGCATGCGTGACCGCAACATCACTCTCGATGATCTGAACCAGCTCCGGCTCTGGATCGAATCCAAACCGAACGTCCCTGAAGGACCCTGGTACAAAGACTTTGGCTCGTTCAAACTTTGTGGCGAAGGCAAGTACCCTAAAACGTTTCTGCTTGCGAGTCAGGCTGCTACCGGCGAAAAATTGTAGGTGGCGGGCACCTGGAACCGTAAGCACGGACAGCAGATTCCTCGACTGCGCATTCCGATTCGCAGGCGAATCGGAACGCTCCGCTCGGAATGACAATTTGTAGAGGGTGCTTAATCTTCCGAATAAATCAGGTGCGGTTCCATCTCCAGCGAGGCAGGTGTGACTGCCTGGGCGGTGCTGCCGTATTCGAAACCCTTTTCAAACGCCTTGAGGTTGATCTCGCGAAAGCTGGATGGAACTGAATCGGCCACGGCTTTCCGCACCGCATCCGGCTCCAGCAGGTGGGTAACTGCGGTGAAAAATCCCACCATCACCGAGTTCAATACCATGCGCTTGCCCAGCTCTTCAGCAAAGCGCGTGGCCGGCACGCTGTAAACTTTGATATCTCCACGAAGCTCGTCGACGCGCACTAAGTCCTGTTCCACAATCAAAATCCCGCCATCCTTCAACTCAGGGACAAAGCGCGAGTAGGCTTCTTGCGACATCACTACCAGAATGTCCGGGCTAGTCACGTAGGGATACAACACCGGCGCATCGGAAACAACCAGCTGGGCGCTGCAGGCGCCGCCGCGCGCCTCCGGACCAAAATTCTGTGTCATCGTGGCGAAAGCATTCTGGTAAATGGACGCGGCTTTGCCCAACACGCTGGCGGACAGAATGACTCCCTGCCCTCCAAAGCCTGCGATGCGAATCTCGGTTAGCTGCATACCATCTCCGCCAATTGATTTGTCATCCCGAGCCGCCTTCCCTTGGCGGTCGAGGGATCTGGGCGAGCCGCGCGCAGTGTCGCGGTTTTTGCGACACAATAATCGCGCGTTTGGCTCGCTTCCTTATTCAACTGACCCACTACCAACTTCAACATATCGTTCGCCCAGCGCCTCATGAAACTGCGTGCGCATCATGCTCTGATAATCAGGACGGTCGCGATCCACAAATTTGCCCACAATGATTTCGCCGGTCATGCTCAGTCCGACCTCGCTGGTCGGCGCGCCGTGGCGCACTTTGCTTTTTTCCTTGTAGTACTTCATAGTCTCCAGCCCGTCGCCCAGCCTGTTGCGGCGCTGATAAAGCGTCGGACAGGGCGAA
>DASPSE010000392.1:0-6704 GCA_035624085.1 Terriglobales bacterium
GCCTTGCACCGCCTCGGGCATGCCGGGATGGCTCGCTAGCCGACGCTGGTTCCATAGCTGCATGGTCAAACCGATAACCTGATGCCCCTCGGCGCGCAGCATGGCCGCCACGGTGGAGGAATCAACTCCACCGGACATGGCAACGGCGATGGTGCGTGAACCCGGCATTTGGCACTTCGCAATTAGCGTTTAGCCATGACAATTACCGGTTGCCCTGGACAAGAACCACTCCAACAGGGCGATCGACTAAATGCCAAATGCTAATTGCTAACAGCTGCTTTATTGTAAACCGGCGACAGTTCGCGCAATCTTGTGACGATCTCAGGCACGAGCCTCAGCGCGAATTCCACCTCTTCTGGCGTGTTCTGCTTTCCCAGGCTGAAGCGAATGCTGGCCCGCGCACGTTCGGCGGGCAATCCCATGGCGATCAACACGTGAGAAGGCTCAATCGCGCCGGAAGAGCAGGCGGCGCCGGTCGAAACAGCCAGGCCTTTCAGATCCAGCGCGATCACCAGCGCCTCGCCTTCGATGCCCTCAAAGTAGATACTCGTTGTGTTCGGAACGCGTGGTGCGCCCGCGCCATTAATCCCAATGGCTTCGACTTCAGCCAGAATCTTTTGTTCGATTTGATCCCGCATCTCAGCCATTCGCGAGAGTTCGCCTCGGTCAAGAGCGGCTTTTGCGATCTCGGCTGCCTTGCCCAGTCCGACAATCCCGGGAACGTTTTCCGTTCCCGCGCGGCGCGAGCGTTCGTGGCTTCCGCCATGGAGCATCGGCTGCAGGGTTGTCCCCTTGCGTATGTAGAGTGCTCCTATCCCTTGCGGCCCATGCATTTTGTGGCCGGAAATCGACAGCAGGTCGCAGCCAATGCGCTTGACGTCAACCGGAACTTTCCCGGCTGCCTGCACCGCGTCGGTATGAAAGTAAACATCGGCCTCCGCCGCGATCCGTCCAACATCTTCGACCGGCTGCAGGACTCCAGTTTCATTGTTCGCCATCATGATTGTGATGAGCTTCGTATTGGGCCGAAGTGCGCGCCGAACATCGTCGGGATCGATCAATCCGTGCCCATCCACCGGCACACACGTGACCTCACATCCGGCCGACTGCAAGTGCTTGCACGAATTCAGCACCGCATGATGTTCGATGGTCGAGCTGATTACGTGATTGCCAGGCTTGAACAAACCGAAAATAGCGAGATTATCGCTTTCAGTGCCGCCGCTGGAGAAGACGATCTCGGATGGCCTGCATCCCAGCAGCGCCGCGACCGATTCACGAGCGCGCTCTACCGCTGCCCGTGTTTCCTGCCCATGATGATGGATGGAGGATGCATTGCCGAAGTGCTCGAAGAAATAGGGCCGCATGGCCTCAAAGACCTCGGGCAGCACCGGGGTAGTCGCATTGTTATCAAAGTAAACTCGGCGCACGCTTCTATTTTACGCCGGGACTGCCAAGCCAGCGCTGGCCGGATATGGAACGGCTGTCCACGCAGGGTCGAGACCTACTTCTTCTTCTCGCCCTTCGTCTCCGAAGCCGCCGCTTCTTCCTTCAAGTACGCCGCGCTGAGCGTGCCCTTCTGCTTGGCAAGATCGATCAGTGTCGGGTAAAACTGCACGAATGTGGTGTCGACCGCTCCATGTTGCTCGTGGCATGAGTAACAGGCGGCTTCTTTGGGAACCATCTTCGCCGTCTCTTTGTCGTCGAAGCCGAAGAACGCCCACTTGCCGGGGAAGCGCGCTTCGTCCTTCACATGAACTTCGCGCCCCATCAGTTCCGTGGTCTGAAAGTGTCCACTCTTGTTGATGGAAGCATTGCTGCCCGCGCCACGCACTTCAAGCACCAGCATCGTCCTGTCCGGCCAGGTACCTGTCTGAAGGAATGCCTTGTAGGCCTCGGGATTAACAAAAACAGTGTCAAACATCGAGTGTCCAGCCATGCCTTGCTGGAAATAGCTCATGTCGATGCCGGAAGACAGGTAAATCCATTCACGGTAATTTGCCGGGAACACCAGCTGGCCGTCCGCCGTATAGGTTGGCGCTGACGAGCCACTCTCGGCGGTTTGACTGGCTGTGGGGATGAAGCTGCAGCATAGGAACAATGAAAGACAAATCACAGCCGGAATCCGCACCATCAGGTGAGACCTCCCCGTTTGACAACGCGACAGCCAACGCTTAGACCGTCAGATCTTTGAATGGTTAGCTTGCCGGACCTCTAAACGCGCTTTATCTTCGTTCTACAGGCACGTAGTGCTGCGGATACGAAGGTCCGACGTAGTCGGCACGCGGCCTGATTAGCCGATTGTCATCTAGCTGCTCGATCACATGGGCAGTCCACCCGCTGATGCGCGAGACGGCAAACACAGGAGTGAATAAATCCACGTCGATTCCCAGCGCGCGGTAGGTCGAAGCAGAGTAGAAATCCACGTTGGCGTTCAGTTTCTTGTTAGCTTTGATGAACTGCTCGATAGCTTGCGAATACTGGAACCACTTTGGCTGTCCGCTCGATTTGCCCAGTGCTTCCGACATCTGCCGCAGGTGCGTAGCGCGCGGATCCTCGGTGTGATACACGCGGTGACCGAAGCCGGGAATTTTCTTTTTCTGCGCCAGCATTCCTTTGATGTACTCCACGGGATCGGCCCCGGAGCTGTCGATGGCCTCGAGAATGTGGAAGACCGCCTCGTTAGCGCCTCCGTGCAAAGGCCCTTTTAAGCAGCCAATCCCTGAAGTGATTGCCGAATGCATGTCAGAGAGTGTAGCCGCGGTAATTCGCGCGGCGAAGGTCGAGGCATTCAGTTCGTGATCCGCATGAAGGATGAGTGCGATATCCAAAGCCCTCTCCGCAGTCTTCGATGGATACTCGCCGTTCAGCATCAGCAGAAAATTTGCAGCATGCGAAAGCGACCGATCCGGCTCGACCACCGGCTTGCCTTTCCGCATCCGGTCGTACGCCGCCACGATCATGGCGATCTGCGAAGTCAGGCGAATCGCCTTATGAATGTTAGCGTCGTGGTCGTTATTCTTTTCATCCGGATCAAAGAAAGAAAGCGCCGAAACGGTGGTGCGAAGCACGTCCATCGGCAGGGCATGGTTGGGCGCCAGGCGCATCCGCTCATAGATGGACGCATCCATCGTACGTTCTTTCGCCAGTTGCTCGCGCAGGTCGCGTAATTCGTCATGCGAGGGCAATCTGCCAAACCACAATAGATAGCAGGTCTCCTCAAAGCTGGAATGGCCGGCCAGTTCGTGAATGTCAATGCCACGGTAAGCCAGGACGCCCCGCTCACCATCGATGTAGCAGATGCTGGAGGTGGTAGCCACCACCCCCTCGAGGCCTTTCGAGGGACGCGCGGTGGTCAAGCTGGACATAGGATCTCACCTGAATTCGTGGATTTGTCGGCCGCACGGGAGGGATGGCGCGCGTATCGCAACCCACTTTTATACGCTAAACTCCGTGAACTTTCCAACCCGCCCGTTTTGCCGGAAGTGCACGCTCCGGCGTATATTGAAACGTTTCGTTGCTGCACTAGCTTTCCACTATGCTCTACAGTATTTCAAATATTGTTATCGGCGATAAACATTATGTATCAGGAGCCCTCATGAGACGCCTTCTTCCTGTTTTGAGTTTGTTGGCATGCCTGTTGATCGGTCCCCTTGCCCTCGGCGACGAGGGGATGTGGCTGTATAACGCGTTTCCCAAAGAAAAAATAAAGGCAACGTACGGTTTTGAACCTGCTCAGGTGTGGCTCGACCACGTCCGGCTTTCGTCGGTTCGCTTCAACAACGGCGGTTCGGGGTCGTTCGTCTCCCCCAACGGCCTGACTTTCACCAATCACCACGTGGGCTCTGAGTGTATCCAGGAACTCTCGACGGGCGGCAAAGATTACATCAAGGCTGGCTTCTACGCCCGTACCCAGGCCGAAGAGGCGAAGTGCCCAAACCTGGAATTGAATCAGCTCATGGATATCGAAGACGTAACCGCGAAAGTCAACGCCGGGGTGATGGCGGAAATGTCGCCGGCGCAGGCTGGCCAGGCGCAGCGGGCTGCCATGGCCAACATTGAGAAAGAGTGCGCCAATTCGACCGGCTTGCGTTGCGACGTGGTGACTCTCTACTCGGGCGAAGTCTTCGATCTTTACAAATACAAGAAGTACACCGACGTGCGCCTGGTGTTTGCGCCCGAATTCGACATCGCATTCTTCGGCGGCGATCCCGATAATTTCACCTATCCCCGCTACGATCTCGACATCACTTTCTTTCGCGTGTACGAGAATGACAAGCCGGTGCATCTCGACCATTACCTGCGATGGTCAAAAACCGGGGTCAAGGACGGCGACCTGATTTTCGTCTCCGGGAATCCCGGTTCCACAGGACGGCTCAGAACTGTTTCCCAGCTTGAGTTCCTGCGTGATGTGGATTACCCCTCCCGGCTGGAACGATATGCCCGCCGCATCGCGGTCCTGCAGCAGTTCAGCTCGGAGTCTGCCGAAAACGCTCGCATCGCCAATGAAGACCTTTTCAGTTACCAGAATTCCCAGAAGGCCGTTACCGGCTACCTGGGTGGGCTGACAGACAAGGAACTCATGGAAAACAAGATCGCGGATGAACAAAAGCTGCGCGCTGAGGTGAGTGCGAACGCGAAACTAGCGGCCGAGATTGATGACCCGTGGACCCCGATCACTCGTGCCATGGAAGTGCAAAAGGAGATTTATCCGCAGATGACCTATATCGAGGGCAGAGAACCTCGTCCTTTCGCCTCCGACCTCGCCAACATCGTGCGCCACCTCATGCGGGCTGCCGTGGAGAAAGGCAAGCCCAACGGACAGCGCTTGCGCGAATACCGCGATTCCGCTTTGCCATCGCTGGAACAGCAGTTGTTCTCTCCTGCTCCGGTCTACAAATCGCTGGAAACCGTGCTGCTGGCGGAAAATCTGCGGGAGGCGCAAGACGCTTTAGGAGCGGGCAATCCAGTGATACAAAACATGCTCAACGGCAAGACGCCCGAGGACGCTGCCAAGGATCTGCTCGATCGCACCAAGTTGGATGACGTATCCGTGCGCAAGGAGCTGTATCGGGGCGGCGAGGCGGCGGTCCAGGCTTCAACCGACCCGCTCATCGTCTTCATGCGCTCGATCGATCCTGACGCCCGAGCCGTTCGCAGGCGTTATGACGATGAAGTGGACTCCGTCGAACGTACCGAAGGTGCGAAGATCGTTCGCGCCCGCTTTTCCTCGCACGGGTTCACCGAACCGCCCGACGCGACCTTCACTTTGCGGCTCAGCTACGGCGCGGTCAAAGGCTATACCGAGAATGGAAAGCAAATCCCTTATGCCACCAACATCGGCGGAGCCTATCAGCATGCCGCCGCGTTCGGGGACAAGCCGCCTTATCAATTGCCCGAGAGTTGGATCAATGCCAAGTCCAGGCTGAATCTCTCCACGCCGCTGAACTTTGTCTCAACCGCGGACATTATTGGCGGCAACTCCGGCAGCCCTACGATCAACAGGGCTGGGGAAGTCGTAGGCATAATTTTCGATGGCAACATCCAGTCGCTGCCGTGGAACTTCGCGTATTCCGACAAAATCGGGCGGGCAGTCAGTGTGGATGCCCGTGGCATCCAGGAGGCGTTGCGAAAAATCTACGGCGCAGTCGCGCTGGCCGATGAATTGTCGGGAGCCAGCGGCAGTTCAACCGCCGAGCCAGGGCGGAAGATTCAGCATGGCGATCGGACGCAATCGGCCCCAGGGCAGCCGTAGGATCCTAATCTCTTCCGAGCAGGCCTGTTACCGTTATAATGTCGCCCTGTCGTTCCGAGGAGGCGAAGATGGCATCGGTGCTGATCACTGGAACCAGCAAAGGAATCGGCTTTGAGGCAGCGCTGGCATTTGGCCGCGCAGGCCACAAAGTCCACGCCACCATGCGCAATCCGTCGCAGTCTCCGCAACTCGCGGAAACGGCCGCCCGCGAAAAACTGCCCATAACGGTTTCAACCATGGACGTTGACTCCGACCATTCAGTGAGCAACCGCATTGCGCAAATACACAAGGATCACGGTCCGATCGATGTGCTCGTCAACAACGCAGGCGTAGAGCGGGTAGGCTCGGTGGAAGAGCTTCCGCTCGCCGATTTCCGGGCGGTCATGGAGACCAACTATTTCGGCGCGATCCGCTGCATTCAGGCTTTGGCGCCCCACATGCGCCAACGCCGAAGTGGCTGCATCATCAACGTGACTTCCGTGGCCGGGCGGATTGCCAGCGCACCGCTAACACCCTACACCGCCTCCAAGTGGGCACTGGAAGCGCTGAGTGAAGCGCTGGCCGGCGAGATGAAAACATTTAATGTCCGGGTGGCCATCGTCGAGCCGGGCATTATCGATACCGCCATGGCACGCCGCATGGAAGATCCGCCTGCCGATTCGCCGTACCGGCAGCGTGCGCGTTTCACTTCTCTCTTCGTCGCCTCACTCAAGAATCCGGTACCGCCTTCTCTGGTCGGACAGAAAATTCTGGAAATCGCCGAGAATGGGACATGGAAACTGCGGCACCTGGTGGGACCTGATGCCGTCCCCTTTCTGCAGTGGCGCGGTCAAATGACGGACGAACAGTGGGTTGATCTAAACGCAAGTGACGACGAAACCTGGTACCGCAGCCTCCACCGCGACTTCGGTCTGGATACCCGGCCTAAAAATTAGCCGGAGCATCCGGTTTT
>DASPSE010000435.1:0-7559 GCA_035624085.1 Terriglobales bacterium
GCGCCTGAGATGACCGTTCTTGTCGGTGGCCTGCGCGTCCTGGGTGCAAATGTCGGGAAGTCCAAGCACGGCGTCTTCACCAAGCGGCCGGAGACGCTGACCAACGACTTCTTCGTCAACCTGCTCGACATGAGCACCGAATGGCAGCCAGCGTCCGGGAATGGCTCTGGACCTGTATACGAGGGCCGCGACCGGAAGACGGGTAAGGTCAAGTGGACCGCCGCCCGTGTTGACCTGATCTTCGGTTCGAACTCCCAGCTCCGAGCAATTGCGGAAGTCTATGCCTGCGCGGACTCCAAGCAGAAGTTCGTGAAAGACTTTGTGGCGGCGTGGAACAAGGTGATGAACCTCGATCGCTTCGACCTCGCCTGATGTCTGTAGAAAGTCGGGTGCGGGTGCCCATCCTAACGGAGCGTTCTTTGCGACGTTAGGGTGGGGTTTTTCGATCTGGGGCTTAATCCCGTCGGTCGCATTGCACAGCCGAGAAAACGGGCGGCTGGGGTGTAGGTGCGGTGGCCCACGTTTCGTGGGAACTATAATCCCGAAAACGAGAACTCAGTTGCGATCTGGGGTGCCCAAAGCCGGGGGAATCAAGGCAGCTACTGTCTCCGAGGGCCAGAGCAGTTCGCGATGGGTGATCTATGAAATGTCCACCTTATAGATATCCGGGTGAGGAGTTCGTTGCATTCCCAACACGCCAGCGGGACAAAACTCTAAAGCACGATGACAGGAGAGTCGCCGCGGTGCACGCGATTCCCAACATCGGACTGACGACTGCTGAAGGCAAGCTGAGCGAGGTGCTCAGGGATGCGGCACTTCTAAAGGAAAGATCGTTGTATTTCCACCTTCCGATTGCGGCTGTTGTCGTCCTTCCTCACAGTGACACTTAGCAACATCAAACGCCGGGGGCTGGCCCGTCCTTTCTGATTAATTCTTTTCATTGGGGGTTGGGGGCTGGCCCATCCCTTCCGGTCAATACTTCTCATGAGGTTGCCCCACCCTTCCCGCGTTCTGTGCGGGAGGGTGGGCTAATTGCACGGCGCTCGATTAGAGTGCGGAGCCAGAACGCCATGGTTTATTTCCCTACGGCGGAAAGGGTGGGCCAGGCACCCCACAGTCAAGGATCCGCTTCTCGCAAAGGCTGCGGCACCGCTTCGAGAATTGGGTCGCTTTACAGATTTCTCCACCCGGTTTCCGTCGGCGGCGCCACTTTTCCACAGAATTGCCGGGCGATATAACTTGCTTTTTGCAAGTAAATGTTGATATCGTGCCGAAAGTGGCGGTGAAGTCAAAAGCAAAACGCCGGTCCGGCTGCCCGGTAAGCATCGCTTTGGAGAGCTTTGGAGATCGCTGGTCCCTGCTGATCATCCGCGATCTTATGGTTCGAGGTTTCCGGACATTCAAGGAGTTCCAGGAATCGGGGGAAGGGATTGCTACCAATATTTTGGCCGACCGTCTAAGGAGATTGGAAGCGAACGGGATCGTCACCGCAGAGACGGAGGAAACGGACGCGCGCCGGGTAAACTACCGCCTCACGGAAAAAGGGATCGATCTGGCTCCGGTGGTTCTGGAGTTGCTGATTTGGAGCGCGCGTCATGAGAAGACCGGCGCACCCTGCGCGGTGATCGAGAGGATGGCAAGAAGTCGCCAAGCTGTGCTGGCTGAGGTTCGGCGACGGTGGCGAGAACGGGACGCGACTCCATTGCTACCCAAGTTCGGCGACGGTTTCACTGGTCTTAATCTGGCACCGCTTCGACGTAACTCAAATCCAAGAAACACATAAAAGAAGAGGAGGCATTACTCGTCATGGAAACGAAACCTACGCACGAACAAGCACAACTTCATCTTCAGGTGTATGACTTGCGGCGCGAGGCGCGGATGCGCCAGGCGCGCGACTGGTTCTTCAACAACTATGTCGTCGAAACTTTTGATGACTCAATGCGCATCGCCGCGCCGGGAACGGAGAGCGGCGCATTTTTCGGAATGGTGATCGGCTACTGGGAGCAAGCCTGTGCGCTACTCGATTATGGACTACTCCACGAGGACTTGTTCTTTGAGACGAGCGGCGAGTTTTTTGGAATCTGGGAGCGAGTAAAGGCCATCGTCCCGGAGGCCCGACAGCGTTTTGTAGCGAAGGGCTATTTGGCTCACCTGGAAAAAGCAGCGCAGCGCTATGAAGCCTGGTCGGAAACTCGTTCGCCGGGTCACGTTGCTGCCATGCGCGAGTTTATGAAGCAGATGCAGGCTCAGATAAGAAAAGCAGCGTAAGGACTAGACCGGACAGCAAAAACACTGGAGAAAACCATGAACCGAAAGGTGGTCACGAGGATTATACCGGGATTGGTCGCGCTGTTTGCCGCGCTGAGTGCGGGGCGGCCGGCACAGGCACAGGAGGCCAAAACACCGTATCCGAGCATGGCGTCCGTGGAACAATATTTCATGCCGGATCGCAATGCGGAGATCGCATTGGCAAGAAGCGCAGCTCCGAAAGCCATATCCAGTCAAGCGGAGATATTGGTGCTCGGGCAGCATGGCTACGAGACTGCATCGCAGGGAACGAACGGATGGGTGTGCATGGTGGAACGGGGGTGGACCTATCCTGACCACTCATTCCGGGAATTCTGGAATCCCAAGATTCGAGGTCCCGAATGCCTGAATCCACCAGCCGCGCGCTCCATTCTGCCGATCACCAGGAAAACGGCAGAACTGGCGTTGGCGGGCCGATCCAGAGCCGAGATCATCGCCGGCGTAGAAGACGCGTACGCCAGGAAGGAAATGCCCGCTCTGGAGCCTGGGGCGATGGGCTACATGTTGTCAAAGGACGCGTATCTTACGGATACGTCCGACCACAACGGGCCTCACTTGATGTTTTACCTGCCGCACAAGGACCCTGCGCCCTGGGGAGCAAATGTGGCGGATTCTCCGGTCTTGCGCGGAGCAGAGATCAAAGGCGCGCAACCGATCGACATATTAATGATTCCCGTCGATGAGTGGTCCGATGGCACGATGGCGCCACCGGCGGGCATTTTCAAGTAGCCACTGCGCGGACCGACCATCCCGGTGGACTGGCTCGGGAACGGAATTGTCGAATGGGAGTAGTGAGATGGCGACCAAGCGATTTCGCGCCAGGCTCGGCAGTGCGGGGCGGCCACTGTTTGTCATCGTTCCGTTCGATGTAAGAAAAGAGTTCGGAAGAGCCCGGCCACCGGTCAAAGCCTCCATCAATGGCTACGGCTACCGTTCGACGATTTGCGTGTATGAAGGAAAGTATTATCTTCCGGTTCGAAGTGACCACCGCGAAGCAGCGGGCGTCAAAGCAGGAGATATTGTAGAAGTGACGATCACGCCAGATACTGAGGTGCGCGCGGTTGAAATTCCGTCGCAATTGGCGACCGCGTTCGCAAAAAATCGTCAGGCAAAAGCAAGTTGGGAACGGCTCAGCTACACCAACAAGAAAGAACACGCGGTCGCAATTCTGACCGCCAAGAAACCTGAGACGCGTACGCGCCGTCTGCAAAAAATTCTGCAAACACTAACTGAGCAAAGCAGGTAAAGCGCAGGAGGAGGAACTGCGGAATGAGCAAGGTTCGGGTTCTCGTTGGGACGCGCAAAGGCGCATTCATATTGACGTCGGATGGCAAACGCCAGAAGTGGGAGGTCAGCGGACCGCTGTTCACCGGGTGGGAAGTTTATCACCTGAAGGGATCGCCCGCCGATCCGAACCGGATTTATGCGTCGCAAACCAGCGGCTGGTTTGGACAGATTATTCAACGCTCCGATGATGGCGGCAAAACCTGGCATCAGCCCGGAACGCCTCCTGGGGAACAAGCTGCGACTCCGCAAGGTTTCCCCAAGGGCGAGAGCAACAAGTTTGTTTACGACACGTCGGCGGAAACCGGCAAGCCGCTCACCACGCATCAGTTTTACGATGGCACGCAGCATCCGTGGGAATTCAAGCGGGTGTGGCATCTGGAGCCGTCGTTGGACGATCCGAATACGGTTTATGCGGGCGTGGAGGACGCTGCGTTGTTCCGCACGACCGACGGGGGGAAGACCTGGCACGAACTCTCGGGACTTCGCGGACACGGTACTGGACCGAAGTGGCAACCGGGGGCCGGGGGCATGTGCCTGCACACGATCATCATCGATCCGAGCAATCCCAAACGGATGTGGATCGCCATCTCGGCTGCTGGGACGTTTCGTACGGATGACGGCGGGAGTACATGGAAACCGATCAATAGCGGACTGTACTCAAAGTACCTGCCCAACCCGACGGCTGAAGTCGGGCACTGCGTTCACCATGTGGCCATGCAAAAGTCGCGACCGGGGGTGCTGTTCATGCAAAAGCACTGGGACGTGATGCGCAGCGACGACTCCGGCGACAACTGGCGAAAGGTCAGCGGCAATCTGCCGACCGACTTCGGGTTTGTGATCGATGTTCACGCGCATGAGCCGGAGACGATCTATGTGGTCCCGATTAAGAGCGATGGGGAGCACTACGTCCACGAAGGCAAGTTGCGCGTGTACCGCAGCCGCAAGGGCGGAAACGAATGGGAGGCGCTCACCAAGGGATTGCCGCAAAGCAACTGCTATGTGAACGTACTGCGGGATGCGATGGCCGTTGATTCGCTCGACAAGTGCGGCATTTATTTCGGGACCACGGGCGGGCAGGTATACTGCTCGGCTGATGCTGGAGATAGCTGGAATGCTATCGTGAGGGATCTTCCGGCGGTGCTGTCGGTAGAGGTACAGACGCTGGCTTAACGAATTCAGCAAGGAGAAAACAATATGCAAAAAATCACGCCATTCTTGTGGTTCGACGGTCAGGCCGAAGAAGCTGCAAATTACTATGCCTCGATTTTCAGGGGTGGAAAAGTTCTGAGTATCGATCGGGTGGACGAGAAAGTGATGCTGGTGAACTTCGAGCTGGAAGGGCAAAAGTTCATGGCGTTAAATGCAGAGCCGCTTTTCAAGTTCAATGAAGCCATCTCTTTCTTTGTAAGCTGCGAGACGCAGGAAGAGGTCGATGAGTTGTGGGAGAAGCTCTCCGCCGGCGGTGAACAAGGCCGGTGCGGATGGCTTAAGGACAAATATGGGTTGTCATGGCAGATCATTCCCACGGCCTTGGGGAGGCTGATGAGCGATGGCGATCCTGAAAGGTCGCAGGCGGTGCTGCAGGCGATGCTCAAGATGAACAAAATCATCATCGCAGACTTAGAAAGAGCCTATGAGGGAAACGCTGCCGCGTAAGCCGCCACGTCAGAATGTCTGAAGCGAGATATGCGAAAGATTTTTCTCAATCCGCGTGGTTTGCGTGCTGGCTGGCGCCTGCTGATTTTTGTGGGGATCTTTTTCGCCCTTCAGTTTGCGGTGAACTGGATTGTCACAAAGGTTTTCCATCCCCCGCAGGTGGCGTTCCTTGATCCCATAGGCTTAAGTGTGGAGGACCTGCTGGCGCTCATCGAAGTGGTGATCGCCACCTGGGTCATGGGGCGGATCGAGCATCGCCGTTTCGCCGAGTACGGCATTCCAGTGCGCAATGCATTCGGACGCGACTTTTGGATCGGTTCGCTTTGGGGACTGGGCTCCACTTCTCTAGTGATCGGCCTGATCGCAGCTTTTGGCGGCTATCGCATCGTCGGGCTGGCGATTCATGGTGGCGTGTTCTGGTACTTCTTAGGACTGTGGATCATCGCCAATCTGATGATTGGGTTTGGCGAGGAACTTTCATTTCGAGGCTATCTTCTGGCCACCCTCGCGGATGGTATCGGTTTCTGGGCGGCGGCGATCCTGCTCTCCATTGGCTTCGGCGCGCTGCATTATTTCTTGAAGCCGCACGAACGCTGGGAGGACTTTGCTTCCACGGGCCTGATCGGACTATTTGTGTGTCTCACGCTGCGTCGCACTGGATCGCTGGCCTTCGCTATTGGGTTCCATGCCGCCTTTGATTTTGCCAACCTTTTTGTGTGGTCAGGGCAAAACGCCGGCGAGTACGCGGTCGGCCACTTGCTCGAAACCAGTTGGCAAGGGCCGCAATGGCTCACCGGAGGACTGCTTGGCCCGGAGGCGAGCCGAATGGTGTTTGTGATGATCGCGCTGATGTTTTGGATTTTCGACAGAAGCTATCGGGAGAAGAAATTTCCTGTTCAGGTGGTCGGAGCATAGTGGGGCTAATTTGTAAATGATCCGAGTCGTACTGCCACCACATCTGCGAACGCTGGCGCACGTCAAGGGCGACGTGGAAGTCGAGGTCGCTGGTCCGATCACGCAGCGCTCGGTACTGGACGCTGTGGAGGCCCGCTATCCCATGCTGTGCGGCGCGATCCGCGATCACGTCACCCTACAGCGCCGGCCGTTCTTGCGATACTTTGCGTGCGAAGCGGATCTCTCGCATGAACCTCCGGATGCTCCGTTGCCTGAGGCCGTAGCGTCGGGGAAAGAGCCGTTTATTGTTATTGGAGCCATTGCGGGCGGATAGCGTGGAAATAGAGGCTAGCCATGTGCAGAAATATCAGAACTCTTTTTAATTTCGAGCCGCCGGTGACGGAAGAAGAGATTCGCGACGCGTCGCTGCAGTTTGTGCGAAAAATCAGTGGATTCAACAAACCGTCGAAGGCGAACGAGAGCGCGTTCCTGAGTGCGGTCGATGAGATTGCCGGCATCTCAAAGCGGCTGCTCGGCTCTCTGGAAACTGCCGCACCACCGAAGAATCGCCAAGAAGAAGCTGCAAAGGCGAGGGCTCGCGCGGCAGAGCGATTCGGGACTTGAATCGGAGTTGTTCGAGCGCTGATCGCTTCCGTTGCCAAAAGTTCCCTGCTAAACTCGTAAGTTGTTGAAGGCCCGTAGCTCAGTTGGTCCAGAGCGCTTCCTTGACACGGTAAAAACCTAGAGTCCGAGATTATCCCGCCCTACGATTGTTTCCATTCGGTTAGAGAAGACACCGGAACTTTTCTAGCCCGTGATCAGCCCGTGATCTCGGTAGGAGAACAAAAAGCGAATACGAATAGACTGCCCCAACAATGGCAACAAGTACGGGGATTTTCGGCGGACCGGGGCGTCGAAGACTGGCGGGATTGTTTTGAATGGTAGGCCCGAATGGACTCGAACCATCGACCTCCTCCGTGTCAGGGAGGCGCTCTAACCAACTGAGCTACGGGCCTACAAGTGGACGGCTGCGGCTTCAATTCTACCGGGCGGCGGGTGATTACGGCAACGGTGTGGTTCAAGTAAATTGGAATGCCGCAACAGAACTAAGGAACTTCTTGGGAGATCTGCGGATTCCGCGCCCTCAGTTCACCAGTCCCGGCTTCATAATGGCTTCCATCACCTGATTCTGGGCTGTCAACTTGTCCTTGCTGATCGCATGTGTGTAAAGGCCCAGAGTTGTGCCGACATCGGCATGCCGGAGCATTGATTGAACCATCTTTACGTCCGTCTTGGTCTATGTGACCAAGTAGGATGCCAATGAATGGCGGAGATTATGGAACCCAAAACGACGGTGATCTTCTGCCCCGAGGATTCCCAGCCTCACCGCTGCCGGACGAAGATAATGCTGGGCC
>DASPSE010000460.1:0-10078 GCA_035624085.1 Terriglobales bacterium
AACCTGTCAGAACGCTGCGGATCAGGAGAAAAAAGTTTTTTTGCAGAAAATTCCGGTTTTCGTAACAAGCTCGGGGCGGCGTTCTTTGGGTCGCCCCATCCGGGGTCACAGACGCAAACCTAAGACATCGAAACTCCGACCCGCACAGACGCCGGGAACCTTTCTACGCGGGCAGGAGCATCCCCTTTTCCAAATGCCGGGTTACATGAGCGTAAGAGGCGGCGTGCGGATCGTGGGTAACCATGACAATCGTCTTGTGAAAATCCTCATTTAGTCTCTTGAGGATCTCCAGAATCTCCGTGGCCGAATGGCTGTCAAGGTCGCCGGTAGGTTCATCGGCCAGCAGCAGCGTGGGGTCGCTGACAATGGCACGGGCGATTGAAACCCTTTGTTCCTGGCCGCCGGAAAGCTGTTTGGGAAGATGGTTGGCACGATCTTCCAAACCGACAAGCTTTAACGAGGTAATGACATGATCGCGGCGCTGCTGAGCGTTGAGCTTGGTGAGCAGCAGCGGCAGTTCGACGTTCTCAAAGGCCGTGAGCACCGGAATCAGGTTGAATGTCTGGAATACATAGCCAATATGCTCATTACGCCAGCGCGCGGATTGACGGTCGCTAAAGCGGAAAACATTCTCGCCCAACACGCGGAGTTCTCCGGATGTCGGGCGGTCGATGGCCGCAATCATGTTCAACAGCGTCGTCTTCCCCGAACCGGAAGGGCCCATGAGAGCAAGGAATTCACCGGCCCCGATTTCGATGGAAACATCGTCGAGAGCCTTCACTTCAAAGGCATCGCGCTTGAAAATCTTGCTGACATTCTGGACCTGAACAACCTTAGCTTGGGTAGCCGTATCCGTGATCGTAGCCGTGCTCATGATTGCCCCTTAATTCTTATTTTGTCTCCATCTTTCAAAGTGGATGGTGCGGCCGTGATGACGTTTTCGCCGCCCATCAAACCCTTTACCGTGAAGCCGCTGCTGCGTTGCGCGATGATTTGAACTTCGCGTTCCAGCGCCTTGCCGTCAAACGCAATCAACACGACTTTCTTGCCGTTGTGGTCGCGAATTGCAGAGGTTGGGACGAACACGCCCGAAGCTTGCGAAGGCGCAGCTTTCTTCGCAGTGTCGGCAAGAAATTTCACCGTGGCATTCATCTCGGGCCGCAGATATTCATCCGGATTCAAAATCTGCACCTTGACCTGCACCGTGGCCTTTTGCCGGTTAGCCTCTGGTGAAATCTCGTGAATCACTCCGTCATATTTGCGATCCGGATATGCATCGACCGTCACGATGCCGGTTTGTTTGGGTCCGAGCTTGGCAAAATCGTCCTGCGCGATGTCGAGTTCCACTTGAATATCATTCAGGTCGGCGAGCGCGACTACCTGACCTTGTGGCCCGCCTTCAGCGCCGCTGGCGAATTGCGCGGTCACAAGCTCCCCCTTTTCGGCGGTACGTTCGAGAATGGTGCCGCTTACCGGAGCGCGGATCACGGTAGCGTCGAGCCATGACTTGGCGTAAGCCTCCTGGCCTTCGGCCTGCAGCACAGCCCCCTTGGCACGATCAATGTCCTCCTGGCGCGGTCCGATCTTGGCCAGCCGGTAAGCTTTCTCCAAAGAATTTACGCGCTCCTGGTCGGCTTCGAACTTGGCGGTGGCATCGTCGAAGGCTTGGCGGGAAACTACGCCCTGGGACCATAACTCGCGGTCGCGATCCAGCGTCAGCTTGTCATTGGCCAGCGTCGCACGTGCTTCATCCAAGTTGTGTTGGGCCTGAGCAATCTCCTCCGGCCGCGAACCGTGTTCGAGTTCCAACAGATAAGCGCGGGCATTCTCTGTGGCGCCCTTGGCCTGCTCGTATTGACCGCGGAATTCGTCATCCTCCAGACGCACCAGAACCTGGCCTTCCTTCACTTTGTCGCCCTTCTCTACTCCGATCCATTTCACGCGCCCGGTCACCTTGGAGTTCACGTTGATCTTGTGATGAGGAACGATGTAGCCACTGGCAGTGAGCACCACGCCGCCCGCATCGCCGCTGTTCTCTGCCTGAGCGCGGGTCACCTCGACTTCGGGTATGTGGGGAGCTAAAAGCCGGTAAGCCAGAGCACCCACGCTCAGGACCGCCACGGCCGAAATTCCAATGATGATGTAGCGGCGAGCCCATGGCGCAGGTTCTCCGCTGGGCGCGGAGCGGTCGATGCGCAGGCCCTGCAAGTCTGCATGTTTGGTATCAATCGGCATATCACTGGTTACCGAGCTTCGCTCGGCGCTACACATCTCTTAATCTCGTAACGATGCCAAAATCTGGCGTCGGGCAGCATGCCAGGCCGGGGCAATTCCTCCAAACAGTCCCATGACGACGGCGAACACAATCGCTGAGCCCACGACACCGGGAGTCATCCGCAAACTGAATACGGCCTCACTGAACGTGACCGGATTATTGGTCCCCGTGGTCATACCGTTGAACGGCAGCATTAGTACGATACCCACCAGCGCACCCAGCAGCGACAACATCACGGATTCAAAAACGAACGACGTCAAGATGCTGGGCCGGGAAAATCCAATGACCCGCAAGGTTGCGATCTCGCGCGACCGATAAGCTACTGCCGCGTACATGGTGTTCATCGCCGCGAAACAAGAGCCAATCGCCATAATCACGGCCACGATCATGCCAACAAATTTGATCGGATTGCCCGAACTCGTCTGCTTGGCCCAATAATCGGTCTCCAGCATTCCGTTGAGCTTGAGCCTCTGATCGTCGCTCACCCGATTCTTGAGCGCGTCGGCCGCGACCGGGTCGGTGGCGCGCAGGAGCACTGAATTGTAAGTAGTGCGGTCGAAATCAGCTGCGAGTTGATTAATGTCGCCCCAGATCTCCGAGTCATGCGCCGTGCCGCCAGCATCGAAAATGCCCACGACCGTCCATGGCCCCTTGCCGATCCACATCGTGTCGCCGATGTTGGCCTGGGCGAAGCGATTGCGGATCGATTTGCTGACTACGATCTCGCGCTGGCCCGGCTTAAACCAGCGTCCGGATACGAGCTTCGTCTCCGGCCGCATTTCAATGCCAGTCGGCGTCAGAAATCGCACGGTAACATTGGTTTCTCCGGTGCCATCGTTCCTGGGCAGCACGACGACCAGCAAATCCTCGCCCGAAACCAGTGGTTGCCCTTGCGCATCGCGCGCGACACCTGGCAGGTCTTTCATGATGGGTAGAGCGTCGCGATCGACGCCGCCCGCTGTCAGTTCCGCCGTCGCCCCCTTCCGCAACACCAGAACATTCAACGGATCACCACTGCCGCGAAACGCTTCATTCAGACCAGCCAGCAGCGCCATGATGAAAATCGCGGTCGTGACCGTAAGCGCGATCCCCAGCGCGGTCATGATGGTTGCGCTCTTGCGAAGCTTCAGGTTCCGGATATTGTATTGAAGAGGAACGGCCATAATTTCTCCGTTAGCCGATGTGCCGCAATCCTTCCACGATGTTGCCTCGCGAGGCGTTGAACGCAGGTACAAACGAGCTCACCAGGCCGACGCTTGCTCCGACCAAAACCGCGACCAACACCATGGGTACGCTAAAGCTGACCCCGGTTAGGAACAAGCCCATCTGGGGCGAGCGCGCCATCACGTAAACCAACCCAGACGCCGCGATCGCGCCGAGCAACCCACCCAGAGCGGCCAGGCTCACGGATTCGCCCATGAATAGCGCTAAGACAGTGCCGCGCGTGAAGCCCAGCGTTTTTAGGAGGGCCACTTCGCGAGTACGCTCGCGGATCGACATGGCCATGGTGTTCGCCGAAACCAGCAGCGTGGCAAAAACTACCGCAGCGCAAATGCTCAGGATGAAGCCCTTCACGTTGCCCAGCATGGCAATCCAGTCGAGGTTAAATGCTTTTTCGCTTTCCGATTTGGTGGGCCGGTCCGAATTGCGAAACTGCGCATCGATGGCTTTCGCCGCTTCCGGTACCGCCTGGGGGGAATCGGCCAGCACCCCGTAGAATCCGACGAAGCCCTTCACTCGCGGCCATCCCTCATCAATGTACGTATTGTTAAAGTACAGCGTTTCTGTCGGTTCCGGAGCAGTGAACATGCCGCGGATGGTCAGCTCCAGATCGACTGGGAAAATGGTGCCTTTGATGTGAATGCGATCGCCAATCTTCCAGCCATATTTCTTAGCTAGTTCCGCGTCCGCTACGCATCCTGCGCGGTCTTTCTTCCAGGCTTCCAATTGATCTGGCGGAACATGGAAATCCTTCTGCACCTCAAAAATTTCGTTGGGATCAGTGCCGAACTGAGCAAAAAAGTGTTCCGGCTTGTCGTCAATGTATTGCCCGCCAAACCAGGTCTCATTGACCACGTTCTTGACGCCCGGAATGGAACGAATCCTCTCGCGGTACGAAATCGGCAGGAATTGCGCCAACGAGACTTTATGGCGCACGATCAGGCGCTGGGCAGACTCGGCGGTGCCATCGGACATATAAAAAGCCCGCCAGATGGTCATCATCACGGTCAACAGCAACAGCGAAAAGCTGATGCTGAGCAGTGTCAACAGACTGCGGCGCTTATTGCGAAAGGCATTCTTGCGAACAAACCGAGTCAACGTCATGGTCGAACTCCAGGAGAAACGCGGTTACGTCTTCGGGCGGGGCTCGCGCGTACCTTCAAGCATAGACCATGTAACCGTCCGCGACAACCGCCAGCCCACTCCCATAATCTTCGCTTTGTTCTCTACGAACCAGTGGAGATCGTCACCGGGTGAAAGTGACAAATGTCATTTTGAAAGCCGCTATCCATATAACGGATAAGCGAATGGAAAAGTCACGGTTCATCTGCGGGGTGACTTCCGTAACTCACGTTTCTGCTTGGAATGAGGCTATCCTAGTTGTCGCACCTCCCTCCGGAACCCTCGCCAGATCGCTGTTTGCGTAGCCTTTCTTCGCCTGTGGCGGGGGGTGGGAGCAATGTCGAACCAGATCGGGCGCTTCGAAATACTCAGCGAAATCGCGCACTGCGACGCAAGTTCGGTTTACAAAGCCTCCGATACGGAGGGCAAACAAACCGTTGCGTTAAAAGTGATCCGGCTCGAGCCGCTGGGAGAGCAAAAGCCGGTGCTGCTGAAGTCCATTCTCGAAGAGGCCGAAGCCAGCAAGGTTCTCAACAGCCACAACATCGCTTTGCTATACGGCGCCGGTGAAATTGATGGCAACTTGTGCGCGTCCATGGAATACGTGCAAGGCAACAGCGTTGCCATCATGCTGGCCCGCAAAGAAGGATTTTCGATCTGGGACTTGCAGGACATTGCTCGCCAGGCCTGCCAGGGACTCGACCACGCGCATGTGCGCAAGGTCTTTCACTACGGCCTGGAACCCGCGAAAATCATGGTGCAGTGGGACGGCATCGTAAAGATTCTGGGGTTCGGGGTTTCGAGCACCGGACACTATGCGGCGCAGGCAAGCGGCAAGCCGCCGCAGCTTCTGCACTATATGTCGCCCGAGCAGGTGAAGGGAGATCCGGTCGACGCGCGTTCGAATGTGTTTAGCCTGGGCGCCATCTTGTACGAGATGGTTACAGAACGGAAGGCTTTCGACGGCGAAGCTGCAGATCACGTGCGGCAGGCAATCCTGGAGGCCGCTCCGGTCTCGGTGAGCCAGATCAATCGTAAGATCCACCCGGCTCTCAACGCGGTGATCATGAAAGCTCTCGCCAAAGCCCCGGAAGAGCGCTACCAGTCGGGACAAGAGCTGGTGAACGATCTGGAAAAATGCAAGGAAAGCCCGACTAAAGCTGCTGCTGCGGCAAAACCCGCCGCAGCTAAACCAACCGCAAGGCCGGTGCAGGCGCCCGCCGCGCAAGCGGCGCTGTCTCGAGCCGCTGCGGCAAGCCGGAGCGGAAGCGCTTCTCCCACAAGCCCAAGAACGCCGGCTGCCGCACCATCCGGGACGTTCAGCGCCGAGGCCACGACCTCCATCGAGCCGGCGAGCATGTCTGCGCCGGTCAGCGATGAACCCGAGGTTCAAACTCCACGAATCGCTGTCGACCCCATGATGGACGAGAGCAGACAGGCGGGAGCGACTGGCCCAAGTTTCTCCGACATCAATGAGTTGCCGCCGCTCAAAGAAGTGTATGTCGCGCCTGTGCCGCCGGCGGCGCAAGAGCCTGATCCAGAACCCGCCGCGCCTATAAAGGCGGTGGTGTTCAACAAGGCCGCCGCCACAAAACCCAAAGTGCACGCCAGCGAGGTGGCAAAGAAAGCTGTCGGCGAAATCAAGCAGACCCCGCCGCAACTGTTTTTATATTCGATCGCCGCGGCTGCCGCCCTGATTTTGTTGGTAGTGGCGGGGATTGCATATCACATCCATGCCGGAGAGTCGGATGATGACAGTGCGCCGACGCAACAGGCGACCGCGCCCGCTGCGGCTGCGCCCACTAGCCAGCCTGCGCAATCGGCTGAACCGCAGGCTGCACCCACACCCGCTGATGTGCCGCCACAAATCACGCCGGCGCCGCCGGTGGAACAAGTCCCTGCCGTATCGGTGACATCTAGGCACGAGAGTAATAAGAAGAAAAACAGGATGTCCAAACCTGCTGCGCCAAACATAGTTCCCGGGCAATTAAGTATCGATTCGAGTCCCCAGGGAGCGCAGATCGCGATTGACGGAAGGACAACAGCGTCAGCGACGCCGTTCAATATCGCGACTCTCTTGCCGGGTCATCACACCGTCACGATCAGCAAGCCCGGATATGCGACGGAGACGCGTTCGCTCGATGTGACTTCGGGCAGCAAATCGGTGATCAGCGTCCAGTTGGCGCCGACGACAGCTGCAGTAGCGGCCAACAGCGACCCGGCGGGGGCCGAGGTGTGGATCGACGGCCGGGATAGCGGGCGCACGACGCCAGTGCAGATTTCCGTGGACAAGCCGGGCAATCATACCTTCGTGTTCAAGAAACAAGGCTACCTGGATGAGACCGCCAGCGCTAACGTGCAAGTTGGCCAAACTCTGCAGTTGGCTCCCACGCTGCGGCCTTTGGGAGTTACCGACGAAATCAAGGTCGGAGGCAAGTTCAAAAAGGTGTTTGGCGGCTCAGAAACCGCCGGCATGGGCACGGTCAGCGTAAAAACCCAGCCCAAAGGCGCGCAGGTCGCTGTCAACAGCCGCATTGTGGACAAACCGTCGCCCGTGGAGTTCTACCTCAACCCAGGCAACTACATCATTGACATCACCATGTCAGGATTCAAGGACGTTCATAAGGTGATCACGGTCGAAAAGAACGGTAAGGTCGTGATCGACGAGAGTATGGATCGAGACTAAGAAAGGTGGTCAGTGGTTAGTGGTCAGTGACTAGTTTTCTGACCACTGCCCACTGACCACTGGCCACTGACTCCCGCCTCCTACCCAAATGATAGACTTTGGAGTTTTCTCAGCGGAGAAACCCTATGAATATTGCGCTCGTGGGAGTGGTGGGCGCGGGGACAATGGGCAACGGCATTGCTCATGTCTTCGCCCGCAGCGGCTATCAGGTTCTGCTCTGTGAGGTTGAACAGCGTTTCCTGGATCGCGCGCTGGACATTATCGCCAGGAATCTCGATCGCGAAATCGCCAAGAACAAGATCACAGCCGCCGACAAATCTGCCGCTTTGGGCCGGATCGAGCCGGTGGTAGGCCGCGCCAAACTTGCGAATTGCGACTTTATTGTCGAAGCGGCGACCGAAAAATTCGAAATCAAAGCGGAAATCTTCCGTGATCTGGACCAGATCTGCCGCCCGGAAGTGATTCTCGCCTCGAATACCTCTTCCATTTCGATCACCAGGATTGCGGCCTTGACGAAGCGGCCCGAGAAAGTGATCGGGATGCACTTTTTCAATCCCGTGCCGGTGATGAAGCTGGTCGAATTGATTCGCGGGCTGGCCACCACGAACGAAACCTTTCAGACTGTCCGGGAGCTGGCACTGAAGCTGGAAAAGACGCCAGTCGAAGTCAACGACGCTCCCGGCTTCGTTTCCAACCGTGTACTGATGCCGCTGCTGAACGAGGCCATGTACACCGTGATGGAAGGAGTCGCTACGCCTGAAGCGGTCGATGAAGTGTTTAAGCTGGGCATGGCGCATCCCATGGGACCGCTCACGCTGGCGGACTTCATCGGCCTCGATGTCTGCCTCGACATCATGCGTGTGATGCAGGACGGCTTGGGCGATCCCAAATACCGCCCCTGCCCGCTGTTGATCAAAATGGTGGATGCGGGCTGGCTGGGACGAAAGAGCGGCAGAGGATTCTACAAGTACTGAGTTCGAGGTATGGCAAACCCAGAAGTCGACCGTAGCGACACTCTAAATTACGCTCTGGGTAGCATTCTCGGCATCTGCGCCGGGATTCTGGATGTAAAAATCGGTGATCTGCTGCTGACTGCGCTCTTTGTGCTTGCGTCCACAATGCTGTTGGGAGCGCTGCGCCCCGAAAGACCGTGGCGATGGACAATCACGGTTGGGGTTTTTGTGCCGATTGTCCAGTTGCTGGCTTACCTGTTTCTGACCGAAAAGCCTTACCCGGCGCAGATCTACGAATCACTGCTTGGGTTTCTCACCGGCATTGCGGGAGCTTATGCTGGATCGTTCCTGCGGCGGGGAATAAATGAGCTTCTGAGGAAGTAGTCAGGGGTCGATGGGCAGGAAATCTCACCAGCCCATAAGGTCGCAGCGATTTCGAATCCGCCGCGAGGTTTTAGCGAAGCACGACCCATGTTCAACTGAGCCACCCGCGGAAACGATCAGAAGGCAAAACGAGCACCGACCGTCGGAGCACAGTTGTTGTCGGAGTCATAGGGGACGCCGGGCTTATGAGGAATAGCGATGGCCAAGCCTCCGCTCACCCAGGAATACGCAATTCCGGCAAAACCGTCGAAACGCTTGGTGAAGTGATAATCCACATAGAACGAGCCCTCGTTGAGGGTGCCCGCGCAGGAGCTGCGGAAACCGGCTGCGGGCGAGCAGGCCGGTGGAAGACGGAAATCGTTTTGCCGCTGTTGATACCAGGAGAAAGTGATGTCGGTTTTGCTGCGGTAGGTGTACTTCGCGCCCGTCCACCAGATGTTCACCAACTTTTCAGTATCAAGGTTGTTGTCTTCGACCCCGCTCATGGAATAACCGCCCTGGTCCGAGGCGCCAACGCCCAACGGGTTCTTCGGGTTGTTCTGCCAGATGTATTCGTAGCCTGCAAAAAACTTGAACGGGTCCCACGCATACTTGACAGCGACGATAATTCCATAGTTGTCGGTCACTATGCCATATACGGTGTCGTTGGGGTCAATCAGATTGGTCCCGGTGATGGGGTTGGTATTGATGCTGTCCGTGGTCGACTGAAATGACTGCGTCGGACTCTGAGGCCCCAGTAAGGGGTTCAACACGCTGATCGCCTGGTTGTAATGTTGGGGGACGATGTCGATGGAGAACTTGCCGTACTCTGCGCCGACGTCGAACCCGTAGGCGTTGTTATGCGCCGATTCCGGCGTACAGTTAGCGGCGGTCCAGGTGGCGGAGGCCGAGTAGCAGCCAGCAGAACCGTCGGCGAATTTATACATCGCACCAAAATGGACCGGGCCAACGGTGAGCCGATACTTCAGGGCGTCGTCCCAACGGGTGTCCTCGGTGTCGCCGCCCCCAGCCATCGTGCCGTTGTATCCGATGTACGAAAAGGCATAGCCGCCGCCAGCCGGATCGTAAAGGAGCATTGCATCGGTGCCGAGAGCGCGCTGACGACCGAAGGTCAGCGTGCCGAAATGCGTCGACGATATACCAGCATAGATTTCGTCATTGAAGGGTTGGCCCGCGCGCGCGCCGTCGATGGCGTACGAATAGCTCTTCCGTGGCAGGCCGTTGTTGATGATGTCAGTTTTCGATGCGTTGGCGAGCAGGCCGGCCTGCGGATTGATGCCCGTGGAAGCGTTGAACACAACGGACCAGCCAGGCAAAAACTCTTCCTTGCCCCGGATGCCCAGACCCGTCTGTTGCAGGTTGTTAGGTGCGATGAGGAAGCGATGTTGATAGCCGTTTCGGTTCACCAGAGATGCGCCCTCGTAGTTATAGCCGTTT
>DASPSE010000120.1:0-2222 GCA_035624085.1 Terriglobales bacterium
ACCGCCTGCGCTACGTCATAGTGCTCCTGACCCACGATGCGCGGATCAAGAATGCGCGAGGTCGAAGCCAGCGGATCAACCGCCGGATAAATTCCAATTTCAGTCAAAGCGCGGGAAAGCACCGTGGTCGCATCCAGATGGGCAAAAGTGGTGGCCGGCGCGGGATCCGTCAGGTCGTCTGCGGGAACATAAATCGCCTGCACCGACGTTACCGACCCTTTCTTCGTCGACGTGATCCGCTCCTGCAATTCACCCATCTCCGTCGCCAGATTCGGTTGGTAACCGACGGCACTGGGCATGCGGCCGAGCAGCGCGGAGACTTCCGATCCGGCCTGCGTGAAACGAAATATGTTGTCGATGAAGAGCAGCGTGTCGGCACCTTCTTCATCGCGAAAATATTCGGCGACAGTCAGTCCGGTGAGCGCGACTCGCAGGCGCGCCCCGGGCGGCTCAGTCATCTGACCGTAGATCAAAGCGGCTTTGGATTTTTCCGGATCGCCCGGTTTGATCACGCCGGACTCGCTCATCTCGAGCCACAGGTCGTTGCCTTCGCGCGTGCGCTCGCCGACGCCCGCGAATACGGAAAATCCGCCGTGCTGTTTGGCGACGTTATTGATCAACTCCATGATGACGACGGTTTTCCCCACGCCTGCGCCACCGAAGAGACCGATCTTGCCGCCCTTCAAGAAGGGCTGGATGAGGTCGATGACTTTGACGCCGGTTTCAAACATCTCCGCTGTCGTCGCCTGCTCTTCGAACAAGGGGGCTGGGCGGTGGATGGGCTTGGTTTCGGTGTGCTGGATGGGGCCGAGCTGGTCGACGGGCTGGCCGATCACGTTCATCACGCGCCCCAGAGTGCCGCGGCCGACGGGCACCGAAATCGGGCCACCCTGATCGATAGCTTTCATGCCGCGCACCATGCCATCTGTGGGTTCCATGGCAACACAGCGCACGCGGCCCTCGCCAAGGTGCTGCTGCACTTCGAGGATGACCTTCAGCCCGCCCGGCATGGGGACTTGAAACCCGTCACTCACCACCTTGAGCGCCTCATAAATCGGCGGCATCTTGGCTTCTTCGAACTGCACGTCCACGGCGGGACCGGCAACTTGGATTACGTGACCGATGTTTTCTGGCATCTACTTCAGCTCCTAGCTTTTGGCTCCTAGCCACTAGCAATTAGCACTTTGCTCTTACGATGCTGCTGCTGCTCCGCTTACAATCTCGATAATTTCTTTTGTGATCTTCGCCTGGCGCGCGCGGTTCATGGCGAGCGTCAGCGAGTCGATCATGTCGGTCGCGTTGCTGGTCGCCGAATCCATGGCGGTCATGCGGGCAGCGTGCTCGGCAGCCACGGATTCCAGCAGCGCACGAAATATCTGAATCCCTACATACTTAGGCAGCAACGAGGCGAACAATTCTTCTGCTGGCTGCTCGTAGATGTAGTCCACCGGGGCTGCTGCGAATCTGGCTGCCGCGGCATCGAGTTCCCGCGTGTCAGCAGGGCGCAATCCCACGCCAGTACCCTTTGCCGCCTCTAATGCCCGCTTGCGCTCTTCTTCCCCCATGGCCTCAGCCTGGGCCACGCTGATCTCCCCGACACGCTCAATCGGGAGCACTTTCTCTACAATCAGGCGCTGCGAAATAACCGATTTGAATTCGTTGTAGACGAGATAAACCGCATCGATTTCGCTGTTGGAGTAACGATCGATGACACGCCCGGCGATCTCGGCCGCCATGGCGTAGTCGACTCGATTCAGTACGCCGACGTGTTCGCCAACCAGTGTGGTGCGAGGGGAGTCGCTCGAGTCCGCGGCGCGAGGCTTTGCAGTTGGATATCTGCGACGCAGAAAATCCCGCCCCTTGCGTCCCACAGCTTCGATTTCAACATTTTTCCCAGCTTTAGATTCCAGAAAGCGGGTAGCCGCTTTCAGAATATTCGCATTGAATGCGCCTGCGAGCCCTTTATCTCCGGTCACCACGATGAGTTGGATGTTGTTCTCGGCGCGCTGAGCCAGGAGCGGATGCTTCGGCTCCCCGGTTTCCGGATCATAGATTTCTGCTCGCGATACCAAAGATTTCAGCACGTTGGTCAACATCTGCGCATAGGGACGCGCGGCCAGGGCGCGGTCTTGCGCGCGGCGCAGCTTGGCCGCCGAAACCATCTTCATGGCTTTGGTGATCTGCCGCGTGTTGGTCACGCTGCGAATACGCCGCCGGATGTC
>DASPSE010000325.1:0-10273 GCA_035624085.1 Terriglobales bacterium
GTGATGTCGTAGACCACGCGGTTTACGCCTTTGACTTCGTTCACAATCCGGCTAGAGACGGTCTTTAGAACTTCATGCGGCAGCGGAACCCAGTCGGCGGTCATGCCGTCCTCGGAATGAACGGCGCGAATCGCGCACGTGTACGCGTAGGTTCGCTGGTCGCCCATAACGCCAACCGACATCACGGGCAGCAAAACCGCGAACGACTGCCAGATTTTTGAGTACAAACCGGCTTTTTTAATTTCGCCGACAACGATATCGTCGCACTCGCGGAGAATTTCTAGCCGCTCCGGCGTCACCTCACCCAGAATGCGCACGGCCAGCCCTGGTCCCGGGAACGGCTGCCGCTGCAAGATTTCCTCTGGCATTCCGAGGTCACGGCCAATTTTGCGGACTTCGTCTTTGAATAGTTCTTTCAGCGGCTCAATGAGCTTGAGCTTCATCTTCTCGGGCAAACCGCCGACGTTATGGTGCGACTTGATCACCTGCGACGGCCCGCGCACCGAGCACGACTCAATTACATCGGGATACAGCGTGCCTTGCACCAGCCACTTGACCTTGCCTTCTTTTTTCTCTATGCGGCGAGCTTCCTGCTCAAAGACTCTGATGAACTCGTTGCCGATGATCTTTCGCTTCTTTTCCGGGTCGGTGACGCCAGCCAATTTCTTCAGAAAACGATCCGTAGCATCGACCGCATCGAGGTGCAGGCCCAGCTTGTTGCGGAGGTTCTGCTGCACTTTTTCGAACTCGTTCTTGCGCAGCACACCGTTGTTGACAAAAATGCAGGTCAGCCGCGATGGCCCTTTGTTGTCCCGTAGGGCACGATCCACCAGCGTGGCCGCAACCGCAGAATCAACGCCGCCCGACAACGCGCAGATGGCCCGCCCATTGCCGACGGTGTGGCGAACACCGGCGATGGTTGCATCGATGAAATGTTGCGGCGTCCAGGTGGGCTTGGCGCCGCAAATCTCCAGAGCAAAATTGCGCAGTATATCGGTACCATGCTGGGTGTGGCGTACTTCAGGATGAAATTGCACCGCCCACATCTTCCGCTCGGTGTTCTCAATCGCCGCAACTGCATTGGCTGAACTCGCGGTCAAGTGGAAGCCCGATGGCAGCTGCACGGCTTCGTCGCCGTGCGACATCCAGACATTCAGCTTTTGCGGCAAGCCGCGAAATAACCGCGAGGCGTTCTTGATCTCGACATTGGCGTGGCCGTATTCACGCTTGTCGGCAGCGCGTACTTTGCCGCCGAGCACGTGGACCATCAACTGCAATCCGTAGCAGATGCCGAGCACAGGCACACCCAGATCAAAGACACGGCGTTCGGCATTGGGAGCATCTTTGTCGTACACCGAGCTGGGCCCGCCGGAGAGAACAATCCCCATCGGCGAATAGCTGCGGATTTCGTCGAGGCTGGCTGTACAAGGCAGCACTACTGAAAAGACGTTCTGCTCGCGGATACGGCGCGCGATGAGCTGGGAATATTGCGCGCCAAAGTCGAGAACAACGATGGATTGGGTTTCCACGAACGAGTCTCTCAGATTGGGGAGCAAGTGTAAAGCGAGGCAAAGGGTTCGTGCTACCAGCTCCTAGCTCTCGCTTTCAGCTTAAAGAAATTGCAGATTCCTCGTCGCTTGCGCTCCTCGGGACGACAAGAATCAAGTTTTGCGTCGAACGCCTAGGCCGGAGAATCGCTGAGAATCAGCTCATCCTGATCAATGACAGTGCTGGGTTGAGGGCTCGATGGAAATATCTCTGTCGCAGTCTCAGCGACTACGGGAATTTCCGGCAACTCGAGAATTGCCACGTAAGCTGCAAGCCTTCCAACGTAGAGAAAATCTGCGACTGCCAAGTAAAGAAGCGTGACCAGCAGCACCCCGCCGAGAACAATGCCGGCAGGAAGCACTCCAGCCAGGCCTAAAGGAAAGGCGACGACCGACGTAGCAAGGACGAATGCCACGATATGGGCCGATCCGAACCAGGTTCCGGCAGCGAACACAGATCCTGCACGAGCGCGGCAAAGGGCAATGGCAGCGGCGATTGAGCCGAACGTGTCCTGGCCTTCGGCGACCACAAAGACCGCAGCCAGCGAGAGAAACCAATTCATGACCGACCACACTAACCAGACCAGTAAAACTACGCTAAGAAACACCAGAAACGCGCTGCCGGGTGCGGGATTATCGGCCGGTGAAACCGCCCCGCCCAGAAGCAAAGCGGCGAGGCATCCCACAGTGGCCGCAAGCGCCGTCGCCACACGGAAGAAGTTGAGGCCGAAGAGCGAACGCAACCGCCATTCGCGCTTTCCGCTTGGAATGCGAGACTGTGCTGCCGGCAAGTTCTCCGGCTCACCGAAGTAGCTGAGCAAGGCCTTGATCGTAGCTGCGCGGGCGAAGGATGCGATGGCGATCCACCCAACGGCCAGCGCCACTGCCAACACAATAATCGTTTCGATCACCCGCGATCCGCTGCCGCGAAAGATGTGGGCAATTGCCTGGGAGATCAGTCTGGGCTGCCGGGTTCGCAACAGCAGCAGATCACCCCGAGTCACCGGGAGAGTGTTGAGGTATTCGAAGAATGAAAATGCAAGCAGCAGCCAGCAGGCCGCTCCGAAGCTCCAGCGCCACGCGATCTCGGCCAACCCGAACGACGGCCGGCGCAGCATGACTCGGAAACCTTCGAGGGTGGGCGAAGGCGATTTCACTATAGGTAGGATAACTGAAACAAACGAGGCTAGCGCACAACAATGCTGACCAGTTTGCGGGGCACAACGATCACTTTCACAATCTGCTTGCCTGCAATCGCGGATTTTACCTTCTCATCCGACAAGGCTGCCTCGCGGATCGTATCTTCGGTCGCATCCGCTGGCACGACGACTACATTCCGCAATTTCCCGTTCACTTGGACCGGAATCTCAATGACTTCTTCCTTGGCGAGCTCGGCATCGTACCGGGGCCAGGGCTGATTCAGCAGGCTTCCCTTTTCACCCAACATCTCCCAGAGTTCATGAGCCAGATAGGGGGCAAAGGGAGCGACCAGGAGCACGAGATTCCGCTGAACATCTGCGAATAGGGCGGCTTCCGCAGGCGAGTACGCTCGCGCGCCACGATCCTCGAAATCGTGGAGTTCGTTCACCAACTCCATGATTGCCGCAATCGAAGTATTGAAATGCCAGCGGCCTCGAAAATCGTCGGTCACTCGTTTGATCGTCTGATGGAGTTTGCGCTGGATGGCGCGGGCTTCCGGCGGCATGTCCTGAGACGCAGCCCGCTGCGCCGCTGTAGGTTGACCAGGGGCGTTGCGGACTACGAATCTGTACACCTTGCTCAAAAACCTGTAGATCCCCGCGATGCCTTCGTCTTTCCAGTCGAGATCGCGATCGGGCGGCGCCGCAAACAAGCTGTAGAGGCGCGCGCTGTCGGCGCCGAAGCGCTGGACCATCTCGTCGGGTGAAACTACGTTGCCCAAACTCTTGGACATCTTGGCGCCTTCTTTGATAATCATCCCCTGCGTAAACAGGCGCTCGACGGGTTCGTCGTGCTTGACCAATCCCATGTCGCGCATGAACTTGGTCCAGAAGCGTGAATAGATGAGGTGAAGAATTGCGTGTTCGACCCCTCCGATGTACTGATCGATGGGGAACCAATAATCGACTATTTTCGAATCAAACGGCGCCTGATCGTTTTGCGCGTCGGTGTAGCGATAGAAATACCAGGACGAATCGATGAAGGTATCCATGGTGTCGGTCTCACGGCGCGCCGGACCTCCACACTTCGGACAGGTTGCGTTGACGAACTGCGGCACTTTGCTCAGAGGCGAGCCGCCGCTCAACGTGATCCCGACATTTTCCGGCAAGATAACCGGCAAATCTTTTTCCGGTACCGGAACGATGCCATCTTTCTCGCAATAAAGTATCGGGATGGGCGTGCCCCAGTAGCGCTGGCGGGAGATGCCCCAGTCCTTAAGGCGATAAGTGACGGCGGCCTTACCGAAACCGTGCTCCTCGGCATACGCCGACATCTTCTCGATTGCGTTTTCACAATCGAGGCCGCTGAATGGCCCGGAATTCACCAGCGTTCCATTCAAAGTGGTGAAAGGCAGCGGCGGCTCGGTTACGGTCTCTTCCGGATCTTCGGGGTTAGGAACGATCACCAGCCGGATTTGTAACTTGTACTTCTTGGCAAATTCGTAATCACGCTCATCGTGGGCCGGCACGCTCATAATCGCCCCCGTGCCGTAATCCATCAGGATGTAATTCGCCACCCAGACGGGAATCCTCTCTCCGTTATAAGGATTCAGGGCGTAATGCCTCGTGTTGACTCCATGTTTTTCAATGGCGCCGATCTCGCCCGCTTCTTTAGCGTTGCGCTGCTCCGCGATCAACCGTTCGACTTCCGCCCGCAATAAGTCGTTATTCTTCGTCAGAGTGGCGACCAGCGGATGCTCGGGCGCAAGCTGGACGGAGGTTGCTCCGTAAATCGTGTCTACCCGCGTGGTGAAAACAGTGATAGTCGGCCCCGCCGGGCTATCGAGCTTGAAATCGACCAGTGTGCCTTCGCTGCGGCCGATCCAGTTACGCTGCATGGTGCGGACTTTTTCCGGCCAATTGTCGAGCTTGTCGAGATCGCGTAGTAACTCTTCGGCATATTGCGTAATGCGCAAGAACCATTGCTCGAGCTCGCGTTGTTCAACACGGGTATCTTCATGGCGCCAGCAACAGCCGTCGACCACCTGCTCGTTGGCTAGCACGGTCGCGCACTTCGGACACCAGTTGACCTTGCTCTTCTTGCGGTATGCCAGTCCTTTTTCGTAGAGCTTCAGGAAGAACCACTGATTCCAGCGGTAGTACTCCGGAAAACACGTTGTCACTTCCCGTGACCAATCGTAGGCGAAACCCAGCCGCTTCATCTGACGCTTCATGTTCTCGATGTTGCGAAGCGTCCACTCGCGAGGCGGCACATTGGCGGAGATGGCGGCGTTCTCCGCGGGAAGGCCGAAAGAATCCCAACCCATGGGATGAAGCACGTTGTAGCCATTCATCCACATGTAGCGAGCAAGCGCGTCGCCGATGGCGTAGTTGCGCACGTGGCCCATGTGCAGCACGCCGGAAGGGTAAGGCAGCATTTCCAGGACGTAATATTTCGGCTTGGTGGAGCTGCTTTCAGCAGCGTAGAGAGAGGGATCCTGCTGCCAACGCTCGAACCACTTGGTCTCGATGCGCTGCGCGTCGTAACGCTCGTCGCCGACATCGCGGGTGCGATTGTCCGGCGTAACCGATGTGGTTTCTTCCTGGGGCATACAAGAGAATTTCACGTACCAAATGAGATTTGATTTTACAACGAAGAATAACGGTCGCGGGGCGCATGGCCGCCTAATGCGAACGATAAACGTCTTTGCGATCACCTACCGTGAGCACGAGGACCGTAATTCTGTCATCCTGGATATCGCAAATGAGGCGGTAATCACCCACGCGATAGCGCCACAATCCGCGCTTATCGCCGTGGAGAGGCTTGCCCCACTGCCGAGGATTCTCGGAAGGCTTAAGCCGGTCCCGAAGAAAATGTGTGATGGCTTGTTGTGCGACCCGGTCTAGCCTCTTGATTTGCTTTTCAGCGGTCCGGGTAATTTCAATCGTCCAGACCAAGCCGCCGCTCCAACTCTTCGAGCGTGATGGTAGGCTCGCGCCGCTCCAGGACGGCAATGCCCTTCAGGTAGTCCTCGCGATCCTCCAGGTATTGCCGGATTGCCTCGCGGGCATAGTAGCTTTTGCTGCGGCCGGTCTCTTTGGCGAGAGACTCCAGCTTTTCTTCGAGTTCGGGTTCGAGACGAATGCCCAACATGATTGTTAAACATGTTTAACATATCAGATCTTGCGGCTGCCGATCAAGCTCTTTGCTCAAGACACCGATCTTTGGGGCGGACAAACCGTCCGCCGCTACGGAATCGCTTTAGATAGCAGCCGTTTCAGCGTCGCCACATTTCTCTTGTCATCTCCAGGTTTGTCAATTGGCGTTTCGGCGATGAATGCGGCATGGGCCAGGCGCGGATCGTTCAGCAGACGCCGAAACGGTTCCAACCCGATACTTCCCTTCCCGATGTGCTGATGACGGTCGAGTTTCGATCCGCGGGCGGCTTTGGCATCGTTGCAATGCCAGACGGGGACATTCTTTAGCCCAATCGTTCCGTCCAGATGAGTCAGCGTGGCACGCATTCCGGCTACGCTGACGATGTCATATCCGGCAACATGGACGTGGCAAGTATCAATGCAGGCCGCCACGGGTACAAGGCCGCGCAGATGCTCCAGGACCCCCACCACCTGCTCGAAGCTGCCTCCCAGAGAAAATTCCGCGCCGGCCGTGTTTTCAATCAGGATGGTCAGCCCGCTCCTGGCCAAGTCCAGGCCCTGTGTAGCGGCTGCGATCGCCGCAGCGGTTTGCATCAGTCCGGCTTCGCGGTTTGCGCCACGAAATGAACCGGGATGCAGCACCAGGTACTCGGCACGCAGGGCCAGCGCTCGTTCGACTTCTCCACGAAATGCTTCAATAGATTTCTTTAGAAAGATTTCGTTCGTGGCGGCGAGATTGATGAGGTAATTGGTGTGAATCACCAAAGGTTTCAGATTATATCGATCTCGCAGCTGCGTCATTTCATCGCACTGTGGGCGGCTTAACTCGTAGGGCGTCCATTGCCGCGGGCTGGAAGAAAAAATCTGAAAGGTATTGCAGCCGAGCCGGTGGGCACGCTCTGCCGCATGCTGCACACCGCCAGCGACGGAAGTATGGATTCCAATCCGCCGCGAGGTCTGGCGAGGCGGGCGTTTCCGCGGAGGCAGCTTGAGAATGTCCTGTTCACGAGAGATAGAACGGGGCATGAAGGAAGTATAGCCAGACGTCATGTTTCGCAGATTGCGCCGCTTACTTGTGCTGTTTGCAGATTGTGTGTTTTCATCGAACGCAGCATGAGCGCCGGAATTCAACTGCACACGGAAGTCATTGCAGCGCGTACACGAGAGGACGCAGGAATGCGTTGGTTTTTCTTGTTCTTTTTCATCTCGGGATTTTGCAGCATTCTCTACGAGATCATCTGGCTCAGGTTGTCCATGGCCCAGTTCGGAGTCACTACTGCCCTGGTCTCCATTGTGCTTTCAGTGTTTATGGCGGGGCTAGGCATGGGATCGTGGGGCAGCGGACGGTTGATCCGAAAATTTGCGGAGCGGATGAGGATTCCTGCGCTCCGCCTCTACGCGCTCATTGAACTGCTGATCGGAGTGTCCGCGTTGTTAGTGCCTCACCTGCTGTTGTGGGGCCGGGAACTGCTGGAGCGCGCAGAAGTCACCTCATCTTCGTCCTACTACATCGCTTCCGGAATTTGGATCGCCCTCTCCCTGGTTCCGTGGTGCGCCTGCATGGGGGCGACAATTCCGGTGGCGATGCTGGCCATCCGCCAAAGTTTCCGGCAGGAGGCACAACGGTCATTCAGCTATCTTTACGTGGCGAACGTGCTGGGAGCCATGGCCGGAGCAATTCTGCCTTTGCTCGCAATCGAACTTTACGGTTTCCGGGCCACCTTACGGATCGGAGCGGTATTGAATCTGTTCCTGGCCACGTCGGCGATAGTACTGACGCTAAGACGCCCTTTTGCCGAACCAGGCGTCACATTTTCTGAAGGTTTGAGTGATCTCGGCTCTTTTGCTCAAACTGGGAGCCACGGAAACCTGCTGGCCCTGCTCTTCATTACAGGGCTAACCAGCATGGGCATGGAGGTGGTGTGGATCCGGCAGTTTACTCCATACATGGGCAACGCAGTCTATACATTCGCCTCCATTCTGGGCCTGTATCTGGCATCCACGTTTGTCGGCTCACGAACTTATCGCCTTCGCAGCGCCAACTCAAAGCGGGAACACGGGAGACTGCTCTGGATCTTTCTCGGGCTGTTCGCGTTGTTGCCGTTAGTTACTGCAGATCCGCAATTTAACTTCCCAAAATTGCTGGTGACGCTGGGAATTGTGCCGTTTTCGGCAGCTCTGGGATTCGTCACCCCAATGTTGGTGGACCGTTGGTCTGGAGGCGATCCCGACAAAGCAGGCAGTGCTTACGCGGTGAACGTGATGGGGTGCATTCTCGGGCCCTTGCTCTCCGGATTTCTCCTTCTCCCGTTCATGGGTGAGCGCTGGGTGTTGTTCGTGCTTTCCCTGCCTTTTTTGGCGATCAGCATGAACCTGGGATGGTGGTTAGGGCAGGAAATCGCGATCCCCAGATCTGGGTGGCAAAGCAAGCTGTCTTACGCGGTTGCGGCGGTTTCACTGGCATTGCTGCTGGTCAGCAGGGACTATGACGCCCACTTTGTGCACCCGGAGGTCTTCCGCGACAGTACTGCCACCGTCATGGGAGTAACAACAGAAAACCTGGGAAAGCGATTGCTGGTCAACGGAGTGGGTATGACCGAATTGTCCACGATCACCAAAATGATGGCGCATCTGCCGCTGGTCTCTCTCGATCATCCACCGCAAAGCGCTCTGGTAGTGTGTTTCGGCATGGGGACAACCTATCGCTCGTTGCTCTCCTGGGGAATTCCCAGCACCGCGGTCGAGTTGGTGCCCAGCGTTCCCCGCCTGTTCGGATATTTCCATCCCGATGGTCCACAGCTGCTGCAGTCGCCACTTTCCCACGTGGTAATTGATGACGGACGGCGCTATCTGGAGCGAACCACAGAACAATTCGATGTCATCACCGTGGACCCTCCGCCGCCGATTCAATCCGCAGGCTCCAGCCTGCTTTACTCGAAGGAGTTCTATTCGACAGTCAGACAGAGGCTGCGGCCTGATGGCATCTTGCAGCAATGGCTACCCGGTGGTGATGGCATCTTGCACGCCTCGGTAACGCGGGCCTTGCTGGAATCGTTCCCATATGTCCGCGTCTTCCACTCGGTCCATTTCATCGGAGTGAAGTATGGGGGAGTTCATTTCCTGGCCAGCGGACGGCCCATTCCTGCGCAAACTGCTGCGGACTTGGTCCCGCGCATGCCGGAGTCAGCCATTCAGGACCTGATGGAATGGAGCCGCCAACCCAACGCTGCGGCTGAGCTTGACACCGTGCTCAAGAACGAGTTCCGTCCCGAGCAGATGATCGCGGATGCTCCTCAAGCTCCCGCCTTGCAGGATGACCGGCCCGTCAATGAGTACTATGTGCTGCGGAAAAACTCTGGGCGCGGGACACCGTAGCCTCCACGGATGATGAGCGTGAGGGCACTTGATTCCCGCGTTTACCCCGCCAGCACTACCAGGGTTCGAAATGAGCGCGGCGATTCTGGCTCCAGCAGCCTTCGTCCGATTGGAAGCAGATTGGATACAGTTTCCCCCATCCCGTCGCGTACACAATCTGGCCGGCCGGAACCCCAAGAGCGACCAGAGCATCCTTGGCGGTGGCGGCTCGCTCGTCAGAAAGCACCACATTGTAGACGATGTCTCCGCGTTCATCGGCACAACCCTCAATCGTGACTAACGTGTCTGGGTGGGCTTTCAACCATTGGGCGTCCGACTCCAGCGTGGAACGGTCTTCAGGACGCAAATCAGCCCGATCGAAATCGAAATGAATATCCCTGATGTTTTGGCGAACTTCCCGCTGCTCGGTCGTGCTCGGCGGCAGCGCAGCGATAGGCGAAGCCGCACCTATGCCGCCTGTGGTTCCATCACTCGCTTTCAAAACCAAGTGTGATTGTGCCGATAAGGAACCTGCCGCAAGCAAAACTAATACTGACAGACTCAAAACGCGTTGCCTCATGGGGCACCTCCAAAGCGATGGTTAAGGATGATACAAGAAAGCGCTTATTTGGTTGCTACAGGCAATCCTGTATTTTTGACTGGAGGGCAGTAGAGACTTAGCTCTACCATCGCCGGGGTAGTGTCCTAGTTCCGATTGCTTGACTGCTTTGCGCCCTTAGCGATCCTTTGCGGTCTTTGCGGCTAAAAGCTCTTCACCGAAAGGACGCTAAGAATTCGCTAGGGTCGCAGAGCGACGCCAAATTAAGACACTACCATCGCCGGCTCTTGTTTGCCGGAATCCCGCGCTTAAAGATAGACTTAAGGCTTTCGAGGTGGGGCCATGCTCGTCGTCATGCAGGCGCACGCTACCGAAGACCAGGTCCGTGCCGTCTGCCGGAAAATCGAGTCGCTCGGCTACCGCGCCCATTCCATTCCCGGCGCGGAGCGGACAGCGATCGGCATCACCGGCAATAAAGGCGAGGTCGAAGCCGGCACGCTGGAAGAAATGCCGGG
>DASPSE010000123.1:0-4529 GCA_035624085.1 Terriglobales bacterium
TTCGATTCGTTATCCAGCGGCTTCTTCGATCATCCTGAGTTTGCAGCAATACTGGAACGCGATCTTGCCGATGGCCAGCATCGAAATCCTACTGGCGATCTCAGCTACTTCACGACCGCGTTCTTTCATCGGCCGTCAGAATTGCAGGAAGAAATTAAGGAGGCCGGATTCAGGAATCCGGAGGTATTTCCGATCGAAGGTCCCGGCTGGATGGCGCGGGATTTCGAGAGTCTATGGCGTAACGAAGCACAGCGTGCGCGGCTGCTGGAATGCGTTCGCAAAGTGGAGCGCGAGCCGGAAATATTGGGCGCCAGCGCGCATTTGATGGCGATAGCGAAGAAGTGACGGCTTACGGGGTGGTGGAGGAACCAAACATATCCGGCGGATCGAAGTAGCAGCGCCGCCACATGGCTTCATCCGATAACGTACCCGCTTTCCACTGCTGCAGAACCGGCAAGGTTGTCGCCATCATTCCGCCGTCCTCGGAGTCGAAAACCACCACAACTCCGGCCGCGGTGGTTGAGGAGCGCGTCAGTTCAACATACTCGCGCTCGAACAGCGATTTAGCATATTCGAGCTTCGCTTGCGAGCCAGTTTCGTTAGGCCGGCCTTTGGCCTCCTGCACAGAAATAATCTTCACTGTCTTTCCGCGCAGCGGTACCCAGGTCCCAGGGAAGGACGCGATCTGTTCGTTTTCCACCTGAAAAGGCTTTTCGGGCGGTTCTGGTGCAGTCTGAGCCGCTGGAGCAGATTGGGGTTCCGGTGTCGAGCCGAAGTCTTCCGGCATTTCCACGCTGCTGCGCCGAAGCCATCCCCGCGAGAGGCCGGAGATGCGGACATGCACCCAACTGGCATTCTCATCCAGCATTTCGAACTCATCTCCGGCTGTGGCCTGGAACATCACCTTTGCGCCTTCGTTCGGACTTACCAAGACCGGCGCCCCCGATTTCCTGACAGCCACCAGATTGCTGGGATGCGCCTGATTGCGAAGAATTTCTTCCAGGTTCTTGGCTTCCTGGGTGAGTTCCTCGATGTGTCGGTCAGTGACTGCTTTTCGCGTGGCGAGAGAGGCAACCTCACCTTCGGGCGTGATCGTCCCCACTTTGAATGGCGCAGAAGTCGACCCGGCGGTTTTGGAGGACACGATGGGCTGACCCGGCACCGTGTCCTGAGGCTGCGGTGCCGAGATCGCTGGCGGCAGGACAGCGGCTTTATTCTCAGTTTTTGGGGCCGGTACTGCTGGAGCTGGATTTCTCCCAACCGAGGTCTTGCCCAGCAACTCTTCCAGTCGGTCCAGGAAATCTGACTCGAGCCGTCCGTTCGAGGGAAGCACCTGGTATCCGGATTTTGCCGCGACGGGATCGGCGTACCACGCCGTGATTTTCGCGCTGACGTGCACCTGCGTCCCGCCCGATGGCAGCGAGGTCACGTCCACCGTGCATTGATAGTAGCCGCGCTGAAAACGATCCAGCGGTCGATCCCCGGGAATCACGAAACCGTCCAGAACCGGAAGGCGGCCAGCCGCGGAGGGTTGCAGTTCCTTCACGGCCTTGTCAACCACAGCTTTCGGCTGTGACACCTTGCGCTCATAGGGAACAGTCTGCGCGTTGCCGTAAGGCATGAACCAGAGCAACACGAACAACCAATAAATGGCGTTGCGTGCGGCTCGGGTGACGGTTGCCATCATGGCAGAGGCTCCAGTTGTTCGCGGTTGATCCAGCCGTGCTGCCCATCCTCGGTTTCCACTCCGTACCAGTACGGACTGACGATGAGGATCACGACCTCGGCGCCGGGGTTCAGTTCCTTCAGATTGGTAGCGCTGTGGAACGGAGCCGACTTGAGCTGTGCGCCCGGGGCTTTGACCACGCGTTCTACTTGCTGGCGTAGCCTCTGGACGTGCTGCTGCACCGTCTCGGCTGAGGTCTGTGCGGTGGCAAGGGCAGAGGCTTCGTCCTGCTCGCGTTTACGCTCGAGTGCTTGTGCGGCCAATTTCTCCTGGCGGTGCCTTTCGCTCTCCGCGGCCTGCTTCTTCTCCAATTCGAGCGCGTCCACGTGATCCTGAACGTCTTTGTATTCCGCACTTTCCACCATGCCGTTCGAAGCATGGACGACGCGCCGAAAGTCTTCGACGAAGACCGCATCGATCCGCAAAATCGTTTGCATGGGGCCTTTGCTCTGCACCACGTAGCGCACGGCCAGCGTGCCCTCGTCATTGCTCTCTTTGAAGTTGGCTGGAGCTAGGACTTTCATGCGCACTTTGTAGAAGACCTTGCCTGGCTCCGTCCACTTAGGAAATAAGGGAGACGAAGTCGCGGACTCGGCTTTCTCCACAAACTTGTCTTTAATGTATTCGTTGCTTCCCTGGATCACTCCGTCGTTGACTACGTCGTCCACCGCCTGCAACACTTCGCTCTCCGGGGCAGAGATTTCCGTCGAGAAGCCCAATCCGTAGTCCTCGTTCCTGATTTTGCGTTCCCGGCTGTGGAGCGGCAGAGCGATGAAGACAAAAAAAAGCGAGAGCGTAATGGTACGCGTCGCCCTGTATACCCACTGCCTTCGGGCGGACAACAGTCCGCTCAAAGGTGTTTCAGCGGATGGATTCGCTACTTGTTCGGCAATATGATCCATTACTTAACGACTGGTCCGGCTGAGATTCCCATCAAGTGCGGTTCTTCGCACTGCTTTCTTCCTACTAGCTCTTACTCTCCGTGAGGCTGGCTGTCAACTTGCCTCCCCAGCGGCGAGCGCGGATTGGTTGATCTGACAATCTTTTTGCAACATGGGCCAGCCGGCTCTTGACATTTACCCCTGAATCGAGGCATACCGTCGCTTGCAGCTTCGTTGTTGGACTTTGAGCAGATGAATTCGATCAGCCATCTACCGGAAACGCAACCGTCCGCCGCAGGGAAAATCGGCCCCAGCGGTCATTATGGCAGACCGAGAAGAACGCGGAATCGCAAGGGGAAGCAGCAAGCTCTCATCCAGGCCGCTTTAACCCTGTTTGCCACCAAAGGATACGAATCGACCACTACGCGGGAGATCGCCGGCTTGGCAGGATGCGCGGAGGGTCTCATTCACCGCTATTTCAAGGGCAAGGCCGGCTTGCTTCCCGCCTTGGTCGAGCACCACTTCTCCAAAGAAGTGGCAGACTTGACGCGCCAGCTGCAGCCAGCTCCCACCTTGGAAGCCGAATTCATCCAGCTCGTTCTTTGGGAAGTCGATCGCTTCTGGGAGAACCGCGATTTTCTCAAGGTGTTCATCCCGCGCGCGTTTGTGGACCCAGCAGTCGCGAGCGTTATAAGACGGGCGGTTATTTCGGTACGCGCCAAGGCGATCCGCAAGCGCCTGCAACGTTCCCGGGGCTGCGAGAGAGTCCCGCAAGAAGAACTTGAGGCGCTGGTTCAGTCTGTGGGAATACTCGGTCTCGTGTTCGGCTTCATGCGTCCTCTGGTGCTCGGGCAGGATCGACGCCTCGCCAAGCAAACCGCAACAACGGTTGCCAGGATTCTGGTCCGCAGCGTAGATTTGGCGGCCCTCAGTCAGTTTTCCTGATCCTCACAAATCGATGTCGCTGATTTTCGCTTGACATGTTTCCTTTGGACGTGATACTAAGTGCGTCCACGCGCACTTGTGGGTAGCTCACGGCATTTGTCTGCCGTGACTTCGTAATCCGTGGGGTTTCTAACAGAAGCCCCCGCGGAGGGCCGTCGCCGTACAGGCAACGGAGGACGCTCCCGGCTTCCGAGTGCGTCTTCCACGACAAAACAGTAGTTTGCTATTGATTTCGCATCAGGAGGACTGAATGACCTTCTCCCAGCGGCACCTCAGCGCTCTGGTCTTGTCGGTTTTCTTAATGTTAGCCGCGATGCCCGAGGCTAACGCCCTGCCTGCATTCGCCCGCAAATACGGTTTGCGCTGTTCGGCATGCCACGAAACGTGGCCGATCCTGAACAACTTTGGATTAAAGTTCCGCGACAACGGCTATCAGCTCATGAACGACCACGATGCGCCGATCTGGCAAAACCCGGCGTATTGGCCGGTCACATTTCGTATTACGCCGATCTGGCACCGGGTGAGCGGCCTTAGCGACGTCGATACCTATGCGGGCGGAAAGCTGGTCGGCTCGAACGCGGCGATTGACCGCATCACCAGCAGCGGATTCGACCTTAGCGGTCTCGACTTCCATACCGGCGGAACACTAGACAAAAACATTTCCTTTTATGTGTTGCCGTCGTCGGACCCGACAGCGACCTTCCACTTTGAGACGGTGATGGCGCGCTTCGACAATATCTTCGGCAGCTCGTGGCTGAACGTCAAGATGGGCCGGTTCGAGCTCAACAACCTGCTTTCCGAGAAGCGCGCGGTTGGACTCACCGGTGAAGGTGGGATCTATCAGACCTACCACTTCATCCCGGTTGGCGATAACAACATCTTTGGACAAATGGGAGATAACCAATTTGGCCTGGAGTATCTGGGGCACTCGGTGGATGACCGGACTCGCGTTTCCGCCGCGCTGCTCAGCTCCAGCG
>DASPSE010000342.1:0-12897 GCA_035624085.1 Terriglobales bacterium
CGGCTGCACGCGCACTCCAGCGAGCCGTACGCCCGTCAACGCTCCCCACATGCACGTTCGATAAAGAGCTCGGACATCTCCGGTGACTAGAGTCCAGGGAATCAGAAACACGGAAGCTATCGGCAGAGCAATCCCCCAGAAGGTCAACATCGCGATAGTTCGAATCACCGCCGCCCCTCGGCTACAGCGTGCGACAACGCTTTCAAGCGCTCCGGCAATTTATCGTAGATCCCGCCAAAACCGCCGTTGGAGAGAATAGCCACGACGTCGCCCGAGCGCAGTTCCGGCGCAACTAATTGCACAATGCCATCCACGGTCGGCACAATCCGCGCCCGCCGGCCATTTTCTTGAATTCCCGCGGCCAACGCAGACAGGTCCAGCCGCTCCGCTTCCGGAATCGCCTCCAACTTGAACACATTTGCCACCACTACCTCATCGGCCAATGCCAGGCTCTTCGCCAGATCATTTTGCAGAACGTTGCGGCGCATCGTATTGGAGCGCGGCTCCAGAATCGCCCACAACCGCGCCCCGGGATAACGCGAACGCAGCGCGGTAAGCGTGCCAGCAATGGCAGTCGGATGATGCGCAAAGTCGTCAATAATCGTGACACCGCCCACAACTGCCCGAACCTCCAGTCGGCGCTTTACGCTTTTGAACGTCTTCAGAGCGCTGGCAATCTGCGCTTTGGCAATCCCATAATCGGCGGCGAGAGCGGCTGCAGCGGTGGCATTCCACACGTTGTACTCCCCGGCCACTGCGAACTCGAAATCGCCCCACGCCTGCCCATTGCGCACAACCGACCATGCAGTGCGCGTCGGTTCCAGACGAAGATTGTTGATTTGCCACTGTGATGTCGGCTTCGCCCCATACCTTTCCACCGGGCAAAACGCCCGCGCCAGACAGCGCTCCATGCTCTCTCCAGAATCAAACCCCACAATCCGGCCGCGCTGTGGAACCAGGTTCGCTAACCTCCTGAACGCCGTTTCCACCGCGTCGAGATCCTTGTAAATATCCGCGTGATCAAACTCCACCGAAGTCAGAATCACCGCATCAGGAAAGTAATGCATGAACTTCGGCCCTTTATCGAAGAAGGCCGTGTCATACTCATCGCCCTCGAGGATGAAGTGTTCGCCTTTTTCCAGCTTGAAGCTGCTGCCAAAATTTTCCGCAATCCCTCCAATGAGAAACGACGGCTGCAATCCCGCGCTCTCAAAAATCCACGCCAGCATCGAAGTCGTCGTCGTCTTCCCGTGCGTGCCCGCTACCACCAACACTTCTTTTCCGCGCAAGAATTCCTCATGGAGAATCTTTGGCAGCGAGCAAAACGGAATCCGCTGATCCAGCACCTGTTCCAGCTCAACATTGCCCCGGGAAATGGCGTTTCCAACCACCACAAGATCTGGTCGGGGCTGCAGATTCTGCACCCCGAATGGCTGCATCACGGCAATGCCAAGCGCTGCCAGAAAATCTGACATCGGCGGATATACCGCCGCATCCGAGCCAGTGACCCGAAACCCGCGCTGCTGCAGCATCCCCGCGAGCGACGCCATCGCGGTTCCGCAGATTCCGATCAGATGAACATGCTTGCTCATATCCCCTGTCTGGCTCTGTGTCCTCTGTGCTTCAAACCAACCCTTTGTGAACCTTCGTGTCCTTCGTGGTTGGCTTGCCTCCATCCGCGACTGTAGCCGCTTCCAGAATCCTCAGGCTCACCCCACCCTGATTCACATTCAGCTCCGCCCGCACGCCGATTGGCAGCGTCACATTCCCGCGGGAAACATGCCCCGACCGCATTCCGTACCCGACCGGTACACCCAAATCTCCAACCACACGCAGCACAACCTGTTCCAGCGTGTAGCCCTGACCCTGGCTTTGAACGCAATCCAGCATTTCTCCAAAAACAACTCCCCGGACGCCCCGCAGTTTTCCGGCCAGCTTCAATTGCATCAGCATGCGATCAATCTGAAACGGCTTGGCCGCTACATCTTCGAGAAACAGAATTGTGCCCTCGCTTTGGATTTCATACGGCGTGCCGAGCGACGCGACGAGCATGGACAAGCATCCACCATACAGAATGCCCTCGGCCCTGCCTCCAACCAACGGTTTAACTCCAGACTCAGCTCCCACGCTCCATTCGGTTTGTCCGCCCAGCGCCGCTTGCCACGAAGCCAGATCCACTCCGTCTGCATGCGCGAAATCCTTCGTTACCATCGGCCCGTGGAACGTGACCAACCCGGCAGCATCGGCGAAATACGTCAGCAGTGTCGTCACATCGCTGTAGCCAACAAACATTTTCGGATGCGACCGGATCGTCTCGAGATCAAGCACCCCGAGAAGATAATTCGCACCGTATCCTCCGCGCGCACAAACGATAGCGCCCACCTCCGGCCGCATGAACATTTCTTCCAGTTCTCGCGCTCGCCGCTCAACCGGACCGGCAAAATAAAGCTCGTGCTCCAGGATGGAATCAAAATAGAAAGGTTTATATCCCAGCTCGCGTAAGGCCCGGCAGCCAGCTTCCAGTGATTCGGGCTTGATATTGCTGGCAGGAGCGATAATTCCGACCGTGTCTCCCGGCCGCAGAGCCGCAGGCTTCACGCGCGCAATCGACGGAGTGGATGGCATCTGGCTGCAATCTTAAACGAAAAATTCTCCTCGGCAGATCAACTGCGCCGGCCCGCGAAGAAACACCTGCTCTTCCCATCGAACTGTCTGTATTCCTCCCGGGGTATTTACCCGGACTGGGGACTCGACTTTTTTCGCTGCAATCGCTGCCACCGCCGCCGCGCACGAACCGGTCCCCGACGACTGCGTTTCGCCCACTCCCCTCTCAAAAAATCGGGCGTCTACGCTCCCTGTGTCATGAACGATTACAAGTTCAACGTTGATCCCATGCTTGAAATCGTGATGTCGTCCGATTTCCGCCGCTTCCGCTTGCCATCCCGGGCCGAACTCGCTCACAAACACTACATAGTGGGGATTGCCCATCGAGACTGGAATGCCCCGCACTTCCCCGAATGCCAGCTTGATCGGAAACTCATTCCCGACCTGCGGCTCGCCCATGGCAATTTCGAACTCATACTGATTTTCGTTACGAGCGGTAAGCGCACAGGTCTTCACGCCCGCGCCCGTCCGCACCACGACTTTTTCTCTCGCTTGTTCCGCGCAAATGTACGCCGCCACGCATCGTGTTCCGTTGCCCGAAATCTCCGCCTCCGATCCGTCGGCATTAAACAATCTCACCCGCACCTCTGCGTCCTGCGCCGGAAACAGCCATTCCACTCCATCAGCGCCCACGCCTTGATGACGATCGCAGATGCGCCGGCTGAATGTTGCGATGTCAGCCGGAGCATACATGCCGTCGATGATGAGGAAATCGTTTCCGCACGCGCTCGCCTTGACGAAGGGGATAACGGACGGACTCATTCGCGTTGCACCCGGAAATTCTGCATGGAAGCCTGTTTGCGCTGGATTTTATCACCGGGAAACTCCGCCCCAACCTCAGTTCCAGGCTGCCGGTTAACGCGTCTGATTACCACTCGAGCGATGGCTCCAATAGATTGTGGCCGGAGGTTGCCCGCTCGTGTGGACCACAACCATCGAAGTCAGGTCCCGCCTTTGTACCTCTGACGCCACCGGATCATCGTCGATGGCAACCACATAATCTGCATACTTTTGTGGGTCTGCCAACGCTCTCTCCCATAGTCCCTCAGGATCGGAAGGTCTTTTCCACGGCCGGTGATTGCCCTCGTTGATCGTGCGGCGCATGGGGATGTCAGCGTCCTGCAGCGCACCCGCGTGGTCGCCCAGATACATCAGCAAACTCGAATCGTGCGGCAGCTTCACAAGAGTCACGGCAAGGCCAGTCTCCAATGCAATTCGTGTTCTGGAATTGATCCAGGCTTCGCGGTAACAGATCGGCTGAGCCTTCCATGCCAAGCCATAACTGGCGCCGATCAGAATGACAGCGCAAAGCAAAACTGCTGCAATCGCCGATCTCTGCCGGACCCGGCCGAGCAGGAAATGCACCGTCACTCCCGCCATCACGGCAAATGCAGGAACCAGCTCCAGTCCGAAGCGCACGTTGTAGTAAGAGAACGGCTCCCAATCCGGAAGATAAACTGGCACGCTGCCATAGGCGATCGACAATGTGTAGAACCCCAACGGAACCGCCAGCAGCAGAAGCGGCCACAGTCCTCTGTTGAACGCCACAACAATCGCCGCTCCGGCCAACAGCAACCCCACCCATAACTTCTGAACCTTCCCTTCCGCGATGTTGTCTTCCGCAGCCTTCAGAAAGTAGCTGAACGAAACCGGCAGATTGTGCCAGCCCGGGTGCGGGGAAGAACCGGATAGTGCCGTCTTGTGCTGCTCAATGGCACGCGCCGAATACGGACCGTTCGCAAATTCCAACGGATTGCGATAGATGATCGCGTTGTATCCCAGCCACAGCACTGGCGCAGCCGCTGCCAGCAAAACGAATTTGACAAATCCACCGCGAAGCGCACGCCGTTCGGATCTCAAGACCACCCACAACGCACCCAGGCACATTGCCCCCGCAAGAAACCATCCGTCATAGCGCGTCACGCCAGCGCCCGCCACACACCAACCGCATTTCATTAATGATGCATGGCTGCCATCGCCCTTTGCAGCTTTGGCGCTCTGCGCAAACTCGCTGAAGTGCACCACGGACCAGATAAAGAATGCCAGGTACAAAACCTCCGTCATCGCCGTGGTCTGCATGTACAGCAGGCTGGGGTTCGCGGCATATATCGCTGCCGCCATCCACGCCGCCGCGCGCGCTGCAAAATCTGGCTGCCTTTCGCTGCCTAACCCTCCGCGCACCAGCCGGAATATCCCCGCCGTACCCAGAACATAAGCGCACATCGAGGGGATCGCTCCCGCGATCCCCGTCTGCCACGCCGCATCGGAGAGCAAGAACGGAACCATTAGCAGGTGCGGCAGCGGCAGCCACACCGTGCCTAACTGCAGCAGCCCGGGCGTGCGCGAATCGATAACCCGGCGCGCAATATTAATGTGCGCTACGGCATCGCCATAAAGCAGAAGCTCCCCATGGCGAAAGTAGAAAAGAAAAGACAGCAACGAGGCGGCAGCCGCCAGCTGAGACACCAGCGTGGTCTCACGATCCCAGCGAGGCGTGCGCTGGATATTCATTCCAGGTGAGTCAATTCACGGAAAACTTGAAACCGGCTTTCGATCTGTTCCCGCGTGAGTTCTTGCAGCCGCTCTGTGCCGAAGCGCTCCACGGCAAACGATCCCATCACACCGCCGTAGAACAAGGCCCGCTTCAGCACTTCACGGTTGAGTTGCTCCTGCGAGGCAATGTACCCCATGAAACCCCCGGCAAACGAGTCCCCGGCTCCGGTTGGATCTTTCACTTCCTCGATCGGCAACGCCGGTGCGCGAAACGGATGCCGGCCGATTCCGAACGCTCCTTCGCGAAAGAAAATCGTCGCGCCATATTCTCCGTGTTTTATTACCAGCGCCTGCGGCCCCATGGCCAACACTTTTTGTGCGGCGCGAGGCAGGTTCCCTTCTGACGCCAGCATTTTGGCCTCCGCGTCATTGATGAGCAATACGTTAATCAGCTTCAGCGTCTGCATTAGTTCGGCGCGGGTCCTGTTAATCCAGTAGTTCATCGTGTCGCCGCCAGTCAGTTGCACTCCGTTCATCTCCTGGCGGACCGTAGCCTGTAAATTGGGATGGATGTTGCCCAGAAACAGAAATTCCGAATCCATGTACTCTCGCGGGATGCGCGGCTGAAACTTCTCGAACACATTCAGTTCTGTGAAGTCCGTCTTGGCCTCATTCAGGTTTTCAAAATATTGCCCGCCCCAGCGGAAAGTCTTGCCTTTCGCGTGTTCGATACCACGCGTGTCAATCCCGCGCTGCCGAAAAACGTTCTCATCCTCAGCCGTGAAATCTTCGCCCACCACGGCCACGATTCGTACTTTTGTGAAATAGCTTGCGGCGAGAGCGAAATACGTGCACGAACCGCCCAAAATATTTTCCACCCGCCCGGACGGACTGGCGATGGAATCAAACGCAATCGAACCTACCGCAACAATGCTCATCGTTTAGCTCTATCTCCGGTAGTTATCACAACAGACGGTCCAAAATAGTGCTCTTTAAGCCCCTTGTCATTCCGAGCCGCCCGCAGCCGCGTAGCGGCGAGGGCGTGTCGAGGAATCTGCTCTTGCGATGCGCAGGTGCCCCACCCTAATGGAGCGTCCTCGGCGACATAGGGTGGGAACCCTGCCTCACTTCACATACTTTCCCAAAATCAGTTTCAGTTTCTCGCGTGTGGCCGCAGGAATCTTATCGCGCTCCGTGATGATCGCGTGCGCCAATGCTGCGCTGCACCTGCAACTTCGCCCGGACGGCATTGCCGCCACGGTCTCGCGTATCACTCTACAGGCATTCTCTGCATTCTTCAGCAGAACCGCCACCACCTGATCCACCGTCACCGCCTCATGCTGCGGATGCCAGCAGTCATAATCCGTAACCATGGCAACCGTCACGTAACACATTTCTGCTTCCCGCGCCAGCTTGGCCTCCTGCAAATTGGTCATGCCGATGATGTCCATGCCCCAGCTGCGGTAAATATTTGACTCCGCCTTGGTCGAAAACTGCGGCCCTTCCATGCACAGATAAGTCCCGCCCCGTTTGCCCGTCACGCCTGCTTTCCCGCAAGCCCCTTCGACGACTTTAGCCAGCTCGGGACAGATCGGGTCAGCAAATGCGACGTGCGCCACTACGCCTTCGCCGAAAAACGTATCTATGCGATGCCGGGTGCGATCGAAGAACTGATCGGGAATCACGAAATCGAGCGGCTTGTGTTCCTCTTTCAGCGATCCCACTGCGGAAAGCGAAACGATTCGCTCCGCCCCGAGCTGCTTAAAGCCATAAATATTCGCCCGGAAATTCAGCTCCGTAGGAAGAATGCGGTGTCCGCGCCCGTGCCGCGCCAGGAACGCCACTTTCCGCCCTTCGAGCGTTCCCAGGATATAAGCATCGGATGGCTCTCCGAACGGCGTCTGCTGCCGGACTTCCTGCACATTGCTCAAACCGGGCATCGCGTACAACCCGCTGCCCCCGATGATGCCAATCTCCGCTTGCGACAAACTTCCCCCGCCAAAAATCCTCTGAATTACGAATTGCAGATTATACCCAAGACGCGCTTCTACATCAGTGCTGTTCGATTTGTCATCCTGAGCAAGCCGCCTTTGCGCAGCGAAGCTGAGGCGCTTGCGCGGCGTCCGAGCCGCGCGCCGAAATCCCGAGCGCAGTCGAGGGAGCCCAGCGTTAACAAAAACAAAAACGCGCGTTTGGCTCGCTTCCTTATTAAAACTGAACCACTACTGCTTCACCGCAACCCCCAGCAACTCCTGCTCCACGCGCTCGGTCGTCGGCTGATCCAGACTTTCGGTGATCAAGACAGTTTCTTTTTGCACTGTGACCACCACTGGCCCTTGCTCCGTGAGCCAACTGTGAGAGCCAGTCAAGGTTTCCAAATTATGCAGGTCCAAAGGTGCTCCTCCGTCTTCCACCGCTTCACGTACATGCTTGTAGCGCGTCGCCAGCGCCTTGGCATAAATTCCCGCGAAGCGCGCCGCACTTTCCGCATCCGACCACCGCGAAACATACAACAATGCCAGCGGCGCTGCCGGATCCCCCTTCGGCCGCACCGCATAGTAATAGCCCCCGCGCCAGTGCGGATAAATCGCCTGCGAAGCTTCCGCTCCCGCATACTGGTCTACCAGCACCCCCACATCAAATTCGCCCATCGCTCCGATATCAAAGCGCTCATAATTCTTGAAATCCTCTTTGAAATCGGGCAAGTGCATCGGCTCCAGCTTTTCGCCGGAAAGATACGTCTTCGGCTCCATGATTTGTCGCGTAGACTGAGGCGGATCACTGAACGCTGCGGCAAAGGCTCTCTGCTTGCCGCCGCTGCGCAGCAGCTCCGCCTCGAAATCCAGGCCGTAGCGATACGGAAACGTCAACGCCTCTTTCAAGAAAATGGGCGCACGCTGAAAAGCCGGCGAATCAGCCGTCCCCGACAGCATTCCCTCCTTCAGCGCGTTCGCCAACTGCGGCGAACTTAGCAGCGATTGCCCGGCCGGCGCCAGCATATAGTCGACCAACACGACCATGGCCTGCCCTTCCACCACCGCCTGCCTCGCTTCGCTGACTTCATCCTGTTCCAGATCCTCCGGCGTAGGATTTTTTTTCTCATCCAGATCCACGTCGCCACGTTTCATCCATTTCTCCAGCCCGAACGACTGATCCTGCAGCGCGTGCGTCAGCTCGTGCGCCATCACCGGACGCTGCTGCTCCGGTCCAATCCAGTCCAGCAAATTCACGGTTTTCGTTTTCGGATCGTAAAACCCTGCCACCTGCTCGCGCAGCAATTTCACCAAAAAGCCCTGCAGGTCGAAGTCCGCCGGAAGCAACCCAAATTTTTTCAGCACCAGCTCCGAACGGCGCAACCGCTGCGCGTCCTTGTCCTCAGCCATGGTTTTTTCGAGATAGGCCACAACTTCATCGCGGGTGGTGAGCTTGCGCTTGACTTTATGCTTGACCGGCAAGGCCGTGTCCTCGCTGGCAAACTTCAGAATCTCATCCACATCTCGGAAGAGCTGTTCCGCTTCCTTGGGCGAGATTTTCTGTTCTTGTGTAGCGCCGGTGTCCTCGCCGGCAGGTTGCTGATTCGCCTGTGCAGACCGGACGTCCCCGCCCGGCGACTGCTGCAGAGTGGCCCATCCTAACCCAGCGTTTTTTGCGACGTTGCGGTGGGAGAATTCAACCGGCCCTTGCGCCAACGAAAACGCAGCCAGCAGCACTGCCAGGCAAGCTGCCCAAAGCTGCCACCAGATTCTTCGATACAATCTTTTCAACTCAGCCCACCCCTGCCAACGGGATCTTTCCCCAAACGCTACAGACTTGCGCGGTTCTTTACAACAGTATCGGGGCTTACCTTATTGAACAAGCGAAATGGGAGGAAACGATCTCCCGTGCGCACCCATCCCAAAAGGGATCCGACTACTGACCACTCACCTCTGCCTCCTGCCATTACCTTCGGGATCTTTACCCGCTCTTGGCGCACACGCCATCATCCGATAGGAGTACACCATGGCAAGTGTTGAGCCCCCGCGTCCCGATTTCGTCCCCAGCCTCCAGCAAACCGATCCACCGAAACCTGAAACTTGCCTCCCGCATCCTCATTTCTTGATGGCCAAGCGACATTTCTGGCGGGCGATTCTCGGCTCATTCCTGATGTGCGTCGTGGCCGCTCCCATCGCACGCATTCACGCCCAGACCTCTCTTCCATTCGAGATTTCAAATCCCAAGAATAAGAAGTGGGAAGCCAACGAGGCTGTCCGTATCTACACGTGGGCCTGCGATCTTCTGGCTCGCACCATCCGCCCGGAGAAACCTCCGCAACTGCATCCCAGCTTTCGTCTGGTGCTGGGCGCGGATAATGACGAGTTCGTGCACCTGAATTCTGTTTTCGAGATCCGCTTAAAGTCCTGGAATCCGGAAAAATTCTCCCAAGGCGTGGTCCTGGTTGCGGTCAACGGCCTGGTGCAGGGAGAGGAGTTGAACCGGGTGGTGCGCCAGTCGGTTTCTTTGGCCAACTCCACGCTCGATGTCCGCGAAGCGCAGCACCACTAACTGGCGTCCTCGCAACCTCAGTCGGAACTTGCGGGCCATCCAACCAGAAAATACGCCCGGTAATCAAACAAGGTCCTTCAGGACCAGTTCGACGTCGCGCTGCTGGTCTCCCGACTTAACCGCCAGGCGAACCTTGGTCCCTGCGGATTCGGATTTGAACCGCTTGCGCAGATCGGGCAGCGTGATCTGCGCGGCAGGCTGGCCATCCACCGCGACGATCTTGTCCCCCACCTTAATGCCCGCTGCCGCCGCTGGCCCTCCCGCCGTCACATCCATTACCTCGAAAGCGCCCGCGCCTTGATTCACCCACATTCCGGAGCGGTCAAACACATCGGGCTTGTCATAATTGGCGTTGGGTTCAAGGATGAGCTCCTGGTGCGCGTAATCAAAGGTGATGTTGAAGCGCTTGAGAACCCCCGCCCCCACATTGCCAGCCACGTACGGACTGGTGAATGCGCCCTTTTCCTGCACCGACAGTTCCGTCACCGGATTGTGCACTTCCACATTCCCCAGCTGCAACACCTTGGCGCGGGCGAGCAGAGAGCGGGCAGCGCCCCCGACGCCGAATCCCGTCACCGCTTCGGTTTTCGCGTTGTACTTCGTGACGAGGTCATGCTTTTCGACAAACGGCTTCATAATGTCCAGCGAGGATCGCGAACCGGTATCGATATCGAACTTGCCAGCAATTCCGTCAATCGAGCCGTCCACCTGGGGAATGTGCGCATTGAAAACAAACGGCAGCTTGGCGCCGTTCCCTTGATAGGTGAAGGCCGAGGGCACGATCAGCGTGAGAACACTGTGCTCGTAGTCCACTTTGACGACGAAGCGCTTGAAGACTTCGTACCCGATGAGCCCCGATTCCTCCACGCCTTCGACGCTGGCAAACGACTCCATGGGATAAACCGCGAAGAGCTGGTCGGTGAGAGTGGCGTCGCCCACCTGAAGCGTCTCGAGCTTGGCAAGACCGACGTCCTCGGACTTTTCCCCCACGCCTCTTCCCTGCAGCGCGCCCTCTGATTTCACACCCAGCTCTTTGGCAACCGTCGGCGTGATGATATTCGCGCCGCCCGTGTCGCACAGAATGCGGAATGGCCCCTTACCATTCAGCTTCACCTCCACATAGATGTGATTATTGATGAGATCGAAAGGAACCGCCGTAGAGCTCTTGCCACCGGCGATGGCAAAATCTGGCGCAGGCGGCGCTGGCATGTGGAACATGGCCTCCTGCACCGCAGCATTAAACTCAACCTTCTCGAGCGTCGTGAACTGGTCGTACTTGGTGTCGCCGTTGGTGGAGCGCCCGCCAAAGGCGACTTTCACTCCGTTGACGGTGCGGTAATCGGAGAAATAGTTGGTGCGAGTTTCAATGTCCGCTTTCTCGACAGTGTGGTCGATCAGGTAAGTGGAGGGGTCGATCCACATGTCGAACGGGCGGCCATCCTTCGGCGTGATACGAACCACATAGAAACGCTTGCCCTGCTCTTCCTTCTCGCCCGAATACTCGATCTGCGCCGGCCAGCGCTCCGGAAACCAGTAGGCAAAGCAACGGCGATAGGCCTCATCCGCGGCCGCCTGACGCTCTTCGCCCCCACCTTCCAGGCGAGGCTGGCCGGAAGTGTCTGTCGTCCACACAATCGTGCCGTCGAAACCTTCCGCGCCCGAGGCCGGGCCCAGTTGATAGCGGTCCACATAATGACCGGTGAGGTTGTCTTCCCAGGATTCACCCTGCCCGGTGAGTCCGCTGGTAACGACTTTGCCGATGCTGTGCGTGGTGTGAATCGCATCCCAGACGTCACCGCCCATCGCCTGCTTGGATTTGGCGAGAATTTCATTCGCCGTCTGGGCATGGGCTGTGGCGACAGTTGAAATCAGTGCGAGCAGCAGGAAGCCAAACATTAGTTTGCGCATAGGAATCCTCGGAACGAAATTAGAACAAAAATTCGGACGTGTGGCTACGGACGACAAAGATCCAGTCATCGGATGATCTAAGAGCAAGTACGCCCAAGCCAGAACAAAAGTTCCATCCTGAGCGCAGTCGAACGAGCTGTCCGGCGGAAGCTCCGCAGTTCTTTCGCTCTTGTCATTCCGAATCCGCTTTAGCGGTGAGGAATCCGCTGCTCCCGCTGGGTGCCCCATCCTTAACGGAACCTTCTTTGCGACGTTAGGGTGGGGAATTCGCCCAAGCAAAAAGCCCCGCTCGGGCGAGCGGGGCTGGGTTTCGCTGATGCTCCGTTTTATGCGGCAAGCGTGTTTTTGCTCTGCGCGCTGATCACAGCCGCCAGGTCTTGTTGCAGCGTTTGCATGTCAAATCCTGACGGTGCTGTTCCCACCTGCTTATTGATCCAGTCCGTGCTCAACACGGCAAATGCCTCGTCCGCGTACGCATCGTAGAACTGCCAACTCATCGTCTTCAAAGCGCCCCACGTCACTACATAAATGAAGCGCTGATCATACGCCACCGCGGGCACGCAGTGCCCGTTGTTGGGATTGGGCGCGGCGTTGCCGACCGCACCACCCGCTGGCACGATCCAAGGTATGTCAAGAAAGTTGGTGTTGGGCGGGACGGCAAAGTTTGGCAGCGCCAGCCCGATATAACAATTGCCGAAGATGCTGACTGCATCCTGCAATTGAGTATTGTTGTGCGGTTCTAACTGCGCAAAAGCCATGATTTTGTCTTTCGCAATGCCGGTCTTGCGCCAGTACTTCAATACGTCCAGCATGTTTGCCCCCGCATCAGCATTGCCGTGGGCAAAATGGTTGTAAGCCTCCAGGATCGCCGTATCCGGCAGCACGTCGATGGTGCCGGTGTTGGCCGTCCATTCTTCGATCATGTGGCCGGCGGCGGCGCAGGTGCAGTCTCCGTATTTATCGTTTCCCATCATCGGCCAGTTGGTGACCGGTTTTGTCCAATTGATGGTTGTCGGTGGCGGCGCCAGTTCGGCAGTTAAATACTTTCCAAATTGCAGAGTGCGGCTGTCGATCTTCGGACGGTGCTTTCCAAGCTTGAAAACGGGCATGGGAGACCTCCTTCGCAATGTGAGATTCCGGGAACATAGCTTAATCCAAAGTCACCGGCCCGAGGGAGGCACGTTGCTTTTGTTCCGAATTCGTAACAAGCCGGCTGAAAGGCTGAACCGCGAAATTCGCCCAGACAAGAAAAGCCCCGCTCTCGCCGGGTGCCCCACCCTTAACGGAGCG
>DASPSE010000347.1:0-4841 GCA_035624085.1 Terriglobales bacterium
AAGGAGACGGTCATGATGCTCTTATACCGACTCGTCCGCCTGATCGAAACTCACTCCCAGGCGTTAGCCGCCGCTCTTCTTCTCAGAGTTCGGGAATCGGATCACACCTGCGATTATCGCAAGGTGCCCGCAGAAGAGCTAAAAGACCGGGTTTACGAGATTTACCGCCATCTAGGGGATTGGCTGCTGGGCAAGACCGAGTTCGACATCGAGAAGCGTTACCTGGAAATTGGCGCCCGCCGCGCCCAACAGGACGTGCCCTTTAGTCAGGTAGCTATGACGATTGCCATGACGAAGGAAAACTTATGGGAGTTCCTGAAGAAGGAATCGCCCATGGATCGCCCAGTCGACGTTTTTGGCGAATTGGAACTTCTGCAACTGTTGGAGCAGTTTTTCGATCATGCAATTTACTACGCAGCTCTGGGCTATGAACGGGAAGTGGCCGCCCACGCGGCAGAAACCACCACGGCGGGCACGGCCGTGTGAAAGAGAGAGGGAAGAAATGTCTTGGCAGACTGAGTATCGAGACAAGCTGCTCACCGCCGACGAAGCGCTGACGTGTGTGCAGTCGGGGATGCGGGTTTATATCCAGCCGGGCTGCGCCGAGCCCGAAACTTTGGTGGAAGCGCTGATCCGGCGCGCGCCGTTCGTGCAGGACGTCGAAATCGTCCACATGATGACGCTGGGAGCAGCGCCCTACGTCGCTCCCGACATGGCAGAACACTTCCGGCACAACGCCATGTTCATCGGCGGCAACGTGCGTGAAGCCGTCAACCAGGGCCTCGCAGACTATACACCCATATATTTGAGCGAGATTGAGCAACTGTTTGAGAGCGGGGCGATGCCGATTGATGTTGCGTTGATTGAAGTGTCGCCGCCGGATTCGCATGGGTTCTGCAGCTTTGGCATAGGCGTCGACACGACGCTGACGGCAGCGAAGTGCGCGAAGCGCGTGGTGGCGCAAGTGAATGCCCAGATGCCGCGGACGTATGGCGACAGCTTCATTCATGTAAGTGATATCGATGTGATCGTCGAGTCGACGCGGCCGTTGTGCGCGCTGGAGAAAACGGAGCCGACGGAGCTGCAAGTGGCTATCGCGCGCAATGTTGCCGGTTTGATCGAAGACGGGGCTGTGCTGCAGACCGGCATTGGGGGCATCCCGGATGCGGTGCTGCCTTTACTGATGGACCGTAAAGATCTGGGAGTTCACACGGAGCTGGTTTCCGACGGGGTGATTCCGCTGATCGAAGCTGGCGTGATCAACGGCGCGCGCAAGAATTTCAAACCTCGCAAAGTGATCCTGGGATTTGCGTTGGGCAGCAAAGACTTGTTTGACTTCGTCGATAATAATCCGGTTTTCGAGTTTCATCCGACTGCCTATACAAATGATCCGCTGTCGATTGCCCGTAATGACAATATGGTGGCGATCAACTCGGCGCTGCAGATCGACCTGACCGGGCAAGTCTGCTCGGACTCGATCGGCACATATTTCTACAGCGGAATCGGCGGACAAGTGGACTTTTTGCGTGGGGCTTCACGCTCCAAGGGGGGCAAGGCGATCATTGCCCTGCCCTCGACGGCCAAGAACGACACGGTATCGCGCATCGCTCCGATGTTGAGCCCCGGAGCCGGAGTGGTCACGTCGCGCGGCTTGATTCGCTACGTGGTGACCGAATTCGGCGTGGCCTATCTGCACGGCAAGAGCATTCGGGAACGGGCGAAGGCGCTGATTGAAATTGCGCATCCCAAGTTTCGCGACGAGCTTTACAGATACTGCGAAAAGACCAAGTGGCTGCAGCGGCCGGTGAATTCAGAGCCGGTGGGAGTGAGGTGAACCATGGCAGGACAAGCGCGCGGTAAAGTTACGATCGATGTCACCGAGTGCAAGGGCTGCGGGCTGTGCGTGGAATCCTGTCCGCCCAAATGCCTGGAACTCGATCCGGAACTCAGTGCGTATGGGGTACATCCGGCGCGCTACGTCGGGCATGACTGCACGGGTTGTGGTATTTGCTTCTACTGCTGTCCGGAGCCGGGAGCGATCGTGGTCTACCGGCTGGCGCCGGCCCTGAAACTGGTGCCCAAGGCGCAAGGAGGCGAACATGCGGCAGCTCTGTAAAGGCAATGTTGCGGTGATCAAGGGCGCAATTCTTGCCGGTTGTCGCGCCTACTATGGTTATCCCATTACTCCTGCCAGCGAAATTGCCGAAGCTGCGGCGCTGTACATTCCGCAGGTCGGCGGAACGTTTCTGCAGGCGGAGAGCGAAGTCGCCGCCATCAACATGGTGTACGGCGCAGCTGCGGCCGGGGTCCGCGTCATGACCGCTTCCTCTGGCCCCGGCCTCAGCTTGATGCAAGAGGGAATTTCCTATATCGCAGGCTCGGAGCTGCCGTGCGTCATTGTGGACGTGGTGCGCGGCGGGCCGGGACTGGGCAACATTGCTCCCGAACAGAGCGATTACTTTGCGATGGTGAAGGGCGGAGGACACGGCAATTACCGCAACATCGTGGTGGCACCGGCGTCGGTGCAGGAAATGGCGGACCTGACGATGCTGGCGTTCGAGCTGTCGGACAAATACCGCAATCCGGCGATCGTACTGACCGACGGGTTCGTCGGGCAAATGCAGGAGCCGCTGGATCTGGATTATCGCGAAGTTGTTGCGCCAGAGAAACCCTGGGCGGTGAAGGGAACACCGGAGACGCGCGCGAACCTGGTGACCTCGATCTATCTCGAGCCGGACGAACTCGAGTATCACGTTCGGGCGATGGAAGCGAAGTACCTCCGGTGCGACCGCGAAGAAGCGCGTTGCGAGCTGTATCGCACGGAAGATGCGGAGGTGTTGCTGGTGGGATTCGGCATTGTGTCGCGGGTGTTGCGGTCAGCGGTGGAAAGTTTGCGCAAGGATGGGGTAAAAGCCGGGTTGTTGCGGCCGATTACGTTGTGGCCGTATCCCTCGAAAGTTTTGGCCGAGGTGGCGTCGAGGGTCCAGAAGATTCTGGTGGTGGAATTGAGCAACGGGCAGATGATCGAGGACGTTCGGCTGGCGGTGGAGGGCAAGGTCCCGGTGGAGTTTTATGGCCGAGTGGGCGGGAATGTGCCATCAGTCGAAGAGTTGCACGAGCAGGTAAGGGAGCGGGTGGGTGTGCTGGTGTAGGGGAATAAGGACGCGAGCCAAACGCGCGATTATTGTGTCGCAAAGCACGCGACACTTCGCGCGGCTCGCCCAGGTCCCTCGACCGCCAAAAGAGGGCGTCTCGGGATGACAACTGGGCAAGCAGGGAGATGGATATGGCGAATGAAAACAATGCCGCGGTGATCGATCGGGAAGTGAGCGCCAATGGGTACGAAGTGATCCATTCCAAATCGCCCGTGATCTACGACCTGTACGAGCGCAAAGCGGAGCTGAAAAATCAGACGCATTATTGCCCGGGCTGCGGGCATGGCGTGGCGCACAAACTGATCGCGGAAGCGTTAGAGGATTTGGGGGTGCAGGACCGGACGATTTTTGTCAGTCCCGTGGGATGCTCGGTGTTTGCCTACTATTACTTCGACGTGGGCAATGTGCAGGTGGCCCACGGACGGGCGCCCGCGGCGGCGACCGGTCTCAAGCGCGCGTGCCCGGATTCCATCGTGATCTCTTATCAAGGCGATGGGGACCTGGCGGCAATCGGGACGGCAGAGATCGTTCATGCGGCTAACCGCGGCGAAAAGATCACCGTTTTCTTCGTCAATAACGCCATCTACGGAATGACCGGCGGGCAGATGGCGCCGACGACGTTGGTCGGAGAGAAAAGCACCACTTCGCCTTTCGGACGCAGGCCAGCGAACGAAGGCTTCCCGATGCACATGGCAGAGTTGCTGGCAACGCTGGTCGCGCCGGTGTACATCGAGCGGGTAGCGCTGTGCGATAACAAGAACATCATGAAAGCGCGGCGGGCCATCCGCAAAGCGCTGGAGCTGCAGAAAAACGGGGCGGGCTTTTCGTTCGTGGAGATTCTCTCGCCCTGCCCGACAATTTGGGGCAAGGACCCGGTGGATGCACGACGCTGGGTTTTGGAAAAGATGGTTCCCGTATTCCCGCTGAATGTGTTCCGCGACTGCAAGCCGGTAATGCCGGAGAACAATGCGCCACCGCAGCGTCCGGTGCCAGACGTGCTGGAGATTACGACCAAGGCCGGCGCCGAAACCAAACCGGCGCACCAGCACCATCATCATTTCAAAGACTTCACCATCAAGATTGCCGGATTTGGGGGCCAGGGTGTGTTGCTGCTGGGACAACTGCTCACGGAAATGGGCATGCGCGAAGGCCTGGAGGTAAGCTGGCTGCCTTCCTACGGGCCGGAGATGCGCTCGGGCAGCGCGCATTGCCACGTTTGTTTGTCGAAGGAGCGGATCGGATCGCCTCTCATTTCCCATCCCGATGTGCTGATTGCGATGAATGAGCTTTCCTTGCGGAAGTTTGCCAGCCACGTCCCTGCCGGCGGACTGATTCTTTACAACCGCGAGCGGCTTCCGGATGATTTCGAAAAACCGCAAGCGCAGGTGATGTGCATACCAGCAGCCGAGATCGCAGACAAGCTGGGATCCACCAAGGCCGCCAATATAGTGATGATGGGCGCGCTACTGGAAGAAACGGAATGCCTGAGCGCGGGAACTGCGCTGAGCGTGATTGAAGACAAAGTGACAAAGCTCGCTCTGTTGGATATTGACCGCAAAGCTCTCGCCGCCGGACGCCAGTACATCGACCACGAAGCTCACATTGGCGGGCTGAGCCAGCCGGACGGGTTCGCGGAGTAGCCCGCCACAGCAGCAGGGCGGCTGAAAACCCCTCCCACCCAAGCAA
>DASPSE010000125.1:0-5433 GCA_035624085.1 Terriglobales bacterium
ATGGATTGGTTGTAGGCAGGGAGTGCGACGGAAACCAGAATAAGAATGACGCTGATGACGATCATCAGCTCGATCAGGGTGAAGCCGCGGCTCCGATTGCGAAGCAGGTTTGCTTCTGAAATTCCTCGCGGCGTCCTAGCCTGGCCCGAGCCAAGTACCCCAGGGGCTAAAGCCCAGGGACAAGCGGAAGCGCCAATCGCAGCGCTAAAGCGCTGCGCCACCCAAAATCGGCGCCGGCTCGCCATCCGCTTCTGCGGGCTCATCGATCTCGAGATCAGTTTGAACGCGAACACTTACCAATCCTTGTACTTGGTGCCGTCCAGCGCCGTGCCCTGAGATTTTGTGAATACGTCAAAAACGCTTTGTCCGCCCCACGAGTCGGAGTCAGGATCATCCTGCATGGAACGCATTCCCCACTCGGTTGTGCCAGTCATGGGATCGACCGGGATGCGCCGCAAAAACTTCAGTTTCTTGCCTTGCACATCCACGCCTTTCACCAGGGTGTCGAGATCGGGCGGATATCCTTCGCTTCCCACTTTGATCTGAAAAGCGCCGCGATCGGCAGCGTCTTTGTAGCGATCGATGGCGTCGCGCATTTCCCACAAATCGTGCCGCAGTTCGTGTTCCTTGTCTCGCTTGATGGTCACCCGTGCCAGAGGAATGGCCAGGGTGGTCAGGATCATGAGAATGGTTGTAGCTACGATCAACTCGACGAGGGTAAATCCGTGCATCCTGTGGGCTGAGCGATATTTTGAAACGGCTAATCTCATAATCGAGGCGTTTGTTAGGGGAACGTAAGGACTGGCATCACTTGCAAGCCATGGGTCGGTCGGCCACGCCCAAGATCTGTGGACTATTGGATGGTCACACTCGCTGTCGCTCCGGCGACCAACGTGGGCTGCATGCCGGGATCGCGCGTACCTCCTTTTGAGATGGTTAAAGTGGACTGGCCGGGTGCTTTCGCCATGAAAGTCACGGTCACCACCGTACCTTGCCCTGAGACGCCGCTGGCGCCGGGTGGCCGAGTCGCCGTGATCTGCAATGTTCCGGTTGTATCGTCATCGCGATGTACCAGCGCCACCGCCTGGCCGTCCTGCGATAAGAATGTTCCGTTGGAGACGTTGACGACCTGCAAAACTTTGGGATCGTAGCTGACCTGCAAGGGTACAGAATATGCATTTTGTGCCCCGGTGAGCACGACATTGACAGCGAAGGTGGCACCCTTTGGTTGAGCAATAGCCGGCGGGTCAAACCCAAAGCTGGTCAAGCCGGAAGGCGGTGCTTGAGATGCCGGCGGCTGACCAGCCGGCGGATTCACAGGCGCTGGCTGAGGGGTCTGGCCCGGAGGTTGCACCGCAGGCGTCTGCGCAGGCGGCGCGGCAGTTTCCACGGGATGACTGACACGGCGCAAGGAGATCGCGCTCGCCGTGCCGGCATCCAAAGCCGCCTGATTGAGTTCAGTCAGTTCTGGCCTGCGAACGACGTGCGGGATCAGGGCAAAAACCGTTTCCGTCTCGCTGTGGTCCGTGGTGGTCTGGCCAAAGAGGTACCTCAGAATGGGAATTTGGGACAGGATTGGGAACCCGGTTAAGGCTCGAGTCTGCTGGTCTTCCATCATTCCGCCCAGCAGGTTGACTTCACCCTCTCGCAGTCGAACCTCGTGCTCGATCTTTCTCTGTCCGATGATGGGCTGAGTGATGCCGCCGATGCTGGAAGTGCCATCCACTTCGGAGACTTCCATGGTGATCTTCAGGGTGACGTCGCCGTTCGCATGCACCCGGGGCGTGACGTCGATGTTCACACCCACGTCGAGGTACTGAAACTGCGTGTTCACCAGCGGATTAATGCCCACACCGCCAATGCCGGGCTGAAAAGATCCTGTCGCCACGGGAACGCGCTGTCCAATTTTGAGGCTGGCCTTTTGTCCTTCGATGGCCCGAATCTGCGGCTTCTGGATCAATTTCGTGCTGCTGTCACTGAATAACGCGCTGACTGTAGCCTGCGAGATCGTGACCGTAAAGTCCGTCGCGTTCAGGTTGCCCAACGTGTTCAGGTTGATTCCGCCGGGAGTGCTGGTGCCGTTCGTGGTTGACGTTGTTGTAGTGACCCCGCTGGTGGTTGTAGTTGGAGTGCTAGTCACATTCTGCTGCAGTTGGACCGATGCGCTGGTTGGCGGATTGATGCCCAAGGTGCGCGACTTATCGCGATTGATCTGCATGACTGCGACGTCCACCACGACTTCCGCTTTGGACCTGTCCAAATCGTCGACTAGCTTCTGGGCCAGCGCCATCTGATCGGGCGTGCCACGAACCACGATGGCGCCCTCGGAGGGCAGCGGCTGAATTTTCTGGATCTCCAGAATCTGACGTAAGGCGTTAGTAACGTCCTGCAGTTCGGTCGGCTGAGAGAGATTGGTCAAGTAAAAAGTCTTGATGACGGCCTGTTCAAGATCCTTGCGTTTGGCGGGATTGTCCGCGGCCACAAATATTGTGTTCGGGGTCACTGGGCGCCAGAAAGTCTTGGTCTCGACGGCGATGATCTGCAGTGCCTCTTCGAGCGACACATTGTTCAGCTCAATCTTGATGCGTCGCGAAGTATAGTCGGGGTCAAAAAGAACGTTGATGCCGGCCAGCTTGCCGACGGTTTCGTAGATCACCTTGCTATCTTCGGTGATCTTCAGGTTAATGGGAACGTTGGAGATGGGAGCCAGTTCCACTGGGCCGCCCGCTTCTTGAATTCGTTTCTCCAAAAAGTTAGGGGGCGGCGCCGCAGACTTGGACGGGGAGGCCTTGGCTGCATCAATCATTTGCTGAGTGCGTTGGAGTTCTTGCTTGGCGATGGCGCTGGAGGGGTCGATTTCTGCCGCGGTTTGGAATTCGGCTAGAGCGCCATCCAGTTGCCCGGCTTCTCGCAGCAACTGGCCTCGGTGAACATGCGATGCCGCAGCCAGAAAACGCAGCCGCTCGAAGGAGGCTCGGTAAGCTAAGTTGTCTGGTTTGAGGTCGTAGGCCTGCTTGAAGAAGTCGTAAGCCTGCTCGTAGTTTTGACGGGCCTCGGCTTCCCGACCTTTGTTGTAGAGGATCTTGGCTTTGTCGGCGGCAACTGCGGCAGATATTATTACCAGTCCTATCAATAAGATAGCTGTCGGCCGCACAAGCAATTTCATTGCAGGCCCCTTTGCAAACAGTCTCCACCTTCGCTTTGGCCGTAGCGTTGAGTCAAAGCTCGCAAGCTCCACACTAGAAGAAGATGTACGCGGTGTGATTATAGCATTGCCCTCAGATCGTGCCGAAGTAGCTGTCTTGGTTGCAGTTAAGTCGTAAGTCTTAATCCCTTGGCACCCTCATGGAAGCTCCGGATTCTTCGCTGCCCGCTTTTTCTTCATCCCGGCTGCCGATGGATCGGCGGCCGGGCACCGGCCTAACCCACCATGAGATAAGCTAATAGCATCCATGGCGCGCCCGACCACCCAACCCACCCGGCCGAATCCGGAGAAAAACCCCCGCCGCGATCCTACTGCCGCGGGGCAGAGAGATGCCGCTGTAAATAGGATCGCTGCCCATAACTACTTCTTGCTGGAAAAATTTGAGGCAGGAGTGGCTCTGACCGGGACCGAGGTTAAATCCGTGCGGGCGGGGCGAGCCAACCTTAAAGATTCCTACGGTTTGATCAAAGATGGTGAACTCTGGCTGCTGAACTGCCATATCGGGCCCTACGAACACGGGAACATCTTTAATCATGCGCCGCTGCGGACGCGCAAGTTGCTGATGCACCGCGAGGAAATCCGCAAGCTGATCGGCAAAACCCAGCAGCGCGGGCTAACTCTGATTCCCACGCGCCTGTATTTCAAGAATGGCCGGGTGAAAGTTGAACTGGCCCTGGCCAAGGGAAAGCAACTCTGGGACAAGCGGGAAACCGAGCGTCGGCGAACTGCGGATCGGGAAGCACGAGAGGCGATCACGAGAGGGAGAAAAGGACGTTAGCGGGAACTGAGGTTCCTTTTTCAGGTCCTGCAACTCTTCGGAAACTCTAAAATCCACGGCCCTTGCGTAAAGGACTCGGCCCCGACGATACTGGAACAACTAGAACTGATCTCACAATTATGAAGACCACACTTTCTTTATTTTCTCCATCACAAGTTGAAACCGAGTGCCTTGCCGTTGTAGTTCTCGATCGAACTGAGAAAGATCGAGCCGAGAAGGACCGCGGCACAAAAGACAAAGCCGAAGTCAGCGTGGAAACGAGCGATAACGCGGTCCGCGAGGCTGCGGCTGAAGTGGTTGCTAGCGGCGAAGTCTCGGGCAAACTTCTCGAAGCAACTTTGCTGCATCGTCCGGCCAAGCTTAAGGCGAAACGCCTGCTTTTGCTGGGCAGCGGGAAGGCGAAGGAGTTCACGTCTTCGGAGTTGCGCAAGCTGGCCGGCACCGCCGCGCGCTTTCTCAAGCCCAAGGGAATCCGTAGTTTCGCGTTCCTGGCACCTGAAGTAATCGGCAGCGAAGAAGCTGTAAAAGCGATTGTCGAAGGAGCGTTCGTCGGCAACTTTGATCCCGATGTGTACAAAAGTGACCGCAAAGATCAGCAGATCGAATCTATGACAGTGATCACACACGGCGATCAAACAAGGTTGCAAAAAGCGATGGATGAGGCCCGCGTCATCGGCGAATCGCAGAATTTTACGCGTGAATTAGTAAACGAGCCCAGCAATCGCATGACGCCTACCGTCCTAGCCGACCGCGCGCGCGCGATGGCCCAGGAAGTCGGATTGAAGTGCGAGGTCTACGGAGCGGACAAAATCAAAGAGTTGAAGATGGGAGCATTCTGGGGTGTGGCGCAGGGTTCGGACGAGCCTCCTGCGCTCATCGTGTTGCGGTACGAACCGGCGAATGCGCCGGCGACTCCGGTTCTGGGGTTGGTAGGCAAAGGAATTACGTTCGACACCGGTGGCATTTCCATCAAGCCCGCCGATGGTATGGAAAAAATGAAGTATGACATGGCCGGAGGCGCAGCCATGATCGGGGCAATGCGCGCCATTGCCCTGCTGAAGCCAAGAACGAAGGTCATCGCGGTGATTTGCGCCACGGAGAACATGCCCTCGGGCAAGGCACAGAAGCCCGGCGATGTGCAGATCGCGATGTCCGGCAAATCCATCGAGATCATCAACACCGATGCGGAAGGCCGCCTGGTGCTGGCCGACGGTCTTTACTATGCGCGCCAGCTCGGGTGTACGCATCTGGTGGATGCGGCAACTTTAACCGGAGCTGTAGTGGTGGCGCTCGGCTATGTGAATGCCGGCGTTTTTGCCAACGACGACCAGTTTTACGAGCGATTCACGAGTGCTCTTAAGAAAGCGGGTGAGAGATTCTGGCGGATGCCGCTCGACGAAGACTACAAGGAGAGCATAAAGTCAACCATCGCGGACATTATGAATACCGG
>DASPSE010000351.1:0-9717 GCA_035624085.1 Terriglobales bacterium
GGCACCAATGCCAATCCTTTGATCCAGACCACCACGCCGGGTCTTGCCACCAACAAGCGCAATTACATTGAAGCCGACCTCGAGACCCAGCGCACGTCTCGCAAGGGCGTGTTCGCCGGCGGCGATATCGTCACGGGCAGCGCCACGGTGATTCTGGCCATGGGCGCAGGACGGCGCGCTGCTAAATCGATCCACGAGTACTTAACAACCGGCGTGTGGTAGCGACGGCGGAGAACGCCCCGTTCTCCAAGGAGTCTCTGGTGTGACCTACCTCACAGCGGGTTGTGCGGCTAATCACTGCCCGATGGTTGCCACGGGAAGTTTAATCGAGAGTGGCCGACAGGATGGCCGGCCCAGTTGGGAGAAATCATGAAAGACGAAGATCTGCTGAAGTGCCCGTTACTGCAAGGGCTCGATGCCATGCACCGGGCGGAATTGCTCGGACTTCTGAACGACAGTAATTTGCGAGAAAAGCTGGAAGCCTGTTTGACGCAGCACATCGGGCAGCCGGATGCGGCGTGCGCTGGAGGCGCGCCAGAACGGAACTTTGAAAAAGAGGTGCACAGCTGGAATCCGCAAAAGCTGGTTTTCAGCAGAAGTCCAAAAGAATAGCTGTTAGGGTTGGGCCGAGCACTTCAAAAGGAGCGCAATATGCACAACAGCCTTCACTTCACTACTTTCGATCCGCTGCGCGACGCTCCCGAGCTTTGCGGCCTTTGCAGAACGCGTCCCCCCGTGTTGCATTTCGAATTCAACAGCGACGAATATCAGAAAGAACCGCTATCCAGCAAAGGATTCTGCTGCGAAATTTGCGCCACTCGGCTGCTCAGGACGCTGGAACGCACTGAATCTCGGGAATGGGCTGAGGAAGAGGCTGCGCTAGCGGCCGATGACCTCGACACCGCGGAATTTCACAAACGGCTTGAGTCGCTGCGTTCGCTGGTGGGGTCGAAATAAACCAGAACCGCGCTCGGCTCGATCCGGATTCAGCCACTTTCCTGCCAGCACTCCAGCAGAGCTTCGCGTTTTGACGCTCGACGACAGGATGAGAAGGCTACGACTTGGAATCAACGCCATGTCTGGAAATTGCGGGCTCAGTTCTTTCCTCCAGAAGCAGGCGGCGAAGCGTGCGCAGATCGTTGAGCAAACGGCGACTGGTCTTGATGTGTTGTTCGAGTTTTTCTAATTTGTACAGAACTAAGCGGAGGGCATCGCGACGGCGTGGGATCGGAGAATTGGCTTCTCTGCCAATGTCGGTTTCCGCAGTCTGCTTCGCTTCATCCAGGGCCTGAGACAAAAGGGCAAGATACTCCTGGGCACTCTCGATGTTGTCAAACGGCGTCTCGAACTTATGGTTCATGGAAAACGCTGGCTGACCACGCGTCGGCGGTCTAAGCACTATCTTACAAGCAAGTTCATCGAAAGATGATAGGGCTAGACGCCTCGATGAGCAAGGGACCTCTGCATACCTCGGTTTCTTGGCTACGGAGTTTCAATCTGCTGAAACATTTGCCCCGAGCGCGAAGAAACCGGATGCATCCTTCCTCTCAATCTCACTGATTTAGTTGCAACAGTTTCAGCAAGGTTAAGGGGTCTGACACATCCGGCCGTTTTTTCTTTTACTCCTCACGCCTTCCCGTTGCAGTGACGTAGATCACTCTCCGGGTGTGACAGCGGCTCGAGCGGAGGATTGAAGGAGAAGGAGCGGAGGCAGGCTATGAGTTTGGGTGCTTGAACCAATCGATTGCGTGACCAATCTGGTCGCCCGAGTGCAAGCGCGAACCCGCAGGCGCAATCCCGAGCGAGCGAAGCGAGGGACCTCAAAGCATGGTAGGCGCGGCAGGAATCGAACCTGCAACCCTCGGATTAGAAATCCGATGCTCTATCCCTTTGAGCTACGCGCCCGCGTGGTAGGCAAAACTTCTCTGACCCATTCTCGCATACTCAGTTAGGGAGAGCAGCGGGCGCCGCAGTAGAAATACCGATTTGGCCGGCCTTACGTCGGTCTTGGTGCGACCATGCCGGCACTCAACATTCCTCGCTGGCGTGTTACGAGGCCAACGTTTTAAATGGTCGAGAAGAAATATGGTACTGCAACGAACAAAAGAGTATCATTTCGTCAATGCACGAAAGTGACAAAACGCCCGTCCATGGCTTGGTTTGGAAGGAGGAGCCTTTCTGAACCAGGACGGGCGTTGCTAACACTTGCCCGTTCGTCGGCCACTTCCACTTTCCTCGGCGTACGGTTCTCAACGCTAGAAATCGTGCAAGAAGCACACATTCGAGCCCCCGTCTATCGCCGCGAATAATCGGTTTCACCACAAACGCAAGGATCGTTTCTCTTAGCGGTTCTTTTTGTTGGGGCAAGTTGGGGGCTAGTCGCGGTAATCATTCCGACAATTACTTTAACCCTTCGACAAGGTAAAGGTCGGATAAAGTCCGGATATAGCCGTACACGTACGCCCTCGCATCCGGGGTTATCGTTATACCTCGGATGGTATCGATTCCCGCGGCGTCGGCCGGCACCAGTTCTTTCCAGAGTTTTCGCTGCCCAGAAGACAAATCGAGCTGAAACACTCTGGCCGGAATCTCGCCAAAACGGAAGACGTAAATGGAGCGACCATCAGCGGACCAACCCGTTGGTACCTCGTCCGGCTGTGTACCCGGGACGAGAACGGGTTCGCCACCAGCAATGGGATAAAGGTAGATTTTGTGATCCGGACCGACACTGGCGACAAAGTCACCTTTCGGGGAAATTACCACCGCCGGGTTCACGCCTTCGGGGCTGATGGCTCGCGGCTTACCTTCCTCAGGAGACTCCACGTAGAAACGAAATCCATGCCCCGCTTCGTTTCCGGAAAACACCAGATTCTTCCCGTCGGGAAGCCACCGTCCCCAGAGGTGATTGATGGAATCGTGGCTGAAGGGCTTGGCTTCGCCGACCCCGGTGGGCAGCAGAAGCAGCGGCGCCGGAGACACGTTTGTTCGGGCGAGTGCCCATTTTCCGTCAGGAGATAGGCCTACCCCTAATCCTTCGCTAAGACGAACAGCGGGCGAACCATCGGTTTTGCGCAAGTAGACCGCGTATTTGGGCCCTCCGCCTTCACCCGTCTCGCTAAAAAGTACAGTTCGTCCGTCGGTCGACAAGGCGCCTGGCACCGACCAGTCGAGCCAGGACAAGTCACGTTCCTTGGCTTCGCCCGGAGCCAGGCCGATCATGCCGGCCCGGTCATTGCCGCGCGTCAGCAGGACGCTACCGTCCCGGCGAACGTCAAGCAGCGTTAGTTCACCGGGAACACGCGCCAGCAGCCGGACTGTTCCGGACGTGTTGACTGCATAGAGAGAACGATCACCACCGGTTCGAGTCGCGCTAAACCAAATCTCGTCGCCGGCCGGTGACCAGGCGATCCCTTGAATGCTGTCCCAGCCGGTGGAGAGAGTTGTTTTCTTGCCCGCCAGATCAACTACGGCGACCGCTCCGCCGTCGTCTCCTAGCTGGGGGTGGTCGATAAAGGCGACGGCGTCTGCTTTCGGCGAAATGCGAAGATGCCCAATCCATCCATCGGCCTGATAGAGCACCTTGCCCGGCGGAAACTCCAGGCGGTGCCGTCCTTGCTCCTGTCGCACGATCGCCAGAGTCTCCCCATCGGGAGACCAATCAGCCCATTCGACATTCTCCAGGATTTCCCGTGGTGCGCCACCGACCAAAGGCACACGCGCCAGAGTGCCGGAATAAAGAAATGACGCGACCGGATGGCTTGCCAGCGAAAGTGCCATTTCGCCGGCTGAGGAAACGGCCAAAACGTCGGCGCCTGCGGGTTCCAACTCATGCGACTCCGGGCTTTCCGGGCGAGTCGTAAAAAGTTGCAGCGGTTCCCCCTCCCAGGCCGCGCTGTAGATGATCGTCTTGCCGTCGGGTGCGAAACGCGCGGCGTGAACTATGCCGCGGCGAAAGGTGAGCGGGTGATAAACCGGAAGAGAAGCCTCACCCGGCCGCCGTAGCACAAACATTCCCGTTGCCAGACCAGCGAGCAGCGCAATCAATGCCGCGACGGACGCCACCACGGCAACGGACCGTCGTGCCTCTTTGCGTTCGGCGACTTGTGGTGCAACGCCTGCAACCGCAGGTGCTGAGGCAGCAGATACGCCAGCGGCGCTCACCCCGCGCACTCGTGACGTGTCGAGATCCCGCTTGATCCGTTTCAAATCTCCGCGCAGCTCGGCGGCAGTTTGGTAGCGCAAGTCACGGTCTTTCTCCAAAGACTTGGAAATAAGTTCCTCGAGCCTGGCCGGGATCGCCGGATTAACGCTCGAAACGGACGGTGGCATACGGTTCAGAATGGCTTCGAAGACCACGCCACTGCTGCCGCCTTGAAAGGCCAGCCCTCCCGTGGCCATTTCGTACATCACAGCGCCGAAAGAAAATAGATCGGTGCGGGCATCCAATTCTTCGGCGCGCACCTGCTCCGGCGACATATAAGACACAGTTCCGATGGTCGAGCCGGGACTGGTCATAAGGGCGGGCGGATTGGCGTTGGTCGCTGTGTGTTCACTGTATTCCGAAGCCAGCTTGGCCAGGCCGAAATCCAACAGCTTCGCCTGCCCACGTTTGGTGACGAAGATGTTGGCTGGCTTGATGTCGCGATGAATGATTCCCTTGCTGTGGGCGGCGTCCAGGGCATCGGCAATTTCGATGCCGACGGTGAGCAGCGTCTCGATGTCGAGTGGCCGCCCCGAGATTCGCTGCTTCAGCGTGAACCCATCCAGGAACTCCATGGCGATGAACGCCTGGCCATCTTGTTCGCCGATGTCGTAAATCGTGCAGATGTTGGGGTGGTTCAAGGCGGACGCGGCTTTTGCCTCCCGACGGAAACGTTCCAGCGCCTGCGGGTCCTGGGCCAAGTCTTGCGGCAGGAACTTCAAAGCGACGAAACGGCCGAGACGGGTATCTTCAGCTTTATAAACGACACCCATCCCTCCTCCGCCGAGTTTCTCAATGATGCGGTAATGGGAAATCGTGCGGCCAATCATGCGGAAGTGGTAGCCCCAGAACGAACTTGCCATCTTAGGGGGACTTTGCCAGGCTAGTCAAACGCGAGAACAGACTCTTGATCGTCTCAGCGCGACCGAAGTGCTGTCGACGAAAATCTCGCTGTTTCAGCAGTCCCCAGTTTGGGCTTCTGACTGCGGCCGACATGGTAGATTAGCGCGGAAGGACCATGGGATGAGAGACCGCAGCATGCACCGTTGGCAAAAGCGGATCGCGGCCTTTTTCGTCGCAGGGTTACTCCACGCCTGTCTTATCACTGCGGCATCTCTCGCGCAGGCAATCGCTCCGGTCATCACGGTCGATCACGGCCCGAATGCGCCGCAACAGCTCTCGAAGCCTTATGTCATTTTAGTGTCCCTCGATGGCTTTCGTTACGACTACGCGAACCGTTACCACGCCAAGAACCTGCTGGACCTGGCGGCTCACGGCGCGAGTGCGCCCGAGGGAATGATCCCTTCCTATCCTTCGATCACATTTCCCAATCACTACACCATCATTACTGGTCTCTATCCCGAGCATCACGGCATTGTTGCGAACAGCTTTTATGACCCCGCTCGAAAAGAGGTCTATAGCTACCGCGACCCCAAGACAGTCATCGACGGCACGTGGTACGGAGGAACTCCGCTTTGGGTTCTGGCTGAAAAGCAGGGCATGCGTTCTGCCTCGTTCTTCTGGGTCGGCTCGGAAGCTGATGTTCAAAAAGTGCGTCCCACCTACTATCTGCAATTCGATGGAAGCTTTCCGAATGGAAAACGAGTTGAGCAGGTTCTGGCCTGGCTTGGTCTTCCGCCTGAGAAGCGGCCTCACTTCATCACACTATATTTCTCGGATACTGATACCGCGGGGCACCGGTATGGTCCCGACAGTCAGCAGGTAGCCGACGCAGTGCATGAACTCGACAACCAGATCGGAAAGCTTGTGGCAGGTATCAAGCAATCGCATCTCCCCGTGGATCTGATCGTGGTCGCAGATCACGGTATGGCGAACGTAAAGGGCGCTCCCATCGTTCTTGACCAGTACGGTTTGAAAACGTCACTTTTTGAGCAGATTGTGGACGATAAGCTCTATCCAAGATCCGACGCCGAGGCGCAAAGGGCTTACGAAGCATTGCGTGGAAAAAGTGACAAGTTTCTCGTCTATCGCCGCTCCGAAGTACCGGCCTATCTCCACTTCGACAGCAATCCTCGCGAAGGCGATCCCGTGATCATTGCCACCGGGCCTTATTTCATTACGGCCACGATAAACCTTCAAAAACCGGAACGAGTACCCGTGGGCGAACATGGATATGACCCAACCCGCGTGCCTGAAATGAAAGCTATGTTTGTTGCGGCCGGACCCGACATCCGCTCCGGAGCCACAGTCCAGCCATTCGAAAACGTGGACGTGTATCCGCTCATCGCCAGGATTCTCGGCTTGGATATTACGACCTTGCCGACAGGTCCCATCGACGGCAAGTTAGCGGACCTGGAAGCGGTCCTGAACAGCGTAGCGCGGCATTGAAATCCGGCCGCTCGTCAATGCCAGGGGCCCTGTGACCCGCACGGAATCCCGGTAACGGCTGCGGAATGCGCGTGGATTATAATGATGGCCCTCGGCAATAGCCCTCACACCCGGCACAAAGCTTGAGCTGTGTTGGCGGCGTGAGAGAGCCGCGCAGCGGCGAGCGGGAGTTGCCAGGCGAAGTCCCGAGCAGAGCGAGGGATCCCTTTGTTAGCCACCGGCACTAAACTCGGTCCGTACGAAATCCAATCCCAGCTCGGCGCAGGCGGGATGGGAGAAGTGTATCGCGCGCGCGACACGCGTCTGGATCGAACGGTTGCGATTAAGGTTCTGTCGTCCGCTCTGTCCGATAATCCCGAGTTGAAGCAACGTTTCGAGCGCGAGGCGAGGACCATCTCCTCGCTCCAGCATCCGCATATTTGCGTGCTGCACGATATCGGGCATGACGCGGCGAGCGGGACTGACTTCCTGGTAATGGAATACCTCGAAGGGGAAACGTTGGCCGATCGACTGCGCAAAGGGCCACTGCCGCTTTCCGAGCAGTTGGACATTGCAATCGATGTCGCCGATGCGCTTGCGGCTGCGCATGGCGCTGGAATCGTACATCGTGACTTGAAGCCAGGAAACGTCATCCTGGCTAAGTCGGGGGCCAAGCTCCTCGACTTCGGCTTGGCGAAACCGCTGAGCGCCGTGACTGCGAGCAGCGCGAGTTCGTCGGCGCCTTCGTTCACGGCAGCAAAGACGCTGTCGGCGCCCAGCCCAATGATGTCACCGCTGACAACACACGGCGCGATGGTGGGCACGATCCAATACATGTCGCCAGAGCAGATAGAAGGTAAGGAAGCCGACGCACGCTCCGATATCTTCGCGTTCGGTTCGATGCTCTACGAGATGGCCAGCGGCAAGCGACCATTTGAAGGGAAGTCGCAGATCAAGATCGCATCGGCCATCCTGGAAGATCACCCTCCTGCCCTGGCGTTTCTGCGCCCGGAAATTCCTGCCGCTCTAGATAGGCTCATCACCACCTGCTTGAACAAAGATCCGCGTGAGCGCTTTCATTGTGCGCACGACTTGAAGCTACAATTGACCTGGCTGCGGGAGAGCGGGAGAGAAGACGGGCCAGAGCCCGCGGCAACAACTGGAAGGGCGAACACCCAGCTTTGGTGGGCCATTGCTCTGATCGTGTTGGTGCTAGCTGGCGGTGCGGTGGGGCTTCTTTGGTGGCATGCGCCCGCGCCCACTTCGGTTGAGGCCTATATTACTCCGCCGGAGAAGAATACTTTCACGCTTAACAACGACGATGCGGCCGGTCCGGTCGTGCTTTCACCTGACGGCAAGAAGATTGCGTTCGTGGCGCAAGATGATCAATCGGTTGACCGCATCTACGTGCGAGCACTCGATGACAAGGAAGCAAAGCTGGTGCCCGGGACGGAAAACGCGACTTATCCTTTCTGGTCTCCGGATGGGGAATCGTTGGGTTTTGTTAGCGCAGGGAAGTTGCGGCGCGTACCCTTAAGCGCAGGTCCGGTGCTGGATATCTGCAACATCACCCGTTTCCGCGGTGGAAGCTGGGGAGCACAGGGCATCATTTTGGCGCCCGATGTCACTAATGGAATTTTCCGGGTCGCGCCGAACGCGGGTTCCACGCCAATGCAGATCACGACCGTGGCGGCCGATCAGACCACGAACCGCTGGCCGGCATGGTTGCCGGACGGCAAGCACTTTGTGTATTTGGCGAGCAACCACTCAAATCGGGACCCCAGCGCGAGAAACGGAATCTACTTCACTTCGTTGGATGGGAAAGAGAACCGTTTTGTCGTAGCTGCTGAATCCAATGCCGTTTATGCGCATGGGCACTTGCTGTGGGAGCAGAGCGGGTCTTTGCTGGCGCAGGCCTTCGATCCATCGACCGGAAAATTGAGCGGCGACACCGTCGCACTCGCCCCCGGAGTGGGATATAACGCTTCCACATGGAAAGCAGCATTCGACGCCAACGAAAATGGTGTGCTGGTTTACCAGTCCGGACTGGGCATCAATAGCGGCCAGTTGCTGCTTTTCGGGCGCGATGGAAAGTCTACACCCCTCCCCGACAGCCATGGCTTTTTGGATATTCGAATATCTCCTGACGGTCGCAAGGTTGCGGCATTGACCAACGGGACAACTCACGACATTTGGCTGATCAATCTCGATCAGGGAACTCGGGCACGGTTTACCTTCGAATACACGGCCGATGGCATGGCTTGGTCGGCCGATGGAAAGTATCTTTACTATTCCACGGTTGGCAAGACGAGCCGGATTGTGCGCAAGCCGGTAGATGGCTCCGCACAGCAGACCACCGTCGCAGAGAACTCCAGTCCGCTGCACGTAAGCGATGTGTCGCCGGACGGGCGCTACATCCTTGTCGAACAACCTTACGAGCGGATTCCGATTACCAGTACGCTGCAGTCGACTACGCCTGGAGCCAAGCCACAGCCAATAACGGATTATCAGGGCGGCGGCCATGGAGCGCGTTTTTCTCCCGACGGAAAGTGGATTGTGTACGCCAGCATCGAGACCGGCAGATATGAACTGTATGCAACCTCGGTACTGCGAGGCGGCAAACTGCAGCTCACCAGTAGTGGAGGCGCGCTGAGCCGCTGGGCAGCCGACGGAAAAACGATCTACTTCGCAACTCGTGAAGGCTCGGTGTTTGCCTTGCCAGTAAAGGTTACTGACAACAGCATCCAGCCCGGGAAACCCCAACCTCTCTTCGGTGTCTCAGGGCTGGTTCCGATGGCTTTCTATAACGCCTCATGGGACGCCACTCCCGATGGCCGCCGTTTTATCTTGAACGTCACCGGAGAACGCTCGGATCAGTCGCGCGCCGTCCTGGTCACCAATTGGCCAGCCAAGTTGAACAAATGATTGATTGTCATCCTGAGCAAGACTCTTTTGCGCAGCGAAGGATCTGGGTGAGCCGCGCGAACTGCTTGTAGCCTGCCCTGAGCAAGCGAAGCACGTCGAAGGGCGTTCTTTGCGACAGAATAACGCGCGTTTGGCTCGCCTCCTTCATAAACTGCACCACCACCCATTAGCTCTCATTGACTCGCCTCAGCGTGCCCGCATAACATGGCCCGAACCATGATCGGCCAGACCATATCGCACTACCGCATCGTTGAAAAACTGGG
>DASPSE010000367.1:0-11241 GCA_035624085.1 Terriglobales bacterium
GCGCTTGACCCACGCGGCCTCTACGAGACCGTTATCCGGGAAGACGTCAGCATGTGCGGCTTCGGCGCGGCAGTTGCAATGCTGACGGCTGCGAAGGGCCTTGGCGCCACCTCGGCCACACTGATCAAGTATGCAACATCCGGAGACGTCTCCGGTGACCGCGAAATGGTCGTCGGCTACGCTGGGGTTGTGGTGCGTTGAAAAGCGGCGATCATTCCCTTTCTGTCGATTTTGCGTATCCCGCTTCATAACCTGCAATAAAAGAGTTCCGGTCCGATGCCGTACTCCAGCGGCCAACGCAAACATGGCGGGTTCTGCCCTGGTTCGCATCGAACTGACCCAGGAACAGGCCGTCACGGTAGGCCGCATCTGCAGCCTGGTTGATGTCCGCGCTCCGCCTATTCGATCGGACGCCGGTTATCAGGGTTGAAGCACCTGCGCAAATGACGAGTGCGAGTACGATTGCAAATATTCTTTTCATGCCGTTCCTCCATCCTCGATCTGAGGTTCCTTGGCGTATGAGACCTCAGTTTGGAGTTGACAGAGTCACGGGCAGGTAAAGTATCTGTAAATTGTTTTTCGGCATTTTCGCTTGATAGTCCGATTTCGTGAACCAAAAGACATAACTTGGAAGCAGCCCCGAATCAAAAAAGGCGGCTCGAAAAGCCGCCCTTCATCTGACTTCTATTTGCCGGCGCAGGTTAGTGATGGCCGCCGGATGAATGGCCTCCGCTGGAATGTCCGGACGCCGACGAAGCCCCACTCGCGATAGATGCACCTGCGTGTGAGATCGGCGCCGTGCCACTGTGCCACCAGCCCGAACCGCCAATGGATCCAGTGTGGACTCTCGCAGTGACGAACCCTTTCAGTTCAACTCTCTGGGAAAGCTGGCCTAAATTCCCAATTCCTCCGAGAGGAATGCCCAGGCCGGCGGAATTGCTGGCGATCTCGATCCTGCTTCCGTGCTGAATTGGAACAGGGCCGCGATTCACCGGAAAAATTCTGCGGCCGGGCAAAGTCGGAGTGCGCGGAGGAACAAAACCCAACGGAGGATTCAAGATCACTGGAATGGTGTTCCATCCCATCCATGTACCGCCGGGTTGCCACACCCATCCATACAGGGGAATGAATATCCACGAACCGTAGTGATAGGGTGTCCAGCCCCACGGGTAACCCGAAACCCACCCGTAACCAAATCCGGGGTAGAAGGCCCAGGCGCCGTTCATGAACGGGTCCCAGCCGGCGCCAATGAAATAAGGCTGCCACAACATGCCATAGCCGGGCAGATCGAAAAAGCTGCCGTAATAATTCAGATCGCTGGTGCCGTAAGCGTACGGCGAATATTTCGAATAGGGGTTGTTGCTGTACTGCTGCTGATACCTGGTCTGCTGCTTATCCCAGGAATCGTAGGGATACTCGTCGATACCCTCGGCCAGATCGTAGTCATCGTCGATAAGGTCGAAGCTGGCCGTGCGATCCTTCGTGACCTCCACTGTACCGGCCGGACCCGTAATCCCCACCTCACCCTTGAACACAGCCACCGCCGCGTCCACGTCACCGACGAAAATGCGAAGGTGAGCCGGCTGCGTGAGGATCAGTTTTTGACGGGCAAACGTTAATTCCAGAACATCGTCTTTCGCGCCGAAGAAGTTGAGGTAGGCTGTGCCTTCCTGCACATGCACCGCGGACATCTTGGCGCCCGAATCGCGGAGCAAAAGCTGCCGCAGTTCGATGGTCGTCTTCGGCGCCAGGCGCACCGTGCTTCCATCTTCGAACTCCAGGGCAGCTTGTCCATCCTCCTGAGTGCGAAGTTTGACTCCCTGCGTGAGGGGAAGGTTCAGGAACGCCTTTTCGAAGCCTTGTCCCGTGTTGCGGTCGATTTGAACATCACCCTGCACGTCGCTGAGTCGAACTACGCGTGCTTGCGAATCAGCCAAGCAAGGGATCACGAGCAGGGGACAGACCAAGGCGAGCGTCAGAAGCAATCTAAGAAACAGTTCTGATCGGGACATGGGACACCACCCGGGAAGCCGCTCTACCTATATTAGAGCACCATTTTATCAACTCTGGTTGCTGATAATTCCACTGGAAGAAGTTTTTACAATTGCCCCGTCTAAAGAGGCCGACTACTTGCTCCCTGCCCCAGCATGGTCGAGTAACCGCTGGGCCCGCGCTCGCGCTGCGTTTACAACCGAGGGGTCATCGATAATTTTCTTGAGCATCGGGGCAATCACCGCTACGTCTCCCAACTCACCCCGGGTCGACCCCTCGTCCATCTGTTTCAGCTCTTCATCCAAGGCAAGCTTCTGATAGCGGTGGTCGTATTCGAGACGCCGGCCATATTCCAGGATGATCGACAAATTCTGAAACAACGTGGTCAGCTCCTGAACGGCAGGAACCGCTGAGTAGTTGTAAGTGGCTGAGGTATTTTTTTGCCCATCCTTGTACATCAGAGTCTTTTCGCCCGTGGAGGCGATGTTCTTTTTCTTGGAATCAATCTCGCCCTCGAAATAGTGCGCTTTCCTCGTTAAATCGAAGATGCGCGCGAGCGTAGCCTGGGGCATCGTGAAATCGATGGTAAAGGGTTCGCTAGGATCGGAGTCCGGAGTTAGCTTTCCGTCAGAAATGTAAGAAGCATGCCCGTCGGTTGAGACTAAGATGCCATAGTGTGCGGGATCGGAGCCGGGAAAATCACAGTTGAAGGCGACGGCAGGAGCGACATTCTGCTGTGCCTGTGCAGACAGGATCAGACTTAGAACTGGGAAGATGAGTAAACGGGATCGAATTCTGAAGTCGCCCATGCAGAAGGAATTATGCCACGAAGCTGGCGTGAAGGCTCGTTACCTTGCCGCGGCTGGCTGCCGCCGCAGCGTTGCCGAAGTATGCAGGTGGCAGATAGCAATTGCCAGGGCATCCGCGGCATCGGGCGGTTCAGGATTCTCGGGCAAATTCAGCAACTGCGCGACCATGTGCTGCACCTGCGGCTTCTCCGCTCGGCCATAGCCAACAACCGCGGACTTGACGACCAGCGGCGCATATTCGGCAACTGCCAACCCGGCCGACGATGCCGCCAGCATCGCAACTCCGCGTACTTGGCCGAGCTTGAGAGCGGACTTCACATTTAACGCGTAGAAAATGTCTTCTATGGCGACATCGTCGGGGCGGTATGCGGCGATGACAACCCCGAGCTGGTCGAAAATCGTCGCCAGGCGTATCGGCAATGGATCGCGCGGAGAGAGTTTAATAGCGCCGCAGGTCAGGCACGTGAGCTTGCCGTCGGGCCAGAGTTCGACCACGCCGTAACCGGTACATTCCGTGCCGCAGTCGATGCCGAGCGTTTTCACGGTGCCAGTTTACCGTCACCGTCCTACTCGCGACTAGCTACTTCAACAGCACCTCGGTCGGCGCGCTTTCACAGCTTCGCAATCTTGCTGGAACGCGGCATAAGCAGTGGAAGAGGAAAGCATCTGTCTGCGCTGCAGGAAGCGAGTGTAAGCGGATTCGTCAAAGATCTCCCGCGCAACTGACACAAGAATTCTGACGGCACGTTTCAGCCAAACCGTGTGGCGCGGGCGCCCGCACGGAGCCGCCGAGCTCCGGTCGACCGTGCAGATGAGGACGTCCGACCCTACGCGTGCTTTGCTCATCCCTGTTCCTCGGCGGCGAACCTCGTCATCACGAACGGCGCTTCTCTTATTTCTGCCGTCCTGCGTCCAGACAAAACCCGGAACCACAAGAGCGCCGACTCCAGCAGAATCAGCGCCACCAGGAACATGAGCAGCCCGGTCACTGCAGCGTCAAGCCGGTCGTTGAAGATCAAACGTGAGACTTCATGGCTGGGCGCGGCCGAAGATGAGAGTTGCCGGGCATGCGCCAGGAACCCGATTCGCGGATTCGGGTCGAACATCTTCTGCCAGGAAGCAGTGAACGTGACCGCCACCAGCCACGCCAGCGGCAGCAGGGTTACGGGGGCCAATCGCGCCTTGCCCATCTTGATGATGATGGTCGTGGCCACGCACAGCGCAACCGTCGCCAGAAGCTGGTTGGAGATTCCGAACAATGGCCAGAGCGAATTGATTCCGCCCAACGGATCTTTCACTCCCTGCCAAAGAAATGATCCCCAAGCGCCCACGATCAAAGCACTGGTCACAAGAATTGACGGATACCAACTGGTGCGCCCGATGGGTTTCCAGATATGGCCGAGCGCATCTTGAATCATAAAGCGGCCCACGCGCGTTCCAGCGTCGAGAACGGTGAGAATAAACAGCGCTTCAAACATGATGGCGAAGTGATACCAGATGGCGATCACAGCTTGCCCGCCCAAACTATTGGAAAAAATGTGCGCCATCCCCACCGCGAATGCCGGTGCGCCGCCGGTTCGGTTGAATAGAGTTTGCTCTCCAACTGCCTGGGCCAGAGCGTGCATGCCTCCTGCAGTTACAGGAAATCCCCAGCTGCTGATGGTTGCCGAGGCAGCTTCCGGCGCCTGGCCCACCACTCCCGCAGGACTGTTGATCGCAAAATACGTGCCGGGTTGCAGCACACAGGCAGCGATGGTGGCCATCACCGCAACCATGGATTCGGCCATCATCGCGCCATATCCAACCATGCGCGTTTCAGGCTCACGGCGAATCATCTTGGGAGTCGTGCCGCTGGAGATCAGCGAATGAAATCCGCTGACCGCTCCACAAGCAATCGTGATGAACGCAAAAGGAAAAATCTTGCCGGCAAAAACCGGCCCCGATCCGTCCACAAAACGGGTAACTGGAGGCATGTGCAGCGTGGGCCGCAAGGCGACAATTCCTATGGCCAGCACGCCAATCGTTCCCAGCTTTACAAAGGTGCTCAAATAGTCGCGCGGGGCCAATAGCAACCAAACTGGAAGAGCCGAGGCCGCAAACCCATAGACGATAATCACAACGGCGAGGGCCGACGCGCTCCAAGTGAACCAGGGAGCCAGGGTCGAACTCTGTGAGATCCACTGCCCTCCCCAAATCGCCAGCATGACCAGAACGAACCCGAGCAGGGAACTTTCCAGCACTTTCCCGGGGCGCAAACGGCGCACGTAAACCCCCATGAGCAGCGCGATGGGGATTGTCATTGCAATCGTGAACACGCCCCAGGGGCTGGACTTCAGGGCGTTCACGACGATCAGCGCGGCGGCGCCAAGGAGAATCACAATAATACTGAGAATCGCCACGTAAGCCACAAATCCGCCCAAGCGTCCAATCTCTTCGCGCGCCATTTCCGTCAGGGACTTGCCGTCACGCCGAACCGAAAACAACAAGATGACGAAGTCCTGGACGCAGCCGCCGAAGATAGCGCCAGCCAGAATCCACAGCGTTCCGGGCAGGTAGCCAAATTGCGCAGCCAGCACCGGACCCACCAGCGGCCCTGGCCCCGCGATGGCGGCAAAGTGATGCCCGAAAACCACCCATTTGTTGGTGGGGACGAAGTCGCGGCCGTTATCCAGGCGTTCGGCGGGAGTGGCTCGCTGCGCATCAAGCGAGAGAAGTTTCGCGGCGACAAATTTGCTGTAGAAGCGATATCCCAGAGCGTAGGTGCAGAACGCCGCCAGCACCAGCCACATTGCGTTGATTTGCTCACCGCGGTGCAGAGCAATGGTGCCCAACGCCAGCGCGCCAACGGCACCAATGACAGTCCAGACAAGAATTTTCAGTGATTTTGCCATCCTGCTCCAAACAGATTTTAATGGTAGGCTAGCAATTTCGTTCATGACATTCAGTGAAGAAATTCTTGAATTTGTGATGCCGATCCGCAAACGCAGCCGGACGGCAATGGTCCGCTATCATCCATGAACGCGTCAGATATCCCACCCCTGCATCTATGGCTCGCTAGATGGGCGCTCCCGCTGATCGAAGCGGTTCTGCTAATCCCTGTACTTGCGATGATCGTAGCGCGGCACGCGCGAAAAGCTCCGGCCTCGACGGCCAGGCTCGCTAACAGTGCATTTGTCAGGCTGGCGCGAAGAAAAACACTCTCCATCATTGCGGTCGGGCTTCTATCCCTTTCTATTCGAGCCGCCCTGATTCCCATCCTCGGCATCCCGCAACCAGCGGCACATGACGAATTCAGCTACCTGCTCGCTGCTGATACCTTCGCTCACGGGCGCCTGACTAATCCTCCTCATCCCATGTGGGTTCACTTCGAAAGTTTCCACGTCATCCAACATCCAACCTACATGTCGCAGTACCCCCCCGCAGAGGGACTGGTCCTGGCAGCCGGGGAACGCCTCGGGCACGCTTGGATCGGGCAGTGGCTAATCACTGGAATGATGTGTTCCTCGGTGTGCTGGATGTTGCAGGGATGGCTGCCACCAACATGGGCCCTGCTCGGGGGCGTCATAGTGGTTCTCCGCCTGGGCATTTTCGGTTACTGGATGAACGGCTACTGGAGCGCTTCGGTCGTCGCGCTTGCCGGCGCCCTCGTGCTCGGAGCCCTGCCCCGGATCAAGCATCATCAGCGGGTTCGAGACGCTTTGCTGATGGCTTTGGGGTTGGCAATTCTCGCCAACAGCCGGCCCTACGAGGGGCTAGTCCTAAGCTTGACAGTCGCCGTCGCCATGTTGATTTGGCTGACGGGGGCACAGCGCCCACGAATATCTGTTTCTTTAAGGCGAGTTGTCGCACCAATTGCGCTAACCCTGGGCATCACAGCGGTGGCAACGACCTATTACAACTATCGAGTCACTGGAAGCCCGTTCGTCATGCCCTACGAGGTAAGTCACCGGACCTATTGGCAAACACCGTTCTTCCTGTGGCAAAAACCGCTTCCGGCCCCCCTTTATCGTCACGCTGTGATGCAGGAGTTTTATGAGAACGACCTCCATGAGTACAACGAGGAACTAACCTTCAAGGGGTTTATGCGGAGCCGTGCATCTCGAGCCTGGAGGCTGTGGGGGTTCTATCTTGGTCCTGCCTTGACAATTCCGGTCTTCGCATTCCCCTGGATCATAGGCGACCACAAGATGCGTTTTCCCCTCATTGCAGGCGCGGTTTTCATTGTGGGAGTCGCGGTCGAGAGTTGGATGTCTCCGCACTACCTGGCGCCGGCCCTCGCGCTGCTTTACTTGGTCGTAGTGCAATGCATGCGTCATCTCAGATTCTGGTGCTGGAGTGGAAAGCCCGTCGGTGCTGCGCTATTGTCTGTAATCGTCCTTATTCTCTGCACCATGATCATTCTGCGATTGACCGCGATCGTAGCCCGCGTTCAAATCGAGCCAGAATGGCCCCGAGGCAACCTTGGGCGGGCACGCATTCTTCGTACCCTCGATAGCCTGGCCGGGCAACATCTGGTCCTGGTCCGCTATGAAGCAGCGCACGTTCCGGACTCGGAGTGGGTATATAACGCTGCCGATATTGATCACGCAAAGGTGGTGTGGGCGCGCGATATGGGAGAGCATGACAACCAGGAACTCCTGCGTTACTTCAAGAACCGCAGAGTCTGGATGGTATGTCCCGATGAATCGCCACTGCGCCTTGAGCCAGTGTCTTCATCGGCCGGCGCAATGGATCAGGACCTTGTTCATTCTGGTGGCAGGGAACCGCAGAAAGCGCCCTAAGTTGTGGCCCTGCCGATTATGCCAGAGCGCGATATAGTTATGGCGTGTTCGAGGCTAAGCCAACCGCCATGGAAGTGATGCACCGGTTACGACAGCCGGCATGGGTTGGTTCACAGGCGCTGCGTTACATTCAAGAGGCCCTTGCCCAGGTTTCGCCCACCCACTTTGCTCAGCTTTTTCGCAGAGTAAAACCCCTTACCATGTGCAGTTACGCCCGGCTACTCAACTTGCACCGGGCTGTTCTCTATGTGGAAGAAAAACAGATTCCAGGAGACATCGTGGAATGCGGGGTGGCTCGCGGCGGAAGCGCTGCCATGATGGCGCTCACTTTGAATAGCTGCTCCCGCAGGGTCTGGATGTTTGACACATTTGAGGGGTTGCCTGAGCCGAGCCAAGACAATCCCGACTATCGAATCGCTTCTCTGTACACCGGTACTTGCCGAGGATCACTCGAGGAAGTGCGTTCCTCACTCCGCCAACTGGGAATTGAGAAAAGCGCGATCCTCGTGCCCGGACTTTTCCAGCAGACCTTGCCCACTTGTGGAGTCCGATCCATCGCCATCCTTCACGTCGACGGCGACTGGTATGAGAGCGTGATGACGACGCTGGACAATCTCTATGATCGCGTGTCGAAAGGTGGAATCATTCAACTTGATGATTATGGTCACTGGGCCGGTGCCCGCCGGGCGGTGGACGAATTCATGAAAAAGCGTCGCATAACCCAACCACTTCGATGGATCGATTTCTCGGGAAGGCAGCTCACCAAACTCTAGCACAAGCCAAAAAGACCGCTCCCGGGTGCTCCACAAGGATGGTGAACGCGCGCGGGGTAGTGTTCGTGGGGTTGTCCGAGCAAATTCATTTGCGTGCGATACCCAGAATGCTCAGGAAGAAGCTGGAAAAGATAATCTCTACGCCCAAGGTGATTGAAACGATTGCAGCTGCCACCAGCCGCACCAGGATCACAGGATTCATGGGTCCAAACCCGGCGCGATTCCACACGTAAAGGGAGTAACCCGCGATCCCAATGCCGGCTGCCAGTAGTGCTGCCCCAGCGAGCACTCCAGTTTCGAGATTGAACCAGCGAAAAGCGCGGATCAGCCACGGATCTTCCGGAAGCAGTCCTTCCGTTATGGCGAACACCTTGGTGAAGAAAGCAAAGATGACTGCCTGAAATCCCGCCAAGATCGCAACTACCGCGTAAAGCAATGTGTGGATGTCCAGCAAGACATGTCCGACCCGTCGCGGCCCCGGCAGGAGCCAAAGCGCAGTCGCCAGACCTGCGGCCAGAAGCACCAATCCAGGATAGAAGAAGAGCCAGCGGGGACTGTATAGCAATAGAAACCGGAGGTGTCTCCAGCCATCGTGCCAACTGCGCAGATGGGATGTTCGGCCGCGACCGGCGGGCGAAAGGGGGGTGGGCACTTCACACATCGACACCTTAAATAGCGATGCCTTCACCACCATCTCGCTGGCAAACTCCATCCCGGTGGTGCGCAAGCGCATCTGCTCGTAGGCTGCCTTGCTAAACCCTCGCAAACCACAGTGAAAATCCTGGCAATGGGCTTTGAAAAAAACCCGGCCGATTCCGGTAAGCAGAGGATTGCCGAAATACTTATGCAAAGCGGGCATGGCTCCAGGCTTGATTCCACCCTTGAAACGGTTCCCCATTACCAGACCATAGCCGGCCCTCAGCCGCGCCAGAAACACTGGAATCTGCGTGAAGTCGTAGCTCCCATCGGCATCTCCCATGACGATGTACTTGCCGCGAGCTGCGGCTATACCTCCCATGAGGGCGTTTCCGTAACCCTTGCGCTCGACCACAACCACATGCGCCCCTCTGCTTTCAGCGATTTCGGGGGAACCGTCGGTGCTGCCATTGTCGGCGACAATGATTTCGCCTGCGATATGGTTGGCCTGAAAGGTTCTGCGAATCTGCTCGATGCATTCCCCAAGGGTGGCCGCTTCGTCGAGACATGGCATGACCACTGAAAGCTCAGGCCCATTCAGCGGTCTGTCGCTGACAGACTCGGAACCCAACGGCGATGTGGACGACATAACCCCTGGTGGGCCAGTTTACATCATGGAGTGTCCGCCTCAGGAAACGGCGCTGAGATCAGGCAGAAGCAATTCTCGTAGAACTGGGGTGTCTTAAACGCCGGCCGACGGTTTCCCCTGCCTGCATAAGTGCATACGACGCCAGAAGAAGAATTACCGGTTCCATCGGGTGACGATAGGTGTCATAGGTATGAGTGATGTAATACACAAGTGGAAACATTACCATCACCACGGCATTCGGCAGGGCATTGGTTTTCCGGTTTCGCAGGGCGAGTGCGAGGCCTAGCCACGCCAGCAGACAGACCCAAGGCCACGCAGAACCTTCTGGAGCTGTCCAGAACAGCAAGACGCGCCGTAACGACCGGCGTACAAACTTCTGCGGATGCTGACGTAAGAATTGCAACGCAGTCTCCCGCTTCTGTTCCATAAAGCGGATTTCTCCCAGGCGATTGTATGTGGCTGGATTCAAGATCGGAAAATCGTTGTCGAAGTGGCCGGGTGGCTCCTCGTGATTCCCCAGCCACAACTCAAGCCCGAAATTGTCGCGGACCGGCATGAGATGCTGGAATACGGTGTAGTTTCGAATCGTCCATGGCGTCAACAGTAGGACGAAAGCGCCCACTGAGGCCGTCAACCGTTTGCCGCAAATGTGGCCCCGACGCCGGCAGAGCACCGCTAACCACGCCCAGAAAAACGGAAATACCGCTAGCAGCGTTGTATTGGTAAGTCCGGCTACGCCAGCGAGCACACCAAACAACACCCATGCCGAGGTTCGGGACGAATCTGCAAGGCGGGGTAGCCATAGCAATGCTACCGTCAATAACAGGGCCGCGAGGCTGCTCTCCCATAACCGGATCGCGACGACCGCTTCATACAACCAACAGGACCACACCCAGGCAGCCAACACGCCCACAAAACGTCCAAAATCCCGTCTCCCAATCCGAAGAATCAGCACCGCGATAACTGCGGACAACAGCGCGTTGAGGACAACCGCAATCCAAAGTGATCTGTAACTATAAGCACCGGCGATTTTGAAGATGCCGGCAAGCAGGTAGGAGTAAATCGGCGGCTCTACCGCGGTTGGCGCGAGGGGCGTGTTTGCCCAAGGGGAACTATAGCCATATCCAGACACCACCGCCCAGGCAATCCGTGCAAATTCGTTGTACCCGTAAAAGTGCTGCCACGCCTTGGCGGGAACAAGCTGGAATGCCGCCCACAACCGCACCGTCAATGCAATCAAGAAAATTACGGCCGGCGATTGGATCAACTTCCAAATGGTTTGAGTGAGACGCGCATTCCCCATTGGTGAGGCATTGTAGCGCAGCACGGTTGCTGAAATTGGGCCGACGATTGCGCAAGGCAATGATCCTGAAGAGATTTGCTCGGTTTATCGGTCACTATGCCGGGTGATTGCTGTCACAGGATGACGGGAAAGACGCGGCCATAATCAAACTGGAAGCCAGGCACTGTTGGGGGCTCTGGAGGAAGGAGAACACCATGAAAACGTGGCCGGCAGTGGTTCTGATTCTCGCATGGATGGCAGCGCTTACACCTAGCTTTGCCTCACAGGCAGCAGCGCCGCGCGCAGGTGTTCCCAAGTA
>DASPSE010000398.1:0-4386 GCA_035624085.1 Terriglobales bacterium
CGCCGCTTGGGCAAAATCCTGGAGCACGCGACCGAAGTCTTCGACGAAAAAGGATACGAAGGCGCTTCCATGCGCGATCTGTCCCGCGCCGCCGGAATGTCGCTCGCCGGACTCTATTACTACTTCGAATCCAAGGAGAAACTGCTTTACCTGATTCAGAAGCACACCTTCACCACCATCGTCGACCGGCTGCGCGAGCGCCTGGACGAAGTTTCCGATCCCGAGCAGCGGATTCGCATTTTCATTCTCAACCACCTGGAGTATTTCCTTCGCAATCGCAAGGCCATGAAGGTTCTCTCTCACGAAGACGAGGTTCTGAAAAACGGCTTCGGTGCTGAGATTGCGACCCTCAAGCGCGAGTACTACCGCATCTGTGTTGGCCTGCTCGACAATTTTAAGCGCGAAAAGCGACTGGAATTCTCCAGTCGTCTCGCCGTACTGAGCTTGTTCGGCATGATGAACTGGATTTACACATGGTACAACCCGCGCCTTGATGCGAATGCGAAAGAAATGGCCCGCGAGATGGGCGATATATTTCTGAAGGGGATCTACCCCATCCGTAACGGCAAGAAGTTTAGAAAAAAGAGGTCAGCAGCGAACTAACGATTGCGAAAAGGAGTTTTTGCTATGGCGACGACAACACAAGTGGCAACTGCGGAGACCACGAAACAATTGATCAACTATCGTACCGACGCCGGGGTCGCGGTAATTGAGATGTGTGATCCTCCCGCCAATACCTACACCTATGAAATGAACCGGCAGCTCGATGACGCCATCCTGAAGGCTCGCATGGATAACAGCGTTTATGTGATCGTGCTCACGGGCACGGGTGACAAGTTTTTCTCCGCGGGCGCCAACATCAAGATGCTGGCTAGCGTCGATCCCACATTTAAGTATTACTTTTGCCTCCACGCCAACGAGACCCTGCTCCGCTTAGAGCACACCCCGAAGCTGGTCATCGCCGCGATCAACGGACACTGTGTCGGTGGCGGCCTGGAGATCGCGATGGCGGCCGACATTCGCATCGCTCGCCAGGATGCCGGCAAAATCGGTTTGCCTGAGGTGAATCTCGGCGTCCTGCCCGGCACCGGCGGCACGCAGCGCCTGTCGCGGCTGGTAGGCAAGAGCAAGGCCATTGAACTGATGGTCACCGGCAACACTTTCTCATTCGAAGAGGCCAAAGAGCTCGGGATCATCAACGACATTTTCGAGCGCGATGGCTTCATGGAGAACGTCATGGAGTACGCACGCCAGTTCTGCCCGCCCAACAAGGCGGCAAAGGCCGTCGGACGCATAAAACGCGCGGTGCAGACCGGATGGGAAATTCCTCTGGAGTCCGCGCTGGCAGTGGAGCGTGAGAATCAGCAGCTCCTGTTCCAGAGCGACGACGCCAAAGAAGGTTTGGCAGCTTACGTGGATAAGCGCCCAGCTACTTTTACGGCCAAATAAACCACGGCTTGTGTAGGGGCGGGCGTCTCGCCCGCCCAGGCCGAGCGGAGCTCGGCGGCGGTTTTGGAGGAAACTGTGAATTGTTACTCGGTGCGGGTGCTAATACGCACGAGTTCCGATCTATGAGGATCGTATCGTTTTGGTACGTGCGAAGAGTCACGCTGACGCGAAGAAAAGGGCACGCACGATCGTGAATCAAAAAGAAGTGCCTTACAAGAATCCAGTAGGCAACACCGTTTACTGGCGGGTTGCCGACGTTTATGAGTCGGTCGAGCTGTTCGAGGATGAGTTCGAGAACCGGTGGTTTAAGGACGGAGCACAGGTTTACTGGCGCTACATTCGCTCCTCCAGTCCGGTCAAGAGGCTGAAACGGGAAGGGACAATGAACGCGCTGTATTAGGAAATCACTGATGATTGCATCCACCAAAGCTCGAATCTCTCCCGGCCGGTTGCTGATTGACGGTCAATGGGTCGAAGCCACGAAAAAATTCGATACCGTCAACCCCGCCTCCGAAGAGGTGCTCACGCAAATCGCGGAGGCTTCATCCGCAGACATCGATCACGCCGTCGAAGCCGCGCGCCGCGCTTTCGAGGACCGCTCAGGTCCATGGCGAAAAATGTCGGCCAGCGAGCGTGGCCGCCTGATCTGGCATCTGGCCGAGATCGTAGAGAAAAATATAGACGAACTGGCGGAGCTCGAAACGCTCGACAATGGCAAGCCCATCTTCGAATCCCGCTACGTCGATATGCCCATGGTTATCGACGTTCTCCGCTACTACGCGGGCTGGGCCACCAAGATTCACGGCGAAACCGTGAATACCCAGGAGACCGCGTTCACCTACACGCTGCGCGAGCCTGTCGGCGTCGTCGGCCTGATCGTGCCCTGGAATTTTCCCCTGCTGCTGGCTTCGTGGAAAGTTGGTCCCGCACTCGCCTGCGGCAACACCATTGTATGGAAACCCGCGAGCCTTACGTCGCTCACGGCGCTGCGTTTTGGCGAGCTTGCGATCGAAGCCGGCGTGCCAGCGGGCGTGCTAAACATCGTTACCGGTCGCTCTGATATCGGCAGGCAAATCGTCCGCCATCCGGGAATCGACAAAATCGCTTTCACCGGATCTACCGAGGTCGGCAAAGAGATCATGCGTAACGCGGCCGATACCATGAAACGCGTCACACTCGAGCTTGGCGGGAAGTCTCCCAACATCGTGTTTGCCGACTCCGACATTGACAACGCGGTCAAAGGCGCAATCACTGGAATCTTTTACGGCAAGGGCGAGGTATGCAACGCGGGCTCACGGTTGTTTCTCGAAAGCAAAGTGCAAGACGAGTTTCTGGAGAAGCTGGTCGCGCGCGCCAAGAAAATGCGGCCCGCTGACCCGCTCGATCCCAAAACCCGCATGGGGGCGATCGTGAGTCAGGCGCAGATGGAAACCGTTCTCGGTTATATCGAGGCAGGGAAAAAAGAAGGCGCAAAGCTGATTACCGGCGGAGCCCGGGTTTCGGTCGATGGAGGCAAGGGATTTTTTGTCGAGCCTACCGTCTTCGCCGATGTGAACAACGACATGAAAATTGCTCAAGAAGAAATCTTCGGCCCAGTGCTGGCCACATTGCGCTTCGACGACGTGGACCAGGTAATCGAGCAGGCTAATCGCAATCCCTACGGCCTCGCTGCCGCCGTCTGGACGCGCGACGTAAAGAAAGCACACCTGGTATCCAGGCAACTCAAAGCAGGAACAGTCTGGATTAACACCTATGGCCTGATGGACGCGGCGATGGGGTTCGGCGGCTACAAACAAAGCGGTTTTGGCCGGGAGCTGGGAATGCACGCCATCGAGCATTACACAGAAATGAAAACCGTATGGATGAATTTGAGCTGAAAGCTCTGTGTCCTCTGTGGTCAAGAAAAGGAATGATTCTATGCCAGGAAAAGTAGCAAAAATCGGAACCTTCAGCGACTGGGTCGGTCTCTTCGACGATTGGCGCAAGGAGATCGGCGTCAATCATGATGAGATCGCCAACTTCAAATTCGACACCCTCTATGGCGCCATCGAAACCGACGAGATCCAGTTCGGCGCCTACAAAGGAAGAAAGAAGTGGGAGAACCTGCGCCAGATGCCCACGCAGCAGATGCGCGACGCGCTCATGAACATGATCGTCTACCAGGGTGACACCGAATTCGCCAGCGTCGAGCAGCAGCGACATCTGTTCGAAATGGCGCCCACAGACTGGGATCGCCGCGCGCTCACGCGCGTCATGATCGAGGAGATGCGCCACGGCTGGCAGATGTGCGCCCTGCTCATGGACCACTTCGGCTACTCCGGCAAAGTCGAAGCGCAAAAGATGCTCGAACGCCGAGCCTTTGAGAACCAACGTCTGCTCGGCGCTTTCAACGTGGACGTGGACAACTGGATGGACTTCTTCACCTACACCGATTTCGTGGACCGCGATGGCAAGTTCCAGCTGCAGATGCTGAAGTATTCGGCGTTTGCCCCGCTGGGCCGCTCGATGTCGTACATGCTGCGCGAAGAGGCGTTCCACATGGGCACGGGCAACGACGGCCTGCGCCGCATTGTGGAGGCCGGTGTGATTCCGGGGTGGCTGATCCAGAAATATCTCAACAAGTGGCTGTCCTGCTCCTACGACTTGTTCGGAACGGATCATTCTTCGTCGGCGCACTGGGCCTACGTCTGGGGGATCAAGGGCCGTTATGACGAGCCCAAGAACGACAAGACCGCCGATCTCGACGATCTGAATGACTACAACCGCCATCTCTACCGCGACGAAGTGGCGGGGCTGATCGAGCGGTTCAATGCGTCGCTCAAGACGGGCGAGAAGAAGCTCTACGCTCCGCATATCAAGTTCAATCGCGGGATCGGAAAGTATTCCGGCGGAAAGTTCCATGCGGAAACCGGCGAACCCATTGACGACCGGCACTAC
>DASPSE010000401.1:0-2134 GCA_035624085.1 Terriglobales bacterium
GGCCCATGTTCAAAGTGGACGATGCCGACAAAGCTCCCGTGCACATGAGTTTCGGCGCGGCGCAGTAGTTCCACCACAAAAACACAAAGGACGGAGCAGCTTGAAAAGAACTGCCAATCTTACTCTGCTGTTCCTTGCCGACTCACCGCCCGTCACCTTCGTCACCGGCGCAGGTTCCATCTCTCTATTAGAATTGCCCTGTGGCTGATTCCGTTCGCATCGCGATCCTGGGTGACTTCAATCCGAAGTCACCGACCCTGCCGGCTATCGAGAAGGCGCTGCAGCATGCTTCCGCCAAGCTGAACCAGCCAGTCGAATCGCAGTGGATTTCTACACTCTCGCTGCTTGAACAACGGGCGGAGAAGATGCTCGAGGGTTTCGACGGCATCTGGGCCGCACCCGGAAGCCCTTACCAGAGTTTCGATGGGATGCTGAAAGGAATTGAATTTGCGCGGCGGCGCGACTGGCCTTTTCTCGGGACTTGCGCCGGTTTTCAGTACGCCTTGATCGAATGCGCTCGTAATGTTTTAGGGATCAAAGACGCCGATTCCGCCGAGAACAATTCCGGCTCAAAAAATATCATTATCACGCCCGTGGCGTGTGCTGTGCCGGACGGTGACAAGGGCGCACCCAAGTTATCTGGACCAATTCCGGAGATCCGTCTACGACCCGGATCCTATTTGCAGTCCTTCTACCACCAGGACACGGTCACGGAAGAATTCTTTTGCAACTTCGAGGTCAATCGCGAATACGAATGGGCGGCTATTGAGGCAGGATTCCCGGTCGTGGCACGGGGCCCGAAGGGGGAGATTCGCGCCATCGAGTCGCCCGCTCACCGCTTCTACGTCGCTACCCTTTTTCAGCCGCAGCTTTCGTCCAAGCCCGGCAAGCCGCACCCACTGGTGCTGGCGTTTGTGCAAGCCGCCGCCGATTGGGGGAGAAAGAAGCTCGACGACAGTGTGTTGGAGTAGAGCTGGCATCGTCAGATTCAGATTACGGCACGGGCTTATAGACAACGCTTCCTGCCAATCACTACACTTCTATTGCTACTCATGCGACTCGTTACCTTTGAAGACTCCGCGCGGCGCTCCCGGATTGGCGCCGTGACCGGTGATGGCCGGATTGTTGATCTCAATTCTGCGTGCGCTCTGTATCTGCGCGATGTGGAGAATGAAAGCGCGTTCTATCGCCTCGCCGACGCGCTCGTTCCGTCCAACATGCGCGCTCTGTTCGAGGGCGGAGACACGAGCCTTGAAGCGGCTCACAAAGCATTCATGCACGCCCAGCAATACAGCGATGCCGCCGGGCCAAACGGCGAAGTTATTTTCTACACGCAGGACGAGGCAAGGCTCAAGGCACCGATCATCCCCAAGAAATTCTTTCACACGGCGGGCAACTTTCGTGAGCATCATGAAGAAGCCACGAAAGCAGGGTTCTCGCATCCGGTTCTTCCCTGGATCGTGTTCTTTCAGAACGTGGACGCCATCATTGGCCACGAAGAGCCTGTGATTTATCCCGAGCATCTTACACAGGAACTCGACTATGAGCTGGAACTCGCCGTTGTGCTGAAAAAAACGGGTAAACATTTTTCGCCGGATGAAGCCCACGACTATATCGGCGGATATGTAATTTTCAATGACATCACCGCCCGCGACATTCAGCGCCGCGAAATGAAATCCGGCGTGTTCAGTTTTTGCAAGGGTATCGATACATTTTGTCCGCTGGGACCGTGGATTGTCACTGCCGACGAGATCCGCCATCCACATAATCTCGCCATGGAGTTGCGCGTCAACGGAGAACCGCGCCAGCGTTCGCATTCCAGCAAAATGTCCGTGAAAATTCCTGAGATTCTCTCGCACTATTCGCCCATGGGTTACAGCGCGGGCGACCTGGTTTCGACCGGCACCGTATCCGGAGTCGCCGCATTCAGCGGCGATCCAAAGGCGTGGTACTTGAGACCCGGCGACGTCATGGAATGCGAGATTGAGCAAATCGGAGTCTTGCGCAACCGCGTGATCTCCTGGGAAGAAGCTTACGGCCACAAGCCCGTAACACTGGCCACCCAGGAAACGGCGAGATAGAGATTTCACCACGGAGTCGCACAGAAACTAACGGGGATTTCTCTGTGTCTCTG
>DASPSE010000134.1:0-2549 GCA_035624085.1 Terriglobales bacterium
GCCTCCGACGCGCCCGCGAATCGCACGGAATTCACCGGATCCTGATACCAGCGCTGCACGAAATATTCCTGAAAGCTGAGTTCGCCGGCCGGCGTCATCACCCTGGTTTCCACCCGCGAATTGCTCATGGGCAATATGCGAGCCTGCACGCCCAGCTTGCTGCAAATCTCGGTTGTAACTTCTGTAAGAGTCTTGCCCTGAGCCAATAGTCTGGAACGAACCAGGTGAACTGCAAGATCGCGGTCGCCGACGTGGAACCAGATCGGCTCAGTAAGTTCGCCCATCGCCTGCAGGCAATAAAAAGTGTCGCCCTTCACGCCCCAACCGCGCTCCCGGCTCAGCAGGCCGGCCATGGCGTAGGTAATGGAATCGAGGTCGGGAGAAACATACAGACCCCACCACTCCAGGTCGTCTCCCGTATTCACGATGAAGGTCATTTCCTCGGCGGAAGCGACTTGCCGCAGGCCTTCGACGAATTTCGCGCCACCGGTGCCGCCGGTGAGCAGCACGATCATGTGGCCCTCCGCGCGTAACCCTGATCGTCAGCCACGGAACGGATTCTTTCGGAAAGCAAGCTTGAGCGACGATTGACGATCGCGGGCAGAAACTCAGGATAAACCGGAAGACGCTGACGCAAAGTGTATCCCCTGGATTCCGTGCGCATTTTCAGTTCTTCCAGATGTGGCCACGGCTTCTCCGGATTGATGTAATCCGGAGTAAGCGGCGAGATTCCACCCCAGTCGTTGATGCCTGCATCCAGCAACTGTTCATAGTAAGGCGAAGACAGGTTGGGAGGTGCCTGAATGTTAACCCCTGGCATGAGCAATCGCGCGACAGCAATAGTACGGAGCATTTCTCCCCGACTGGGCTCGGGCCAGTTCCTCATAGGGATATGGGGCTTCACGCGAAAGTTCTGAATGATGACTTCCTGGATGTGTCCGTAGCGCCGGTGCAATTCGCGAATTGCCAACAATGCATCAACGCGTTCCTGCGGGTTTTCGCCGATTCCGATTAGCAGACCAGTGGTAAAGGGAACTTGCTGCTTACCCGCTTCTTCAATGGTGTGCAGACGCTTGGCAGGAACTTTGTCGGGAGCATTGTCGTGCGCCGCTCCCCGACCCAGCAGACGATCGCTGGTAGTTTCGAGCATCAGGCCCATGCTGGGCGAGACCGCCGCTAAGCGCGCGATCCACTCCGCGCTCAGCAGCCCGGGATTGGGATGAGGCAGCAGCGAGGTTTCGCGCAGCACGAGTTCGCACATGGCCGCGAGGTAATGCAAAGTTGATTTATAGCCCAGATGCTGCAGGGTGGCGCGCATCTCGGGAAAGGCAAGCTCGGGCTTGTCGCCAAGACTGAAGAGAGCTTCAGTGCAACCCATCTTTTCTCCCGCCTGCGCGACTTGTAACACTTCCTCCGGCGTCATCGTGTGCGCGCCGGGCTGGCCAGGGTCACGGCGAAACGTGCAGTATCCGCAGTAATCACGGCAGAGATTCGTGAGTGGAAGAAAAACTTTGCGCGAGTAGGTGATGACACCCGGCTTGAAGCGCTGCTTGGCTTCGACTGCGGCACAAAGAAGCCCAGGAAGTTCGTCGTCTGAACAAGAGATCAACCGGCACGCTTGTTCGCGGGAAAGAGGCATGCCCGGTTCCCAATCCAGCAAGCGTGCTCCTTCTGAACGTCGCTCCGCGATTGATGCCATCCTCGAGCCCAAGCCTCAATTGATTGTAATGGATTACAATTCATCGCTGCGGCCGGCTTTATGGCCCGTCTGCAGGCGTTCCTTCCAAAGCTGCATCTATGAGCATCAGCCAGGCAGACTTCCGCAGAGCGATGGGCAGCTTCGCAACCGGCGTAACGGTTATCACCGTGGATCATGAAGGCGAGGTGCATGGGATGACCGCCAACGCATTCACTTCGGTGTCACTGGATCCGCTGCTGGTGCTGGTCTGCGTAGATCACCGGGCGCGAACGCACGCTCATCTTCACGCCAAGAAGCGTTTTGGGGTGAACGTGCTGGCTGAGGACCAAAGAGCCATCTCCGAGTACTACGCCCGCCCTACGCTGACGCATGAACACGCCGAGCAAGAAGCCGGAGCCCGCTTCGAGCGGACGACTCACGGCACGCCTGTGTTGCATGGCGCATTGGCGTATCTGGAGTGCCGTCTGCACACTGCCCAGGATGCCGGCGACCACACCATATTTATCGCGGAAGTGGAAGATGTGGTGGTGCGGGAAGGAAATCCGCTGCTGTATTTTCGCGGAAATTACCGGAAGATCGGCGTGCCCAAGAGCTGAGGTCCGCCTCTCTATTCATTGCTGTCCACGAGAGTAGTCTCAGCTTCGGCACCTTTGCTAAGCTTATTCGCCTGGCAAAAGCCGTTATCTCGGTCGCACGATCGGCCAAGAATGTATCCTCGAGCCTTCCACTATCACCGCGCTGGTTCCCTGACGGAGGCAGCGACCATGCTGTCGCAGCTTGGCGAGGAAGCCAGGCCGCTGGCTGGCGGTCAGAGCCTGATCCCGCTGATGAAGCTCCGCTTGGCCAGTCC
>DASPSE010000414.1:0-2818 GCA_035624085.1 Terriglobales bacterium
GCCTTGCGCTCAAAGGCGGAAGAGGGGCGTGATTTCGTGCGTGACCGGGCCCGCCAGGCGCGTGATCAGGCTACGGGCTGGGCCGATCGTGGCCGCGACGTGCTCAACCAGCAGAAGGAACAGTTCCGCTCCGCATACGAAGCTGGCAAGCAGGCATACCAGGAAGCCACCAGGCCCGAGAGCGGCCCACAGAATCAGTAAATTGTATTCTCCGCTTTGTCTGTGAACATGCGGAGGACGCTATGGACAATTTGACAATTTTCATCGCCATCACTGCTGCTGCTGTGGTCATACAAGCTGGGATACTGGTGGCCATGTACCTGGCAGTCCGGCAAAGCAGCGCGCGGATGGAAGCGCTGGCCAGCGAAGTGCGTACCAAGGTCCTGCCCACGGCGGAGTTGGCACAATCCATGCTCGCCGAAGCCCGGCCCAAGCTGGAAACTCTGGTCACCAATCTCAGCGATTCCAGTACCATCCTCCGCACCCAGCTAGAGCGGCTCGATGCTACGGTTAACGACGTAGTCGATCGCGCCCGGCTGCAGGTCATCCGCGCCGACGAACTGGTTGGCCGCACGTTGGACCGAGTGGAGCAAACCACCGATCTCGTGCATCAGACGGTTGTCTCCCCAGTGCGCCAGGTCTCTGGATTGGTTCAGGGCGTAATGACGGGGTTGGAATTTTTCTTCGGAGGCAAGCGCCGTCGGCGCGACGGTTCACCTGTAGCCCAGGATGAGATGTTTATTTAGCGTCTGCTACTGATGCCCTGCTCATTGCACACGCAGAACCATTTGCGTGCCGCTTTCCAGTTTCACGTTGTGTTTCTCCGAAATGAGCACAGAATCCTGGGTGGGCCCGGCAGTCAACGATACCCCTGACATACCTGTGACTCCCTCAGCATTGGGTGAAATCCCGCCGCTCGGAGAGCTCTGGCTCGGCATTCCGCCAGCATTTCCCATGTTGCCAGGATTCGGAGCTCCGGCAGGCTGTCCCGTCCCCGCTGGGACCATTCCCCCACTGCGGCCGCCTGGAGCCATCGGGGTGCTTCCGGCCGTCGGCTGGCCCATATTATCCAGTCCCACCGGAGCATAGTTGACTGGCCTAGCCAATGCCTGGATAGCGGCCTTCATCGGTATCTCGGAACCGTTACCAACCTCCAATTTGTCGAACGCAATTTCCAGATGCGATGCAGAATCCTTCTCGTGAGGAGCGGCCGCAACCACATGGCCGACTATCCTCGCTCCGCGCGGGGCTATGACTTGCCCGCCTGACTTGAGCTCGTCCATTGTTTTCGCCAATACGGGATCGCCCGGGTTGGCTTTCTTTGCGTCGATGGGTTTCTCCAGCTCGGCGCGAAACGTGACGCCTGGCGCAAAGCGTTCGTTGCTCGCCATGGACTGGCTTGCGTCGCTTTGCTGTGCGGATTCTTTAGATTGCGGCTCCATAGTCTGCGCGGCCAGCATTCCTGCCAGCACAGCCACAACGATTACAACCGAGAGACCTTTCATAGTTTTTCGTTTCCCTTCCTGCTATACAGGAAGCCAGCGACGGGCAAAAGGTTTCCTCGCCAGCAGATTTCCCTGCCTCGCCCATGAACGCAGTGGGCTAATGTCAGGTGCCCGTCCTAATCAGCCGTTTGCCGGGTCAAGGCTCTTGGCGCTCTTTGCGGTCCTTTGCGCTCTTTGCGGTCCTTTGCGTTCTTTGCGGTTAAGAGCTTTCAGCACCCAAGACCTATTCAGCCGATCCACCCACCGCCAACCACAATATCTCCGTCATAAAACACCGCAGCTTGGCCGGGTGTGATCGCGCGCTGCGGCTCATCAAACGTGACAAGCACTTCATCAGCGCCCGACTTCTCGATCATGGCGGCAGCGCCCGCATGCTTGTGGCGAATCTTGACCGTTACGCGCATCGGCTCACGCAGCTCATCCACGGAGATGAGATTTACGTGCCGGGCGCGAAGAGTTCGGGAATAAAGCTCCTCCTGGTTTCCAACCACAACCTGCCGCGCGTCGCCCTTAATTTGGATTACATAAAGCGGCGATCCGGTAGCCACACCCAAGCCCTTGCGCTGTCCGACCGTGAAATGGTGAATGCCGTTGTGCTCGCCGATCACTTCCCCGCTGCTGGTAACCAGTTCACCAGCTGTATCGGGCAAGCTTTCTCCCTGCTCCGCTAAATACGCATCCAGGAAATTCTTGTAATCACCCCCGGGAACGAAGCAGATTTCCTGCGAGTCCGGCTTCTCGGCCAGCGCCAAACCGTGCTTCCGGGCGAGTTCGCGCACCTGAGGCTTGCTCATTTCGCCCAACGGAAACAATGTCCGGCTGAGCTGCTCCTGCGTCAGGCCGAAGAGGAAGTAGGTTTGATCCTTCGCGAGATCAGCAGCGCGCTTCAGCAGCCAGCGGCCATGCTGCTCATCGAACTCCACCCGGGCATAGTGGCCGGTTGCCAGCGCGTCTGCGCCAATCTGCTGGGCCACGATCAAAAGCTGATCGAACTTCAGATGATTGTTGCAGAGGCTGCACGGAATGGGCGTCCGTCCGGAAAGATACTCTTCCACAAAGGGCCGCACCACGTCGCGCTCAAAACGTTCCTCGTGGTTCACCACGTAATAAGGAATGCCGAGCGTCTCCGCAACCCGTCGCGCATCGTAAACATCGTCGAGAGAGCAACAGCGGCCTTGCACCGCCTCGGGCATGCCGGGATGGCTCGCTAGCCGACGCTGGTTCCATAGCTGCATGGTCAAACCGATAACCTGATGCCCCTCGGCGCGCAGCATGGCCGCCACGGTGGAGGAATCAACTCCACCGGACATGGC
>DASPSE010000425.1:0-2591 GCA_035624085.1 Terriglobales bacterium
TTTTGCCGAAGTGGCGGAATTGGCAGACGCGCATGGTTCAGGTCCATGTACCCGCAAGGGTGTGGGGGTTCGAGTCCCTTCTTCGGCACCAATGCTCAATAGAACCTTTCGCTGCTGTCGCTACGTCTGTAGTGTGGTAACTTGGCTAATCCTGTGAAAGCGCCTTGTTGCGTGCTGATGATGTTTTTCGCGGTTGCTGCGCCTTGCTTCGGCCAGGAGAACAGCCCATCCGAGCCCCAAGCTAAAAAGAATCAACCCAGTACGCTGAAAGCCGCCCTGCAAGACGTTCGCAATCTCCCGGCTGAGTGGCTGATCGGGCCATACATCCCCAGCAGCGCCCCGTTGATCCCCCTTACAAATGAGCAGCGCGCAGACGTTTATTTCCGTCAGACTTTTCTAACTGCCAACGCCTATCTGTTGAGAATGTTTGCGGCTGGCATCGACCAAGCACGAGGCGTCCCTTCTCAGTGGGGCGGCGGAATGGCTGGCTATGGCCCGCGTTTCGGCTCTCGCTACGGTGTGTTTGTCATCGCGAACGGTTTTCATTCGGTGGGAAATGCAGCTCTCGGATATGAGTCCCGCTATGATTTATGCCGTTGTGGTGGTTTTTGGCCCCGCACCCGGCACGCCATCGTGCGAAATTTTGTGACCTACAACCGCACGGAACACCAGTTGCGCCCTGCAATACCTCTGTATGCCGGATCATTCGCCGCAGGAATGATCGAAACTGCGTGGCTTCCTGGCCAGCGCAACGTCTGGAAAGAGGGCGCCTACGCGACTCTGGGTCAAGCGGGACTTGGCAGCGTCTACAACTGGGCAAGCGAGTTCTCCATCGACATCCTGCGCAAGATCACTAAGCAGAGATACCCGAGAGCGCCAAGCCAGAAGGCAGACCGATAAGGGGCTAAAACGCAGTTGAAAAGATGCCTCACTTATAATCTCTAGATTGCTATGGTGCTTAGCCTCGACCAGATCATAACCGCGACTCGGCGGAAAGTTGCGGAGACCAGGTCGACGGTGGACTTGAGGGGGCTCGAGCTTGCGGCGGAGAAGCACGTTCCAAGAGGCTTTCGGCGTGTTGTGGAAGCAAGAAGTCAAGGTGGCCCGGCGATTATCGCGGAACTGAAGAAGGCCTCGCCCTCTCGCGGTTTGATTCGCGCCGATTTTGATTCCGCCCGTCTTGCGGTGGACCTCGAACGTGCAGGCGCTGCTGCGCTCTCGGTGCTCACGGATGGGGAGTTCTTTGAGGGATCGCTAGACAACCTGCGGGTTGCTTCCACGAGCACGAGCCTGCCTTGCCTGCGCAAGGATTTCATCCTGGACGAAATTCAGATCTTGGAGGCCCGAGCAAATCGAGCAGACGCGATTCTGCTAATCGTCGCGGCGCTAGCGCAGACAGAACTAAGAGCTTTGTCCCAGCGGGCCAGTGAGTGCGGCTTAGACGTATTGTGCGAGGTGCACGATTTGGAGGAACTGCAGCGCGCTGTTGACGCCGGCTGCAATCTGATCGGTGTAAATAACCGCGACTTGCGGACGTTCCAGGTCGATCTTGGGACCGCATTTCGCCTGGCGGATTCGATTCCAAAAAGCGTACTGCGGGTCGCTGAAAGCGGCATTCAAAGCGGAGCCGACATCGCGCGCCTGCGCGCGGCTGGTTACCAGGCATTCTTGATTGGGGAATCATTGATGGCGGCAAAATTGCCCGCCGATGCATTGCGAGCACTCATCGAAGAATCCGAACGATTTGCGGCTTCTTCACTGAGAACTGACCACTGAGAATTGAGAACTGGTTTCATGACTTGGGTGAAAATCTGCGGAATCACGAATCTGCAAGACGCGTTGACGGCGGTCGGAGCTGGCGCGGACGCGCTGGGGTTCGTGTTTTACGAGAAGAGTCCGCGCTGCGTCGCTCCAGAAGACGTACAGCGGATTATTGCGAATTTACCAGACGGAGTCGAAAAGGTCGGCGTATTCGTTGACCAGCCCGCCGGACAGATCGCTAAGATTGTGGAGCGTACTGGCCTAACCGCAGTTCAGGTTTACCAGAAGGAATGCGTGGAGACGTTGAGTTATTATTCCGCGCTGAACCCACCTGCGCACAGAAGCCCGCCAAAGATCATTTTCGTGGTGCCCGGGGATCAGTTTGCCGACCCGCGGGGTGTTTTTTGGGGCATCCCAGCAGGCTTCAAGGATATCCTGTATGCGCTGCTTGTCGACTGCATCTCGGGTGGACAATTCGGAGGGAGTGGCCGGCGATTCGATTGGATAAAGGTGGGGGCAATGCCAGCTATGAATCTCATTCGCCCAACCATCGTCGCTGGTGGCTTGACGGCCTCGAACGTCGCTACTGCCATGGCTCTCCTTCAACCCTGGGGTGTGGACGTGTCTTCTGGTGTCGAGGCGGGTCCAGGCAGGAAAGATCCCGAGAAAGTGCGAGAATTCATCAGCGTCGTACGGAATAGAGACCGGGAAAACCAGTGATGGCAACGGCAACAATTTTGCGTAGCAAATCGCGGCCAATCCCTGCAAAGGGCCGCTTCGGCGTGTACGGAGGTCGCTATGTGCCCGAGACGCTGATGGCGGCGCTGGAA
>DASPSE010000143.1:0-21435 GCA_035624085.1 Terriglobales bacterium
GCAAGCCGCAACCTGCTGCCAGCCTGACGAAGCGTCCCCTCCATGACATAACGTGCATTCAACTCCTTGCCCGCGCTGCGGATATCCACGGACTGACCGGCATAGCGTGCGGTGGAACTGCGGGCAATGACCCTGAGGTAGGAAAACCGTGAAAGCCCGGTGATGATCTCTTCCGGCAATCCTTCGGCCAGCGCCATTAGATCAGCGTTGGCGCCGCTGTACTTGAAGGGCAATACCGCCACCCAGAAGCCTTCGTCGACGCGTGCCGTGCCCGAATCGGAGGCGACGGCGGCACGCGCGGCCGACGCCGAGAGCGGCGTGGGGCGCGTGGTGGTTCGCGCCAGGTCGCGGAACTCGTTGCTGACATCGCGCGCGGTCTGGACGCGGTGGCGCGGTTCTTTTTCCAGGCAGCGTCGGATGACACGAGCGATGTCCGCAGGCAGCCCCGGGCGGACGTCCGTGACGGAGGGTGGACTGTCGCGCAGGATCGATGAGATCAACTCCGCCGACGAAGTTCCCCCGAACGGGCGGTGGCCGGTGGCCATCTCGTAGAGCATTACTCCCAGCGAAAAAATATCGGTGCGGTGGTCGAGCGTTCGGCCGGAAACCTGTTCGGGAGACATGTAGGCCGGAGTCCCCATCACCACGCCAGCTTGTGTGTGCCCGGCCGAGGTCAGTGTGGCGTCGTTGGACCTTTCGCTGCCGACATCTTTCGCCAGACCGAAATCGAGCACCTTCACGCGGCCTTCGTTCGTCACCATCACATTGGCAGGCTTCAGATCGCGATGCAGGATGCCTTTTTCATGTGCCGCAGCCAGCGCTTCGGCCAGCGCACCAGCGATTTCGACAATTCGATCGACCGGGAGTCCATCGGTGGAGATCAAGCGATCGAGCGGTTGCCCCTCGATCAATTCCATGGTGATGAAGTGGACGTCATCGGCTTCCTCGACCGAGTAGACCGTCACTACATTGGGATGATTGAGCGCGGCGATAGCGCGAGCCTCACGTTGGAAGCGCGCGAGCCGATCAGGGTCGCTGGCCATATCGGGCGGCAGAACCTTGAGGGCTACGTCGCGCCCGAGCTTGGTGTCGGTCGCACGATACACCTCTCCCATGCCGCCTGCGCCAATTGCGGTGTTGATCCGGTAGTGTGCAAGTATGCGACCGACCAGACCCGACATCCCCAGTGGTCCCCTCGTCAATTCTCCGTGCCCGAACCGAGGCAGCGCCGATTCTACACTATAAAAGCGGACACAGAGCGGCTACCCAGCCGGGCGGTAGTGTCCTAATTTGAATTTCCACAGAAGGAGCGATGGTTATGCAGAGCGAAATGTACAAGAATGACACAAGAATGTGCTTGACATCTCTTGCCTAATCCTTGCATAATGACCGTGTGATAACAGCGAAGGATGTCGCAAAGGCTCTGGCCCAGCAAGCAACGGAAGACTTGAAGCATTTGAAGGCCATTCATGCCGAACAGGCAAAACTGAGGCCGCAGGTTATTCGTTTCCGCGACCTTGAGGATCAGGCAAAGGCGAAGGAAGCCCGCATTCGGCGGGCTGTCTCTCTGCTCGAACAAGGGGACGTTTACATTAACGAGCGCGAGGCTAAGGATGACTTTAGCGCCTTCGTTGTCTCCATTTCTGACCTGACGCTGTGGGAGGCAATGACGGCAATTCTTGAGCAAGAGTCAGAGATGCAAATCGTTGAGCTTCAGCACGTACTTGAACAACTCGGCAAGAAGGTAACTCGGCAAGCAATCGAATCCTCGATTGCTACACACCGCGACAAGTTTGACACGAAGACGCGGAACCGAGACAGGTTTGTAAGTTTGAAGCGATAGAAAGCAGTTGGGCCTACCACTGCGCTAACAGCGATAGGCCCGGAAAGCGTAGCAACCCTTGCGAGGAAGCCAGCTCCAATGCTGTTTATACGCCCGTCCGCCGCCATTTTCAAGGGGCGCAATGCCCCTCTCCAATCGGCACTGACTTCAACGAATGGAGATGCGATATGAACGCGCTGAAAATGGAAAAGAAAATCGCCGTCATCACTGCATTACTGGAAGGCTCATCTGTCCGCTCCACCGAACGGATGACAGGCGTGCATCGGGACACGATCTGCCGTTTGCTGGTCGCTGTCGGGGAGCACTGCCAAACACTGCTTAAGCACAAACTCAACTGTGTATCGGCCAACAGAATCCAGTGCGACGAAATCTATTGCTACGTCGGGAAGAAAGAGAAACGAGTTGCCATCGAGGAATCTGACGAAGTAGGCGAACAGTATGTGTTCGTGGCAATGGACGCAGATACGAAGCTGGTTTTTTCGTGGCTGGTCGGAAAGCGCAGCCAGGTTAACACGCACCTGTTTATCCGCGACGTTTACAACCGGACTCCTTGGGGATGGTGCCCGCAGATCACAACGGACGGATGGGGGCCGTATGTTCCGGCCATCAATGCGACCTTCAGAGACTCCGTGGATTACGCACAGTTGGTGAAAATCTACGGGAGCCTTCCAGCAGTGCGAGAGGGCTACTCGCCATCACGCTTCGTGGAGGCCGTATCCAAAGTGGTCACGGGGAATCCCGATCCGATGTTTGTGAGCACGTCCTGCATCGAGCGACAGAACCTCACGATGCGGATGGCGATGCGGCGTTTCACTCGCTTGACGAACGCTTTCTCGAAGAAGCTGGGGAACCTGAAGGCCGCTGTCGCTTTGCACTTCGCGCACTATAATTTCTGTCGGGTTCATTCATCGCTGCGAATAACGCCCGCAATGGCCGCTGGGTTGGCCACGGAAGTATGGCCGCTAACAACTCTGCTTGCGTAGCTAGTTGGCTGTACAGGATGTGAAGGAAAATGGCCTCGTCTGCCGTAGCGTTCCGAAAATTCGAGAGATGGAAAAACTCTAGGACCGTTTTAAACTTTATCGTTCGCACGAAGGATGGGACTCTGGACAGTTGGACGGGCCGAATCATCTCTGTCACGCCATCGGATAATGCGGTTGGTTTTACCGATGACGCAACCCGCAGCGGGAACGTGTTCGACCTATCTGATATGGTTTTCGACGTTACAGATCGTGCCGTGGATGCTCTACGAGAGGAAGATGGTTGGGTGGTGAGAATCGAGGAAGTATCTGTAATGTGAGTGCGCGCCTGTGGCATAATGCTCCCCAGACGCGACGCGCTTACAACGCGAGTTTCTACGCTCTGGCTGGCACCAGAGCTTTTCTATTATGGCTTGTAATGCGTGTTGCTCTTCTTATTCCTCAGCTCCCGATACCAATAAACGCTTCCCTGCCATACGACAACCAAGATCAAGAGCGCAATCACTATCATCAACATGAAAGCAATTCTCTCGCCAGTCTCAACTAAGATGCAAGCCAACTTAGGACACTATCCAGCCGGGCGACCCTATCCCAATTCTGTCGTTCACGGCACCAAATCCGCTGTTTGCACCCGAGATATCTGGTACCTTTTCTGTATGAAAACGGCGTTCTACGGACGGATCGTCTTTGGCGCATCGGCGGTGCTGTTCGGCGTCATCGCACTGATGTGGCACGACCCTGACACCTGGCAAAACTTGCAGCATATCTGGAGCCTGCCTTTCGGCACCTTCATTGGCGCGTGTCTGATGACCGCTCAAATTGCCGGTGGGATCGGGATGCAGTACCCGCGTACTGGGCGCTTGGCTTCGGTCGTACTTTGCGTCGTCTATTTGTGTTTCTCGCTGGCCTGCATCCCTGACATCATTGCCGCATCGAACATCTATGACCGCTACGGAGGGAGCTTCTTCCTGTTCTTTTCCTTACTCTGTGGCGCGATTGCCCTGTACGCCGCGACTGAGGCGGATGCAGCCAGGGCGGTAGTGTTCGGCCGACTGGCGCGCCTTGGACTCGGAGTCTGTGCGATTTCCTTTACGTTGGGCCAGGCACTCTTACTTCGCGAGACAGCTCACCTGGTTCCAAAGTGGATTCCGCCCAACCAGATGTTTTGGGCGATACTCACGACGATCGCGTTTGCACTCGCGGCGATTGCCATTCTCATCAATCGCCAAGCACGGCTGGCGACACGCCTCATGACGCTCATGCTGGCACTGTTTGGCGTGCTGGTTTGGGTTCCGCACCTGATCGCTCACCCAAAAGCGCATTTCAACTGGTCCGAGTGCGCCCTGACTTTCCTTGTTACAGGGGCTGCCTGGATGGTGGCTGATTTGAGGTCTTTCTGATTTAGGCGGTGTGTTTGCGCGCCGCTTCATCGCGGCTGCCATTCCATCATCATCGCGTGACCGTTCAAAAGATTCTGCGTCACTACCGGTTGACGCTCGTCTTCGGAATAGGTTCCCACCCGTGCATTAGCCCCAACCGAGCTATAGTCCAGCCGAACATGCCGATTACAGGTTGTGACGATCACCTGGGCTTCCAACAAATTGCGTTTGTCGATCCAGAGACTGGCGAATGGCAAGAGCGCAGACTCGGGTCTCGCCAAGAAGTGGAGCAGTTCTACCACGATCTGAAAAAACAGGAAGTAAATTGACCATGTTGTTCAGTATGTTGATCCCGGTTCCGCTGCCGGCAATAAGAATTCCTGCGGGAACAGTCGTTTTTGCTCGAAGCCTTGTAGTTCTGGATGGTGAAGTCCTCAATCGTCAGGTAACTCACGCCGGACGACGATCCGATGTTGAACAGTCCCTGTGTATTACAGCAGAGAAAGTTGTTGCTGCTCTCGAATCTGGGGGTGGTGCAGCAGGAGACGCCGGTGCCGTCGAGAATGGCTACACCTTGCCCGTTGAAGACAATGGGTTCTGAGGACGTTCCCGAGTTAGCGAACGTCACACTCTCCTTGTAGGTACCCGTCTCCACGTAGACGGTAGCGCCGGCCGTTACTGTGCTAGCCGCGTGCTGGATGGTGAGCCAGGGGGCGCTGGCGCTGCCAGAGTTCGAGTCACTTCCGCTCTGGGATACATAGTAGGTGGCCCCGGCTTGGGCGAGCGAGATCGAAGTCAGTGTGAGCAAAGCCAAACACAGCTTGCAAAGCGATTTCATTGCCAACCTCCTTTGCCGCCGAACGGTTGAAGTCGATCCGGGGAAAACTTCGTAGCCAGAGGCTGCAGATTGCGGCGGGAGAGAGATTAGCGTTGTTACGATTAGTTGCCAATAATTATGTTTGACGGGATTGTGCATTTCATACAGGAAAAAGGTATAGAGTATGAAATGCGAATCGCGGAGGTCTGTCATGCTCGAATACGTGGATGCTCTCCACAGAGCTTTAGGAATTAAATCAACTTGGCAGTTTGTGCTACTCATCGGATTATCAGCAGGAGTGCTTGCCACATTGGGATTTGGGGCCTTAGCATGGATTGTGGATATGCGTTATAAAAATTCTCCAGAATATAAGGCAGAACATCAAAACCCAAAAATGCAGGCCGTGACACCTCAGCAGGCGCAGACGGTCACGGCCAGCCAGCAGACATCTCCGGCGCCAGCACAGAATCAGACACGAGTCCTGAAAAACCTAACTAAGCAAGAAGATCAAGGCAAGAAAACCGCCCCATCCATCAATGGAAGTGACAACTTCCAAAATACAGGAAATATCACTCAGAAGGTTGCTCCTTGCGGAATAGCAATAGCAGGCAACAAGAATATAGCTACTGTAAACTGCGCTCCACCATCGGGAACTGAACTAGCTGCATTTGCCTCCGGTACGGCTGTGCAAATCGTTCGTCGCGTTGGAGGCGTATCAGATCCTATAGCTACTGGATTTTGGGTCAACAAGCGAGGCTATATCGCAACTTGCTTGCATTTGGTTCGCTCTGAATATGGATTCAGTGCAGAGGTGCCTCAGCCACCATTGTTGGGGAGAATACTCACCGTTGTAGCTGGAACGGTCACGACAGACTTGGTTCCCATTGCAGCAGACCAAGAGGCCGATATTGCGATTATGCATGTCATCGGGAGTCCATTTGAGAGATCGATGCACGCATTTGCATTTGCCCAACAGCTTGATGACAAGGGTAATCCAGTTGGGAAGCCAGAAACTAGTCAGGAACAATACTGGATTCCGGCTATTGCTGGAGACCTTGCGAACGCTGGAGATGAAATTGTAAAGATTGGATTCACCAGGCAGGATGGATTACCTGTAGCGTACTACAAATTCGGTCATATTTCCAGAATGGGTGTTGACGAAACGGCAAAGAAGAAAAGCTACCGCGTATTCACATCTTTTTCAGATTCACAGAGTACCGATTGTGGCGCTCCGATTATCAACAACGCGAAAACAGTTGTCGGCATGCTGCATGAGGCCAATGGAGAGGCTGTCCCTTCGCAATACATTGTTGATTTGTTGGATGCGTCGCACTAGGCGGCTTTTGTGAGTTCTTTATATTCGAGGTTGTCCGAGTGAATGAGCTTCAACATGGTATCGCGGAACAGGAACGGATTCTTCCGGTTGTCGAAGCGCCACGTCATTTCATCGAGGTAGGCTTGCAGATGCTTTGCGGAGACTTTATGCCATGTACCGATAATCCCGCGCTTGAGCAGGGAGAATGCGGACTCCACAGTATTTGTGTAGATGTCGCCACGCGCGTACTCCCTTGCTCCGTGGCAAACTGTTTCATGCGGGATGCCAGCTTCTTTGGCGACACCCTTATAAGCAGGAAGTTCGTCCGTGACCAGTACGTCTACGTCAGGCCCAATATTCTCCCGCACATATTTCGCAAGCGTTCCAGACTTGGCATCTGCAGCATGAAAGAAGCGGAGATCGCCGCCACGTTCCCGAATGCCGATCACGATGGCCTTGCTGGTACGACGAGCCCGATAACTAACGCCGTGTTTTTTCCCGCCGATGTAGGTTTCGTCCATTTCCACGATCCCGCCAAGTTTTTCAGGGCTCGTCTCGTTCATAGCAAAGCGGATTCTGTGGCAGAGATACCACGCCGTCCGATAATTGACTCGCAACATCCGCTTGAGTTGATTTGCGCTCATGCCTTTGCGCGATTGGCAGAGCAGGAACACAGCGAGGAACCACTTAGTAAGAGCGAGGTGCGTATCGTGGAAGATCGTGCCAGCAGTAACGGAGAACTGATAGCCGCATGACTCGGAATCACAGTTGTACTGATCCCGTTTCAAGATTGACGAGATGCGCTCACCGCCGCACTTGGGACAGCGTATTCCTTGCGGCCAGCGCAGGTGTTCAAGATAGTTGCGGCAGTGCTGATCGTTGCCGTAGAGTTCAACCAGTTCGCAGAGGTCAATAGCTTCTTTCATAGGATCACCCATGCCAAGGAAGAAAAAGCACCCGATGGAGATGACGGACGAGGAAGCGTTGAAACATATCTTCCACCCGAAGATTGTGAAGGCGATACAGAGGCACCTGAAAAAGCAGGGCGGAAGTAGCAAGACTCGATCACGAAAGAAAGCATAGCAGATATGCTAACCTTGTGTCAAGTGCATAATCTCGATGTTTGATTGCGATTTCAACGGCCTACTGTTTCGATTACTTTCTATCTCGCAAGGGAACCCAACGAACTCATGGCAACGGGGTCAGGCCCAATTTGGGTTGCGTTGCGGATTGGTATGCTTCCCTGGGCTCGGCCTCATCAGCGCTAGGAAAACAGCACGGCTACTGAGGCAACCAGCAAGGCGATTGCCCATATAAGATCGAAGTTGAACCAGGCGTGCCGTAAGAGCTTGAGCCCGATCTTCTCGTAGGATTCAAAGAACAGAATCGCGAGAATCCCCGCCACAATCAGCATCACGACTGTATGCAGCAAGGTCGCCAGCAAAATAACGGCGATGCTGACCGGCAGAGTTTCACTTGCAGATCCATTCATGGCGTGATGCATTCCAAGTGCGGGGCGGGACATCAAGACTGGCAAAAGCATTAAGCCAGCGCCGTGCGCCGACGCCATAAGAAAGGACCACACGAACAGATCACGTCCGCCAACTCGCATGCCGGCTCCACGCGGATGGCCTGCTCGAAAGAGTCGGTAGAAGCCGAGAGTGAAGATGAAGGCCGCGATCGGCCACTTCAGCACGTGTACGGGAAAAAGATGTTGGGCGAAGTCCAGGATGAGAATCGCGACTGCTATCGACGCCGCGTGCCCCAAGGCGATCGGCAACAAGGCCCCGGCCACTGCTGACCTGCGCTTCTCCTGCAGACCCAGAGCTAGAGCGAACAGCCAGCCCATGGCTGGGTTCAGGCCGTGGTAAGCCCCTAGAAGGGCTAGCACGGCCCAGGGCCATGGCGAGTTCATGGATAGCAGTAGAAATCTGACGAAGCATCGCCACCCTGCAGTCTCACTTGATGAGGACGGAGTTCCCCAAACTCCACGAAAAGCTTCGGATCAAACTGAATTCCACCCTCGGGCGCAACGTCCAACTTCACCATCCATCCACGAATGCCATCGGGGTAGAACTGTTTGTCCCATGCCGCGTACAGCGAGTTTGTGAAGAAAACGCGTTTCCCATCGCGGCTAAGTTCGACCATTTGCGGACCACCATTCAAAGGCTGGTCTGGTCTGGCAGGATGAGCCGCACGGCGAACGATGCCGCCGATGTGAACGGAACCAACAAGTTTGGGATGGTGTGGGTCGGAGACGTCATATTGCCGCATCTCGCCCGTCCCCCAGCAGGACGCGTAAAGGAGGCGATCATCGACGGAGAGGTTTATATCGGTCAGCAACGGCGGGACCGCTTTGAACCCTTGCAGCAGCGGAGGCAACTGCGCAGGGTCGGCGGCCTCGGCGGGAATCTCAATCACCTTCTTGACCTCGAACTTCCCGTTCGAGTTGCCATTCGCGCGATGCCACAACCAGATGGAGCTGGATAGATCCTTCAGTGATGTGACTACTCCTACGAAGCCATAAGCCTTGGTCGGGTCGTGTGCAGGACGCAGCTCCAGCACCATTTGCTGCTCGGAACCTAAATCCAGAGATTGGAGGTGGCGACGCTTGCGGAGGTCCCAAATGTGGAGATTGTGTCCGTACTTTCCGGCCAGCAGCAGTTCGGGGTTGACTCCGTTTTCTACCATGTTCGGCGTACCCCACTCGCTGGTGACCGCGATGTCGTACCCCAAATGCCAGGCGAAGTCGTAGGCGAAATGCTGTGGACCACGTTCAACTTCCCAACGGCCGAGCGGTTCGAAGCTGTCGTGATCAAGGGCGAAGATGCCGCCCGGTCCGTCTCCGCTTGGAGCGCCGAGAGCGCTCAGATAAATCCCGTCCGGGCCGCAATGAACAGTATGCGGGCGGCTGTATCCGGTTCGATCGTGCACCACTTGTGGCTCGATCACTTTTACGATCTTCGGTTTCTTGGGATCAGGCTTCGTGTCGATGACGTGAATGCGGGAAGAGCGCAGGCCCGGCACGATCAGGTAGCGTCGCTCGACGTGGGGATGCGGAGCATAGGGGCAGAGGGCAGAACTGCACGCGTTCCACCCGAAATGGTGCAATTCGTCCCCAGAATTAGGCATTGGGACCTGCCCAACGACGCTTCCATATTTCTTCGACTGATTGTCCACATCGACGACGATCAGGGCGTCTGGCTGAGGTCCGCCATTTCCGTTCAGGGCTGCTACATAAGCCAGCTTTTCCGCAGGCGCCTGGCCCGCGAGTTTGGGAGAAGGATAGAAAGTCGGATCAGCCTTGAGCAACATGAGCTTGACCTCTGCAGAAAGGGTTTCGGCCCTAGAACTGATTCTTTCGTGCCATCGTCGGATTCAGCGTTAGTTAAGGTCGTCTCCCGTGACGGAGTGGACCCCTTCAATCTCCCAGTCTCTACGCTGCTTTGCCAACGGCAGTGGCGTCCGCCACTTCGAGCAGCTTGCCGGATCGGACATCGTAAACAAACCCGTAGATGGGAATTGATCTGGGTACTAACGGATGATCGCGAATGCGCTGTACATCGTCAATTACTGCCTGTCGCTGATCCGGAATGGTAAGCCACTCGATGTATTCACCGGCACGAGAGCCGGGGCCTTTGCCTACGTCCCGAAATCCATTCGCCGTGAGCTGCGCGGTCTCCAGACTAGAGGCAAGCAGGCCTCGCATAATCTGGCTGGAGAAAAACTCCATGCCGCAGTCTGTATGGTGAATAACAAAGAACTCCCGGGTCCCTAGCAGCTTGTAACTGATTACGAGGGAACGGATGGCATCATCGCTGGCGCGTCCGCCCGCGTTTCGGATCACATGCGCATCTCCTTCGGCTAGACCCGCATATTTGGCGGGATCAAGGCGCGCATCCATGCAAGTGAGGATTGCAAAAGAACGGGCTGGCGGCAGAGCCAGCTTGCCCCTCTCCCCAAAGTTAGCGGCGTATTTCCGGTTTGACTCCAGCACTTCTTTCAGGATCTGACTCATGGAAAATGTCCTCGCAGAGCAGAACTATACGAGCACTTCGCGAACAATGTCAAGTATATCGATTAACATGATCGACAAATCTCGTTCAGCCGAGCAATTGGCTCGGTTCACAAATGTCTACGATATTTATTGACATAGTAGTATTTAATCCTCCATAATTCTGACTGCGATGATTTAATCGGCCGTTATTGAATTCAGGAGGTGAATCAAGAATGAACGCTGCACATTCCAAAAGTTGGCTGGGTAGGTCTGGCGCGCATGGTGGGCTTGGCTTTCACGGCGATCTGAAAGCGCGTCATCAGGCCGCTGTGCAGGCTTCTTATGGGTTCTAGGGACTTTGTCCGATCGGTTTAACGTTGCGCAGGCAATGTCAAGCGCCTGTGAGCACGTTTATGCGGGCGCACTCGGAATGGAGATTGTTTTTATGCGATGCCGGCAGGCGAAATCAGCTGTAAGCCTGCTTGGCGTTGAAAGTCAGAAGGATTCTGATTTGAACTCAGAGAGGAGAAACAATAATGAGCACTGCAAGAGTATTGAGCAACACCACCGACACCGTCCAGGTTCTCCGCATCAACGACACCGCCCCCGATTTTACGGCGGAAACCACGCAAGGAACGATTCATTTTCACGATTGGATCGGTAACGGCTGGGCGATTCTGTTTTCCCATCCCAAAGACTTTACACCAGTGTGTACTACCGAACTGGGCTATATGGCGGGGCTGCAGCCGGAGTTCAGCAAGCGCAACTGCAAGATCATCGGGCTGAGCGTCGACCCGGTCACCAACCACAGCAAATGGGCAAAGGACATTGAGGAAACCCAGGGCCATCGCGTGGATTATCCGATGATCGGCGACCCGGAGCTGAAAATCGCTAAACTTTACGGCATGTTGCCTGCCGAGAGCGGCACGACTTCCGGAGGCCGCACTGCCGCCGACAATGCCACCGTTCGCACAGTATTTGTCATCGGCCCGGATAAAAAGATCAAGCTGCAGCTCATCTATCCCATGAGCACGGGTCGTAACTTCGATGAAGTTTTGCGGGTACTGGACTCGTTGCAGCTCACAGCCAAGCACCAGGTCTCCACGCCGGTGAACTGGAAGCCCGGCGATGACGTCATCATCAGCGGCTCGGTCTCCGACGAGCAAGCGCGGCAAAAGTACCCCGGAGGCTGGAAGGCCCCTAGGCCGTATCTGCGGATCGTCCCGGAACCGAGGCAGCAGTAGCTTCTTTCAGGCGCCAGCAAAAGTCGTAACCGACGTCTTTTGGCGCCCTGACTAGATTTGGTAATCGATACCTTCCATGATCCGCTGTAGGGATGCAGAAAGTGGCTCTGCCACGACTCCGGTGCCTTCGAGTCTTTGCACCCGCTCACGCAACCTGTTTACCTCGGTCGCCACTGCCGCCAACGCTTCCGAGAGGGGATCGTTAATCTGTTTAGGATCGGTGATTACAACCCGCTTGCCTTGGCGAAAAACAATATGGCCTGGAACGCCCACGACAGTTGAGTCCTCCGGTACATCCCGAAGAATGACGGAACCGGCGCCAATCCGGCAGTTTCGTCCCACGGTAATGTTTCCGAGAACTTTCGCTCCACCGCCGATCACGACATTGTCTTCAATCGTGGGATGACGCTTTCCGTGCTCCTTCCCTGTTCCTCCCAAGGTCACGCCTTGATACATGGTTACGTCGTCGCCCACAATCGCGGTCTCGCCAATGACAACGCCATTCCCGTGATCGATAAACAGGCGCCTGCCGATTTTCGCGCCAGGATGGATTTCGATTCCGGTGAGAAAGCGCGCCACCTGCGATAACCAGCGACCGAGCAGCAAGAAGCCGTGGTTCCATAACCAATGATTGATATGGTAGAACCACACAGCGTGCAGACCGGAGTAGCACAGAAACACTTCCAGACGCGACTTGGCCGCTGGGTCCCGCTCCAGTACCGTGGCCACATCTTCGCGAATTATGGCGCCGAGGTGACGCATGGCTCTGGCAACGCGCTCGTCGGAATCTGCAATGCCTGGTCCCGCAATCCTTGAAACAGAATGCTTGTCAGGTAACGCTCTCCGAAATCGGGAAGAACCACAACGACGAGCTTGCCTGCGTTCTCTTTTCGCCCTGCGACTTTCAACCCAGCCACAACGGCCGCTCCAGACGAGATTCCTACCAGCAGACCCTCTTCTTTCGCAAGCCGGCGAGCCATATTGACCGCCTCATCGTTTGTCACGGTGACGATCTCGTCGATGAAGTCTCTGCGCAGGATGCTCGGTACGAAGCCCGCGCCAATTCCCTGTATCTTGTGGGGCGACGGCTTCCCGCCTGAAAGGACAGGACTATCTGCCGGCTCCACGGCGATCGCTTTGAACATTGGTTTCTTGGGCTTGATGTATTGACAGACTCCGGTGAGAGTTCCGCCCGTTCCAATGCCAGAGATCAAGATGTCGACTCGACCATCTGTATCGTCCCAAATCTCCGGTCCGGTTGTCTCCAGGTGAATCTTCGGATTGGCTGGGTTGTCGAATTGCTGGGGCATGAAACCATTCGGAGTCTCAGCCAGAATCTCCTCGGCTTTGGCCACGGCCCCGGGCATCCCTTTGGGGCCAGGCGTAAGAACAACCTCCGCACCAAACGCCAACAGCAACACCCGACGCTCCAGACTCATGGTCTCGGGCATGGTCAGGATGAGCTTGTATCCTTTGACGGCCGCCACGAAGGCCAGTGCGATGCCTGTATTCCCGCTGGTCGGCTCTATGAGCACAGTCTTGCCGGGCTGGATCTTCCCTGTACGCTCGGCCTCAGCGATCATGCTGACGCCGATGCGGTCCTTGACGCTGGCGCATGGATTTTGACCTTCCAGCTTGGCCACGACTTCGGCCAGGCAGCCGTTGGTTACTTTGTTCAATCGTACAAGTGGTGTACGCCCAATCAACTCGGTGACGTCATTTGCGATTTTCATAACAAGGTCACTTCCTCCCTGGCGAATTTGAGAAACGGAGGCCGGCAACATGCCGCCTCCTATGAGAGCTTGAAAAACAGGATTTAGAGTTTGCGATGTCCACGTCCCGCCTGCATTGGACACCGTTTGCAGCACCACCTCCTATAGACGATCTCTCCTACCAAACATCGTCAACGCCTCTCACTGCGTCCAACATCAAAACCGGCGACAAGCAATCAGGCACCGCTAGAATCCGTACGACACCTGCACTGCGGCCTGATGACGCGCCTGCAAATCAATAATGGTCGTGCCACTGCTGTAGGCCCGGCCTGCGATTTGCGCGATCCCGAAGTCGAAGTTCAGCTTGTGCTTCGGGCTCGGGACGAAGCGCACGGCGTAAGTGAGGGTCGTTGGGATGTTAAGCGCAGGTGCACTGGTACTACCGTCGAAATAGTAAGGATGGTGCGGCTGCTGAGCTGCTTCAGACGCAAAGATGATCGAACTCTTACCTGGCCCGGTGAACGCAAGCGCCACAGCTCCGAAAGCGCGTGCCTGCCAGTCGGGCGCGTTGCCGGCCATGCCCCACAGTTCCGCGTTCGTGCCGCGCACGCCAGCGTTGAGCACAAGTGCTGCTGGCTTGGCCGGTACGACTTTCGAGGCAACGATGTAGACATCGCCATCGGTCTTGCCGCTCATTCCGCTAGGGTTCTTCTCCACCATGAAATTGCCGACGTTGCGGACGTTTGCTCGCGCAATGAAGCCAGCGGCGATCGCCGGAACCCACTTCGTCTTCGCGTAGTTTTCCGGCACCACCTGGAATTTTCCGTTGAATATCTCGAATCCGTTTTGCCACAACGGGCTTAGACCCGAAGTAGTTGCGGGATTCATATCATCACCAAAGCTATGGAATTCGTGCGTATAGCCAAACTCAAGACGCTTGCCGATTCCAACTTCGATCGAGGCTTCATGAAATATGCCAATCACAGAACCCGCGTCAAGAAAGTGGTAAGCCGTTACGGCGTGGACCTTTTGATTCTCGCCGGAAGCCGTGTATGCCAGCGGCGTCACGAAGACGCCGGTTTCACCTTCCCACCCGAGAGCCTGAGCGTGAGACCGCGCCGTAGAGCCAAGCATGAAGGTTAAGCCGATGATGAGTGCCAGAACGCCGGACGGAGTTCTTGAAAACGATGAGTTCATCCTTAACTCACCTCTCGGTACAGTCTTAGTGGCTGTAGCAAGCTGGTGAGCCTGTTGCTCGGTCAACGCATGACGGACTTCTGAGGTCGCCATGAGATTTAGCTCCTTCGCTGAAGAAATGTGTTGCGGCTGCCTCATTAGGGCACGCCGCAGGTGCTAACTTTGGTGACTAGGCCATTTGGTTCTGGCTTCTTCCTGGGTTGTTACGGTTGGATGAGCCGTACTCGTACGGCGCATTGTCAGGGTGAGAGAAGTATGAAGGGAGGCAAACTCTCTGTCTGTGATGTGGATCACGTCCCAGTATGCTCGCTGTCACTCAATCCCTGCTGGCGATCCATCTCCCGACAGGCTCCGCGATTTTCATAACAAAATTGCTTCCTCCGCGCGAGTAAAAAAAAGAGGCGGCAACACGCCGCCTCCTATGAAAAGCTTGAAAAACAGGATTTAGAGTTTGCGATGTCCGCGTCCCGCCTGCAAACGCAGCAAGGCCGCGACTAGCGCGTCGATATCCTCACAAGTGTTGTAAAGAGCCAGGGACGGCCGAACCGTGCTCTCAACCCCCATGCGTCGCAGAATGGGTTGGGCGCAATGATGGCCCGCCCGTACCGCGATGCCCTCCTGGTTGAGCGCAACACCGACATCTTCTGCACGAACTTCGTCAAGAACGAACGACATCACGCCGGCTTTCTCCCGAGCCGTTCCGATCAGGCGCAATCCGGGCACCGTAAGCAGTTTCGTTGTCCCGTAGTTCAGGAGATCGTGCTCGTATGCGGCGATGTTTTCTCTTCCGATCTCGTCGACATAGTCGAGCGCCGCTCCCAGCCCCACCGCGTCAGCGATGTTGCCGGTCCCCGCTTCAAAACGCGCCGGGGATCCCTGGTACGTAGTTTTTTCGAACGTAACGTCGGAGATCATGTTGCCACCACCCTGCCATGGCGGCATGGTTTCCAGCAGATCGAGTTTGCCGTAGACCACTCCGATTCCTGTAGGACCAAACACCTTGTGCCCGGAAAACACGTAAAAGTCACAGTCGAGGACCTGCACGTCCACCGGCATGTGCGAGACTGCTTGGGCGCCGTCGACCAGCACACGCGCGCCGTAACGGTGTGCGCTCTCGATCATCTCGCGAGCGGGCGTGATGGTCCCGAGAGCGTTGGAAACCTCGCTAAACGCTACGATGCGTGTACGCGGCCCCAGCAGTTTCTCGTACTCCTCAAGAATGATTTCTCCGCGATCATTGACGGGAGCAACACGCAGCTTCGCACCTTTCTCCGAGCAGAGCATCTGCCAGGGAACAATATTGGCGTGGTGCTCAAGCCAGGTGATTACGACCTCGTCGCCTTCGCGGACGTTGCGGCGTCCCCAGCTCTGAGCAACAAGATTGATGCCCTCGGTCGCACCGCGTACGAAAATAATTTCGCGAGCTGAGGACGCATTCAGGAAGCGGCGCGACTTTTCGCGTGCGCTTTCGTAAGCATCTGTCGCCCGGGCCGCAAGCTCATGAGCAGCGCGATGAATATTGGAGTTCTCATGTCGATAAAACTGTGAAACCCGATCGATTACGGCATTTGGTTTCTGGGTAGTTGCAGCGTTATCGAGCCAAACGAGAGGCCGGCCATGGATTCGCTCTTCCAGAATGGGAAAGTCGTGCCGGATGAGCTTGGCATCAAGTGGACGCTTGCCCACTCCGAGCTCGGCTGGCGCAAGATCTGGCCGGAACTCGAACGCCTCGACTCCGGAAGGCGAGGTAGCAGCCGCGGCTGGTTTCTGGGTTTCTGCGCCGGGCGTGGCCAGTTCAGGACCGGACAGGTTGCCCGAGGCGGGCGCTGCCGGAGGCGGGATCGTCTTTCGCAGATCCGCCTCCGTGGACGGGACAGTTGTAGAAGACGAGGGCGGCGCCGGCGTGCCGGGAACAGACTGCACGCCCGGCACTCCGGGAAAAGAGAACAATTCACTCAATGATGGAAGGGACGTCACGGCGCCCGGATAAGCCGCCTGCTCCCCGGTCGCAGAAGAGGTGAGCGGACTAGCCGGTTCCGGCGTTGCAAGGCCAGGAACCTGCGGCGTGATCCCCTTCACGTCGTGTACTTGCGCAGGAACCGCGGTACCGTCTGCGGCCCTCGGTGGCGCCGCAGACGGGGATGCAGGCGGAGCTGGAGGGTTCGGTACGGTTTGTATGCCGGGGACATTCGGCATCGCCGGTACTCGCGGAAAAGAGAACAACTCACTGATCGGTGGCAACACAGGCGCGGCCGCCGGAGATGTTCCCTTTTCTCCCTCAACGAAGTAAGGAGTTGAACCAGGGAATGCCGGGGCACTCCCTGGCGATTGTGGAACCGCGCTCAGGTCGGCGCCGGCGGGCGGGGCTGTTGGCGCGGAGGAAAGCATTGCCGGGACTCCCGGGAATGAGAACATCTCATCCCCCGGCGGTAGTGTAGGAGCGACCGCCATTGGCGCAGTCTCTGCCTCGGCGAGAAAGCCAGGTGGAGCGCCCGGCACTGGTGGTGTTGGTGCCGTTCCCGGAGTGCCCGGGACAAGCGCCGTCTCGCCTGCCAGCGATGCGGCAATTGCCCGCAGATCAGCTTCGGTCAACGGGCCCGGCTGGGTGTACGGAGGTGACGCAGGGACACTCGGCGCAGATTCCACCACCGACGTTTCCCTGGCCGGAAGCGGTTCCTCGAACATGGTGACAGGAATCTCTTCCGACTCGGCCTCGGGAGGGGCTTCTGTTACATCTCCATTCGCAAGATCCCGCGGCATCGCCAGAAAAAACTCATTCGCGAGCCTTTCCAGCGTTGCCGGATCCGGCAAAGGAATAGCGCCGAAAGGGTAATAGCGCGCCCCTTCTCCGGTCACCGGAGCCGATTTGCGAGCGCCGGTTTTGGGTCTGCTCGCTCCGTTGCTCGCTCCATTACTTGTACTCGTGATATTTGTCGACATGGACGTTCTCCAGTATCCCAAGTGCGTCTTGGGTCAGGACCACGATTGAGCAATAGAGAGAGATCAGATACGAGGCAATTGCTTTGTGGTTGATGCCCATGAAGCGAACTGACAAGCTGGGCGATACTTCTCCCGGCAGTCCTGGTTGGAACAGCCCAATGACGCCTTGCTTTTTCTCACCGGTGCGCAACAGAAGAATGTCGGTCGTCTCAGCCTTCAATGGCAGTTTGTCGCATGGCACCAGGGGAACCCCTCGCCAAGTGACAAACGGAGAACCGAACATCGTGACTGTCGGCGGCGGAACGCCGCGCCGCGTGCATTCGCGCCCAAAGGCCGCTATCGCGCGCGGATGTGCCAGGAAAAAGCTTGGCTCCTTCCACACGCGGGCGATGAGTTCATCCAAATCATCGGGCGTTGGGGTACCATTCCTGGTTTTAACCTTCATTTCCGGGGCAACATTGTTAAGCAGGCCGTACTCGGTATTGTTGATGAGTGCCCGCTCTTGGCGCTCCTTAACCTTCTCAATCATGAGACGCAGTTGTTCCCGAATCTGGTCATGCGGGCTGCGATAGAGGTCCGAGATACGGGTCTGTACGTCCAAAACGCTGGTCACCGCATTCAATTGGTACTCGCGGGGCTTTTCTTCATAGTCCACGTAGATTTCAGGCAGATCGATCTCTTCGTCAGGCGCACACTCAATGGTGCGGGTTCCCGGACGAGTGGGTTTGACTTTGTTCACGCGATACACGCCGGCTTCCACCGGCACCCATGACAGGAACGTGATCAGCCAGCGCGGCGTGATCTGTTCCATCATCGGGACACTCTTGGTGACGGTGGCAAGCTGGCGAGCCTGTTGCTCGGTCAGTGTATGACGGACTTCTGCTGTAGCCATGCGATTAGCTCCTTCGTATTTGTGAGGGCGCCGCGTAATGACCACACGGCACGCAGGTGACCCTTAAATGATGTGGTTGGATGAGCCTCTTCCGGCAGGCTCACTGTCGGGGTGAGAAGAGTGTACAATACCTCCAACCGTCTCATTCTGTGACCCAGCCCATAGTTCTAAGTGACAGACCTCACGTTCTCTGCTGGCGACACCACGAGTTTTGTGCTTGTCCGCCGAAATGTGTCAGATTGCTCAGTTGAAAACCTTGACCCGAGGATACATAGCATTTCCCCCCGAGCGTGTCAAGTTTGTAGATTGACTTACTAGACATTAGGGGCTAAATTACCAGGGCCTTCGCTTCTCGGCTCCTGCTTGTCGGGGCGAGCTGCGTAGCAGGGTGCCTGCCGATTCATTTCGGCAGGCCTAGTCCATCATATTAAGTCTGCTGAGTGGAAGCTACAGGTTACTCTGGAATCCGACGAGATCGAAAGAGAAATGGAAGCCTCAAGGGCCGTTCAAGGCAGCCTCCGCCTCGGCTTTGTAAAACTTCTTCTTGGCCCGAGCGCGAATCTCATCAAGTTCTGCGTGCAGGCGCCTGATTTCAGCATCTAGCTCGATGAAGCTCAAGCAATGAGCCGAAATCAGCTTGTCTGCCCGCACGCCCGCATAGTCCTGTTTGCCAGGCGATTTCATGTAAATGCAGGCAGATGGTTGCCTCGTCCTCGGATCCTTTTCCAAGTACAAGAAATCGAGGGTTGAAGTCTCCATGCCGAGATTATGCCACCGCCCGCCCCCGAGGTCTTGAGATTTCTGGTAAGGCAAAGTGCCGAGTGTAACTAGGAATCACTGATACTGTCACCCCAACGCAGCATCCCGCAGGTCGAATAGCTAGGCTGTAACCTCTTCTCTGGCGGCTTCAGGCAATCCTGCCGCTCGCCAGGCATCGAATCCGCCGATTACATTGACAACCTTCGGGAAAGCCGCTCGCCGCAAGAGACCGCAGGCGATCATGCTCCGGTACCCGCTCTTGCAGTGCACGGCAATGAGCCTATCGCGATTGACCGGCAGGGGAGTAGAGGCGAGCTTGTCCAGGGGAATCCACAACGCGTTGGCAATGTGACCGGACTGCCATTCCGACTCACGGCGAACATCAACGATGGAGAGGTCTGGCCGTTTCTGCCATTCGCTCAGAGTTTGTACCGAGATCTGCGATACTTGGGCCAACGGGAACTTGGCCTGCTTCCATGCCTCCACGCCGCCAAACAAGTATCCGCGTGCCTTTTCGATGCCCACACGAGCCAGCCGGACCCGCGCTTCCGACAACTGCTCCACGGTATCGGCGATGAGGATGGGGTACGCGGACAATCCGAAAACAATGGCTGCCCACGTGGCGAACTGGCCTGACAGAGCGATGTTCACGGAGCCGGGCACATGCCCGGCGGCGAAGCGGTCGCTGGGACGCACGTCGAGTGCATTCGCCCCCTTCGCCAGTTCCGATGCGAGTTCTTGCGCCGGGACTGGGGTAAGTTCCGGCAATTCGGAAAGAGCTGATGCACCCTGCCGATTAAGTTCGGCATCCTGCAGGAAATAGTCCGGACGCGTTGGTAGGTTCTGTGTCAGTTCGCGGGCGAACTCTCCTCGAGTCTTGATCTGCAGCGCGTAATTCGTTAAGCGCTCGGTGCCGATGGTTGAGGATCGTTCGGCGCGCATGTTGCGTCCGCAGAGTGAGCCTGCCCCGTGGGCAGGATAAACGATCACATCATCTGGCAATTTAAGGACCTTGTCGTGCAAGCTGTCGTAAAGCATACCCGCCAATTGGACAGGTGTGTGCGTTCTTGACAGATCGGGCCGTCCGACGTCCCCTATAAATAAGGTGTCGCCGGTGAGAACTGCCCAGGGCTTGGGTGATTTCTCTTCGTCGATTACAACCAGGCAGATGCTTTCTGGGGTGTGTCCGGGAGTCTCCAAGACTTGAATCCGCATTTTTCCGACACAGAGTTCAAATCGGTCGTGAACATCGACGTGCGAGAACGAAGCATTGGCGCAACGCCCGATGTAGATAGTGGCGCCGGTGCGCGCGGCTAATTCTTTGTGTCCAGAAACAAAATCAGCGTGCAGATGAGTCTCGAATATATAGCGAATCCTGGCGCGGCGTGCTGCGGCAGCATCAAGATAAATCTCGACGTCGCGCTGCGGGTCAACGACCACTGCTTCGTCCTCTGACACGAGCATGTACGATGCATGAGCCAAGCAACCGAGGTAGAACTGCTCAAAATGCACGCTTTTATCCTTTCCTTATATCCCTTAATCCTATGCTGGCACTGCCGCTTGCTCCGACACTAAGTTCTCGACGCACTGCTGCTCAAGCCGCGACCGCAGGTGCGAAGCGAGCTCAGACACTTGCGCACGAATTTCCGGCACTGCGATGGTCTCCCAGAGATTGCCTTTCTGAAGCGGCCCAACGGTGTACAAGAAATCGGATGGTACGCCGCAGGCATCCAGCAACGCTCCATTGTCAGCTGTGTCGAGCCCGAGACACAGTGGATGCGGGCGGACTAGTTTCTGATCCAGAAGGTCGCTGAGCAATGGGCTGTTAACTCTTCGGCAATCGTCATCGGGGCCAGTACAGTTGATTACGTAATTGACATATAGCTTTTTCGACTCAGTCGTGCCGCGCTTTCGGTAACTTACCTCTACGATGTCGCCGTTTTCTCGATATTCAGTGATACGGCCAGCATGGATCTCCAGTCGACGTTCAGCCATCTCGGTTTCCAGTAGCTTTCCAATCTCTGGAGCAACTCTGTGACGATGCACATCCCAAAATGCACGGAGATGACGAAGGAACCTACGCTGTTCCTGCCGCGGCAGCGACCGCCAGATGCGCTGCGCGAACGGACGCATGGAGTCGATCACGGCGCGCCAGTCACCATTCTGTCTTTTTGCCCTCGCTACCTCTGTTCGAATCAGGCGCACCAAGCCTCGAACACCCTGGGTGGATGTATGATCCCACCGGGCCGGCCAATCCTCCGTAGGCTTGTGGGTCTGCGGAAGTAACCCGTGCCGCGAAAGCATGTGGATTTTCCCGACAAACCCGCAGTCTCGTAGCGAAATCGCTGCATCCACACTGG
>DASPSE010000462.1:0-4213 GCA_035624085.1 Terriglobales bacterium
AGTGTGTCCGGCATTGAAATAGACCACGGTTCCCATGCTCTCGTCGTAACAGCCGGCAAACACAGGACAGGAGTGGACGCGACCGGCAGCTTTCAGGATCGTGCGGTTGATCTCAAGGCAAACTTCGATCATCGCCTCGGCCGGGTTCACATCTTCCTCAGCGAACAGCGCATTGCCCACCGTGCGAAATGTGCTTTGCGCTGCAACCACAATCTCGTGGTTATCCTCCAAGCGGCCTGCCACATCGAGAAGCCCGAACAGAACCCGCGTTGGACTCACGCGGAGAAAGTCGTAAAAATCTCCGCCCATGCGGTGGCCATAGTAGATAGCCGCGATATTGGCGTCTTTGAGCTGTGGAACTTCCGCCTGGACCGGCTGGCGTGGCGCAGGGGGCCTGCGCCGGGCGAGATTGAAGAGGGCACGCATTACCTGCGACGCGGAAATTATCACGGAATCGGCGGGACCGCAAATGGTTTTATTGCGGAGGGGATTTAGCTAGTTGCCATACTTGCTGGCAAGATGCTTTCCCACTTCGCTTTCCAGACTCCCGTAATCGGAGTGCAAGATAGCGCGAAGAGCGGCTTCGGTGGAACTCCCCTGGCCCAGTCTTTCCAGAATGCGCTGCAAGTCGCTCATTCCATAGGTGTCGCTGATGTAATGAACGGCGGCCAGAGATTCCTCATAGGCCAAGGTGGCCTGTAGAGCCGGGAGCTGCACGAAGCTCCCTTCCAGCATGTTCAAGGGGATTTCATGTTGCGTGCGGTAAAGCTCGGCCAGACGGCTTCCATTGGCGAGCACCTTCGGTTCGACGGCCTGAGCGATGCCCTCATTCAGCCATTGCGGGCAGCGTCCGGCAGAGAGCTGGTTAATGAAGGAATGCGCGAGTTCGTGCTTGAGCACGCGCGCCAGCTCAGGCGTGACCGAACCTATGCCTTGAACCGGGATGCGCATCTTTCCGTCATTGATAGCCCCGCTCCAGGAAGGTGCTTGGGTCACATCAAAGAAAGTTTGATTGGTATAAAGAACCACGGGAATGTTATCGCGGGGAGCTATTCCCAGTTCGCGTGCCAGATCGTCGTATTCTGAATCGAGTGTTGCCAGCAACTGGCTGCGCAAAGACTCTGAGGTTTGTTGGCCTTCATAGTGTAAGGTGAAATGGGCGCTCTGGTGCTGCGAGTAGTTGGCTTGTACCGTGGTGTCGCGCTCAGCCTTTGCCAGGAGCTGTTGCACCGAGGCATCGGGCCGAATCTCCAGTGAGCGCTTCCAGGTGCGGATAGCGTCCTGATCACGGTCGGCAGCATATTGCACGTAACCCAGAACGGTAAGCGAGTCCGGCGAATCCGGCGATGCACGAACCGCACGCTCGGCGTACGGCAGCGCCTCGGAGGCGTGGCCGGTTTTCGCCAGCACGACGGCATAATAGTTTAAGACGCTTGGGTTCCGGTCATCGAAGCGCAGCGCAGTGTCCAAGTAGGCGCGGGCAGTGGGAAAATTTCCGTGTTCATATTCATGCTTGCCAGCGATGAAGTAACCGGCCGCGATTGTTTGCGGGTTCCCTGATTGTTCTAGGGCAGCTAATTCTCCCTCGTCGACATGGCCATCGTGGACGACCTTGTCCTGCAAGGCAGGATCACGAATGGAGTTGTCGGAAGGGAGCAACGTCGCCAGGTCGTGACTTTCGCTGGGACTTGCCGAGAATTGCGGAGAGACGCCTCCGCTTTCGACACGATCCACCAGCGATTTGGGAATGGCATAGCTGTCGTCGCCGATATCATATTCAATCTGCGTGCCTTTTTCGAGCACGTGTTCGGCCCAGATCGTTCGCCCGTTCTTCAGATGAATTACCTCGGCCAAGGCGCTGGCCGCGTCGGTGGCAGCAAAGGCAGATAATAAGAGCAGAGTGACAGTTCCACGCATTCAGGCGCATTCTAGAAGGCGGAGTGTTGCGAGCGTAGGTGACCAAGGTAATTCCAAAAAGCTGCAGATTCTGGCCACTAGCACCATGTTTTCTGCTAATCACATCTCTTGCTGGTTTCGGCCAGGCAAGCCCGAAGCAGCTTCCGCTCATTAAATCCGCTGAAGACCTCTTTTTGCAGTTGGGAAGCGTTGGGCTCGACTCTTCCCGTGTGTACCGCGTGCGGGACGTTACCCTCGATCGCGCTGCTTTTCACATCACGCTCGAAGACGGAGTGATGGGGTTCACTTCGGAGGTGGCGGGGCGAATCACGGGAGCTTTTTTCGAGGGAGATGGCGAGATTCTTCTAACCCCACCCAATCAGGTGGAGCGGGCTTCCATGATGTTGCAGACTGGCGCGGCTATCCTGGAAGAGAGGTTCGCGAGCGCCTACTTTCGTTTCAACGACACCACCTTTGATGAACTGCGGCCCCTGTTGACCTCAATCGACAATGCGCGTGAGTTTGTCTCTCATTGGGATGCGACCGCACGGAATCTCGCTCAGGATGACGCTCTCCGCCTCTTCATGACCTTCGCCGCGGTTCTTCCAGTGGCCGGCGAGGCGGCGGAGCCGGTTGGCGCTGAAGATCGCTTTCTGCATGCACGCCTGCAGGGACAAACCAAAGGTACATTCGATGTCTACTTCGACTCGAACGTTCCGGAGCAGGTTTGGGCGGCGCAACCGCGCTCGGTGGAGGGCACCACCTACTACGACGTTTGGACCTCTTTTCCGTTCCTGCCCAGAAACAAGCGCCCCGGAGCTTTAACTAGCATCGCGACGGAGGAGGGCCGTTCTAGTGCGATAGATGTATCCACTTGTAAAGTGCGGGCCGAAATCAGTCCCCCAACGACGATTCAAGCGGAGGCCGTGCTGGACTTGCAGGTTCGTCAGGGGGGCCAGCGTGCGGCCCTGTTCGAGCTGGCCCGGACGCTGGTCATCAAGGAAGTGGACGCCGACGGCCAGCCGGTAGAGTTTATTCATAATCCCTCGATCGAGGGCACACAGCTGGCGCGACGCGGCAATGATCTGGTGGCAGTGGTGTTTGCCCGGCCGACGCAGGCGGGTCAACAAATCAAACTGCGATTTGTTTATCGGGGCGAAGTTTTGTCGGAAGCCGGGCCAGGACTGCTCTACGTCGGAGCGCGCGGAACATGGTATCCGAATCGTGGGCTTGGCATGTCCAGCTTTGACTTGGAATTTCATTACCCGGCGGGCTGGACGTTAGTGGCTACCGGTCAACGTGTGGAGACGCCGTCCTCAGTGGGACCTGGTGCGAGCCTCGAGAAACCAGGGGAACAGGTCAGCCGATGGCTCTCCGAGCGCCCCATCCCGCTCGCGGGATTCAACCTCGGGAGGTATCGCAAGGCCGTGGCGCGCGCAGGGGACATCACAGTGGAAGCTTACGGAACCGCCGGCGTGGAGCGTGGATTTCCGCAGAGCCAAGTGGTTATCACAGAGCCGCCACCGGGCATCGGTGGAGCTGCGCCGCCGGTGGTGGTCTCGCCGGCCACGCCGTCTCCTGCGCGCAACGTACAAATGGTAGCGGCGACGGCGGCTCACGCCATCGATTTCTTTTCCCACCGCTTCGGTCCATTCCCGTTCGGTGACCTCGCGTTGACACAAATGCCGGGGACCCTGAGCCAGGGCTGGCCAGGACTGATCTTTCTGTCCAGTTTCTCCTTCCTGAATGAAGAAGAAAAATCGGCTCTGCGCATGGGTCCGGTGGAAAAGACGTTGGTCAGCTCAGTTGTTGCGCACGAAACCGCCCATCAATGGTGGGGAGACCTGGTGACGTGGAGCGATTACCGTGACCAATGGATCTCCGAGGGCTTGGCCAATTACAGCGCTTTGATGCTGCTGGAGGCGGCAGATCCCCACGAATTTCACGCCGTCATGGACAAATACCGCGACGACCTCCTGCAGAAGAACAAATCCGGGGTCAGCCTGATGGAGGACGGCCCTGTAACCTTGGGCCAGCGGCTCTCGTGTTCGCAATTTCCCGAAGGATATGTGGCCATCAGTTACGGGCGCGGGACCTGGCTTTTTCACATGCTCCGTACCATGATGCGCGATGCCGAACTGCACGGCAGGCGAGAAACTGCGACTGATGCCGAGGACGAGCCTTTCATGCGCGCGCTGCGCCGAGTTAGAGACCGCTATCAAGGAAAGTCGATGACCACCCGTGAGATGCTGCAGGTTTTCCAGGAGGAATTGCCGCGCTCATTAAGGTACGAGGGCCGGAATTCGCTCGACTGGTT
>DASPSE010000466.1:0-10343 GCA_035624085.1 Terriglobales bacterium
TGTGTGGTGCCGGCCGCGGGCGTCGCGGGTGAAGCAATGGTAGCTTTGACTCTGGCGGGTTGTGCGCTGGAGAAGTTCGGCGGCGACTCCATGGGCGAAACCTTGCGCAATTTCAAAGGCTACCTGGAGCAACTAAGAGAATATTAGCTACTGACTACTATTTAATGATCTATCCCATCGTAAAGTTTGGAAGCCCAGTTCTGGAGAAGCCTGCAGAACCAGTAACTGCTTTTGACGACGATCTGAAAAAATTGGTTGAGGACATGTTTGAGTCCATGTATGAGGCACGCGGTGTTGGCCTAGCCGCGCCCCAGATCGGCCTCTCGAAACGTCTCGCCGTGATCGACGTCACGTTCAAGGAGGATCCCAACGCGAAGCTCGTGTTGGTGAACCCGGAGATCGTCCACACGGAAGGCAAACATACGCAACCGGAAGGCTGTCTTAGCATTCCCGAGTTTCGCGAGCCGGTGACCCGAGCGCGCAAAGTTACAGTCAGGGCCCAGGACATCCATGGAAAGTGGTATGAGAAAACCGGGGATGATCTGTTGGCCCGCGCCTTGCTCCATGAAACCGATCACTTGAATGGAAAGCTCTACATCAGCCACATCAGCGCCCTCAAACGCGACCTGATGAAGCGCAGGATTCGTAAGCTCATCAAAGCGGGAGAATGGTAGAAGATTGAAAGGTTGAATCATTGGGTGATTGAACCATTAGTTGAATGACTCAATGAGTCAATCGCTCAATCTCGTGTTTTGCGGCACGCCTGCCTTTGCTGTCCCTACGTTGGAGAAGCTGCTGGAAGCCGGATTTCATCTGTCATTGATTGTGACTCAGCCGGACAGGCCTCGCGGTCGTGGAATGGAACTCGCGCCGTCGCCGGTGAAAGAGAAAGCGTTCGAATTTGGATTGCCGATTGTGCAACCCGAGAAGATCAAAGACAACGCTGAATTTCGCGGCCGGCTCGCCGCCATCCCGCCAGACGCTATTATCGTGGTCGGCTATGGCCGAATGATTCCCCAGTGGATGATCGATCTACCGCGCCTCGGTAACATTAACCTGCATGCCTCTTTGCTGCCGAAATATCGGGGCGCCGCTCCAATTCAGTGGGCCATCGCTTGCGGCGAAACAATCACCGGAGTGACCACGATGCGTATCGATGCCGGCCTAGATACGGGCGACATTCTGTTGCAGAAAGATGTTGCCATCGCGCCCGACGATACGGCTGAAGTTCTATCGCCTCGGTTGGCTCGAATCGGAGCTGAACTGATGATCGAGACTTTGCGCGGACTGATGTCGGGAACCGTTCACCCTCGTCCCCAAGACCACCTCCACGCAACACTCGCGCCTACACTCAGAAAAGAAGATGGCCGGATTGATTTCCGTCGTAGCGCACAAGAGATCTGGAACCGGCTGCGCGGCTTTCAGCCGTGGCCTGGCGCTTTCAGCAGCTTTCGGGGGAAAAATCTGAACGTCTGGGACGCAAGGCCGGTTGAGAAAACGGCTGAGCTTGGTGAGCTCGCAATTGAGAAGAATCAATTGATCGTGGGTTGCGGCAACGGGACAACACTGGAACTATTGGTCGTGCAGCCCGAAGGCAAGAAGCGGATGAGTTCGCGGGATTTCATTCAGGGCTATCGGCCTCGTAGTGGTGAGCGTCTCGGATGAAATTTCCAAAGTCGTGCTGCGTCCTCCTCATGCTCTGTGGTTAGATTGAAGTTTCTGGATCACTCATGCCCATCTCCCCCGCTCGAGTGGCCTCTTTCGAAATCCTTCTGCGCGTGGACCAAAAGGATGCTTTTGCCTCTGAGCTGCTCCATTCTTCCGCGTACCAGAAGCTCTCTGCACCTGACCATCGACTTGCCACCGAACTGGTCATGGGTGTTCTCCGCTGGCGTTCGCTGCTGGACGACCAGATCGCAAGTCATTCTTCTTTGAAATTAGGCAAACTTGACCCCGAAGTCCTGACGGCGCTGCGCCTCGGCACCTATCAGCTCATGTTTCTGGATCGGATACCGTCGCGCGCTACCATTTATGAAAGTGTCGAATTAGTGAAGCGTGCGCGAAAACGTTCTGCCGTGCCATTTGCCAACGCACTGCTTCGAAAACTGGAGGGCCCAAAGCCGCAGGCAGCTGCGGTCGCAAAGAGCCAGACGGCCTCGGATCTGGCTAGATCCTCTGCACACCCGCAATGGCTGGTCGAACGGTGGGTTCAGGAATTCGGCATCGAGGCCGCGAGACGAATCTGCTGGTACGATCAGCAGGTTCCAGAAACGTGCCTGATCCTCCGCGATCCGGCCATAGCGAAAGAATTCGAGGACCACGGGATTAAAGTGGCTCCGGGCCGTTTGCTGACCTCCTCGCGCCGGCTCGTTGCGGGCGATCTCGCCAGCCTGCCGGCGGCGCATCGAGATCAAATTGCAATTCAGGATGAAGGGTCACAACTCGTCGCGCTTCTCGTCGGCGCTGGCTCGCATATTTTGGATTGCTGTGCTGCGCCGGGAGGAAAAACTAAAGTACTCGCCGAGCGCAATCCCTTCGCCACGGTCATCGCAGCCGAACTCCACGCTCACCGCGCGCGATTACTGCGAACGCTGATAACAGCGCAAAACGTTCGCGTGATTGTGGCCGATGCCCGCGCGCTTCCCACCACGGCCGCTTTTGACCGCGTACTGGCTGACGTTCCATGCTCGGGTACAGGCACGCTGGCTCGCAATCCCGAGATCAAATGGCGGCTGGAACCCGAAGATTTGCCCGATCTCCACGACCGCCAGTTAGCGATTCTGCGTTCGGCCATGCAGCAGGTCGCGCCCGGTGGAAGGCTCGTGTATTCGACTTGTTCGTTGGAGAAAGAAGAAAACGAGCAGGTCATCGAAAAGGCGCTGTCCGCTGACGCCGCGTTCCGGCTCGTCGATTGCCTTGAGCGATTGCAGCAGCTTCGCGCTGATGGCGAACTCGCGTGGGAGGATCTTAACTCGCTTACGCGCGGGCCCTATTTGCGAACCATTCCAGGTTTGCATCCGTGCGATGGCTTCTTCGCAGCGATTCTGGATAAAATCTAGCCACTCAGCAGTCACGAAATTCTTCTAGCGAACCTCGAAATTCACCGCTAAATCGGCAACCACCTTGTCTCCCGGACGCGGGTTCTGGGAAACAATAATGCTGTCGGCCGAAGCTTGGGTTGGGCCAGCCGAAGACTGCGGCATTGTGCCTGGGGCTGGTGAATTCGGCAACGGGGCTGCGGTGGAGACATTTCCCACTCGCAATCCTGCATCTTTCAAAGCTTCGGTCGCTGCGCTGACTGTCTGCCCAATGAAGCTGGGCATGACGAACGCCTGCGGCTGCGGCGATTGTGCCGCCAGCAGGTTGATTTTCGGAGCCGAGATACTGGTGGCGCTGGGAGATGGACTCTGCGCAATGACCTGATCGACTGGCACGCCGGCGAGCTGAACCTGTGCCACGGCTCCTACATCCAAACCGCGACGCAGAATGTTGATCTCTGCCGCGCGCTCACTCTGCCCGATGACATTGGGAATCTCGACGCGCTGCGGGCCCAGGCTCTCGGCAACACGAATCTGCCAGCCTCGGCGAATCTGCGTACCCGCGGGTGGAAGTTGGGAAAGAACCAGCCCGGCTGGAATCCTGGGGCTGTAGTACTGCCGCTCGACTTCAAACTGGAAACCGTTGAACTCTGCGATGCGTCGCGCTTCTGCGGGAGTCCTGGCCACCAGATCGGGCACTGCCACCTCACGCGTGTGGATGGCGAAGCGCATCGCGGTCAGAGCCGAAAATAGCGCCACGACCAGCAGAATGAGTGCCAGGAAAATGAAGCGGAAGAAGGTTCTCATAGTGCACGCCTCTGCGTCAGTGCGTCTCCTCCTCCGCCGGGGCCGTATCTGGTGTGTCCACTTTCTGAGCGACCGGACTGGGCGGCAATTCCGGCAAAGGCTGGAATTGTCCCGGATCTTTTCCGGCGAGAGCGGTCTTCATAAAGTCCATCCAGATGGGGAGCGCGGCGTGTGCTCCCGTCTCCTTCGCTCCCAGCGATTTCTTCTCGTCGTAGCCAATCCAGACTCCAGTAGTCATTGAGGGAGAAAAGCCGATAAACCACGCATCGGTGAAATCATTTGTAGTTCCCGTCTTCCCAGCCAGTGGATATTTCATGCTGGACGCGGCGATTCCCGTTCCGTGCAGCACCACATCACGCAGCATCGAAGTCATGATGCGGGCAGTCTGAGCGCTGATCGCGTCTTTCACCTCGGGAAAATCTTCCTCCATGACCCGGCCTTCATAATCCGTCACCTTGGTGATATAGCGTGGTGTCACGCGAACACCGTCGTTGGGAAAAACGCTGAAGGCGGAAGTTTGCTCGAAGAGAGTCACTTCTGCAGCGCCGAGTGCGACGGGAAGGTAGGGCGGCAAGTTCGACGTGATGCCAAAGCGATGGGCATAGTCGATGACCGTCTTGATCCCCATGCGGTCGGCGAGCTTCAGGGCCGGAATATTGCGGGATTGGGCCAGCGCGCGCCGCAAGGTGATTGTTCCTTCGAATCTCTCATCGTAATTGTGCGGAGTGTAGGGGCCGGATGCAGTCTCAAAGGTCACAGGTGTGTCAACAATCGTATCGTCGGGTTTGGCGCCCTGGTCGATTGCCGCGGTATAGACGTACGGTTTGAACGAGGATCCCACCTGGCGGAGGGCCTGCGTCGCACGGTTGAACTTGGATACCGCAAAGTCACGGCCGCCTACCATGGCTTTGATTCCACCGGTTGCGTTGTCAATGGCCATGAGCGCGCCTTCAGCTCCGGAATCCTGCTCGAGAGCTACGCGTGCCTTGCCATCGGGCGCCAGCGACAAAATTTTCACATATACGATGTCGCCGGTTCTCAAAGTGTTCTGAAGCTTAAGCTGTGTCCAGGCCGCGTCTGATTGCACGAGAGTGGCCGCATACCGGCCAAACTTGACCGTAGCCGATCCAGGCGCCACAGCAGTGACCACTCCATGAATGTATCCGCCCACTTCCGGCTCATCGTCCCAGTCCGGATGTTGATAGCCGGTCAGCGAGAACCCTTGGCTTAAAACATTTTCGAGGTGACCTTTCCATCCGTGACGACGCTCGTATGCCGCCAAGCCATCCAGGACAGCGCGCTTCGCAGCTCGTTGTAAGTCCATATCGAGCGGCGTGTAAACACGCAAGCCGCCCTGGTGAACCTGGTCGGCGCCGTATTTATTTTCCAGGTAGCGGCGGATCTCCTCGACAAAATATGGGGCAAGTGAGTTAGGGTCTTTCTGCAGTTTCAACTGAATTGGTTGGTTCCTGGCCTCGTTCGCCTGCTTGGCGGTGATTTTTCCATCCTCCAGCATGGCGTTGATCACCAGATTACGCCGCTTGAGCGCACGATCAGGATGGTTGATGGGCGAGTACAATCCCGGCGCCTTGGGCAGGCCTGCCAGGAGCGCGGCTTCGTCCAGGGTCAACTGCTTTGCCGGTTTGCCGAAGTAGTATTCCGACGCGGCTTCGAAACCGTAAACTCCGTGGCCCAGAAAAATCTGATTGGCGTACAGGGTGAAAATCTGTTCTTTGGTGAAGCGCCGCTCGATCTGAATGGCCAGCAATGCCTCCTCGATCTTGCGTTGAAATGAGCGGTCGGGAGAAAGAAACAGATTACGCGCCAGTTGCATGGTGAGCGTGGATGCTCCCTGGACCTTGCCGCCCGACTCGATGTCGCGGTAAGCCGCCCCGGCAATGCGCCATACATTGATGCCCCAGTGGCGATAGAAATCTTTGTCTTCAATTGAGATCAGAGCCTCACGCAGAATGGGAGGAAAGTCGCTATAGCTGGCTACCACTCGCCGCTGTAACGCGAAGGAACCGATGACCTGGCCATGATCATCGTAAAGTTCCGTGATTGAGCTGGGACGGTAATGCTCGAGTTGTTCGACCTGGGGCAGATCGGTGGAGTAGACCAGCAGCAATCCGGCAGAGGCGCCCACCAGCGCAGAGAGCAGAAACAGCAGCCCAAACAGGACCCGGCCCATCACCTTCCGGCCGCCGACATCCACGGATGGAAGGTCTTGGTAAATCACCTTCATGGGAGATTAGGAGAAGGATAGCAGGATCAGACAAAATTGCGCGACCTGACGGTCGCGCAAGAAAGATTCGCGCAGGGGTATCCGCGTAACGAAGTTAGCTTGGGCGGCTCTTTAATACCTCAATCGCCTTCTGCAACTGCTCGTCCTCCTGCGGCGGTTGTGGCTTCTTGGTTTGATCGGGCGGCGCGGCGTTCTCATCCTCGTCGGGCACAGGTCCATCATCATCGGCGTCGGCAACCAGCAGATTAGGCGTGACCGCGGCGTCCTGAATCGCTTTGCCGCTGGGACTGTAGTACTTCGCCACCGAGAGAATCAGGGCAGAGCCATCGGGCAGCTCGATTACCTTCTGCACCGAGCCTTCCCCGAAAGTCTTGTCGCCCACCACGTCACCGCGAGCATTTTCGAGAATGGCCGCGGCCACAATCTCAGCCGGCCCCGCAGTTCCCTTATTCACCAGCACCACCACCGGGAGACTTGTGATCGCCTTGGCAGGATCGGCGTTAAAGGCCTCGCGCGGGTATTTTTGTCCTTGCAGGTAAGTGATGGTCCCGTGATTGAGGAAAAGGTTAGCCGTTGCGATACCTTCCGCCTCCTCGCCCTCCGCGCAGTTGCGCAGATCGAGAATCAGCTTCTTCGCCCCATCTTTCTGCAAGGTCTTGATCTTGGCAGCTATTTCCTGGGACTTACCCTTGCTAAAGGCATCAACCTGGATTTCGCCGATGCCATCGCCCACCATTCGGTCCGTCACCGGCGGAATATTCACCACGTCGCGCGTAATGACAACTTTTTCCGGCTGCGCCCGGCGTACCCGTACCACGGAAACGGTCACGTTAGAGCCCGGCTGTCCTGCCAACAGATTGTGTACCTCGGCGAGGGACATCTCCCGTGTGCTCTTGCCCTCGATCGCTTCGAGAATGTCCGTGTCTTGAAGGCCAGCTTTGTCCGCCGGACCTCCCGGAATAACGGAAACCACTGCGGCGTAGCCAAAGCGCTTGGAGATGGCAGCGCCGATGTCCGCCTTGGCCTCGGTTTGGTGGGTCTTGTATTCCTTGTACTCGTCGGGCGTCAGATAGCTGGAGTCCGCATCCAGCGATTCGAGCAGCCCGTGCAGGGCTCCTTCAGTTACTTCGGGGATGTTCGGCTCTTCGACATAGTCGCTGCGCACCCGCGACAGCACTTCGCTATAGACCGAAAGTTGCCGGTACGCACCCTCGTTGTTAGAAGCGCGGACACCATCGATCCCTCCTACCACCATGAATAGCAGCACAGCAGCTGAGGGAAGCAGAATTGCGGCTTTTACTTTTGTAGACATAGCGAAATGGTTTTCTCAAAAAACGGAGTTAATCCCCGCAGAACTCGTATCATTATATCCTGTTTGATGCCGCTCCCCGCGGTCTGGTTGGGAAAATTGCGCCCTTGGTAACACGGCCCCTAATCATTCAAGACCTTCTTAACAAGTTCATGATAAAAGGCTTAGCCCGGCTGCAGTCTGGCCGAAGACGCTGCCCTGCCAAGCGGGAACGCCGCAACCCAACGAGTCGCGGAAGACACGTCGAGAGGCAAATGCGGCCCGTGAAACGGAGTGCATTGGTCGGCTCGTCGACTCACAACTTAACTACTCAGCACTCAGCCACGTGATTTAGGTCACGGCGGATCGTCGAGCAACGCATCAGAATGAATCCAGTTGCAGAGAAAACAGCAGAGGTGAAACCATGGCGTATTCATACATCGTTCTCGGGGCCGGAAGGCAGGGAATTGCCTCCGCCTATGATCTGGCAATCTTTGGGCAAGCTTCGCGCGTGACCTTTGCAGATGTCGATGGACAGCTGGCAAGACATGCTGCTGACCGCGTGAATGAGTTGGTCCACGACAAAATCGCAGACGCGATCGTCCTGGACGTCCGCGATGAAAACGCAGTACGGCGCATTCTGAAACACTACCACGTCGCTCTTAGCGCTGTGCCGTATTTTTACAACCTGGCATTGACCCGGGCAGCGGTCGAGATGGGCGTTTCGTTTTGCGATCTGGGAGGAAACACTGACATCGTGCGCCAACAGCATGCGCTGGACCGCGAGGCCACGCGTGCTGGTGTATGCATTGTCCCCGACTGCGGCATGGGTCCGGGAATGGGCAATAACCTCGCCGTTTACGCGATGGGTCTGGTAGGAGAAGCCGAACACGTCTACATGTACGACGGAGGTTTGCCGCAGAAACCCAAGCGACCGTGGAACTACGCTCTCACCTTCAGCATTGAAGGCCTGACCAACGAATATTACGGTGGTATGACTATTCTGCGCGACGGTGAACTTTTCCACGCGCCCTGCTTCACCGAACTGGAAATGATTGATGTTCCGCCGATTGGTACGCTGGAAGCCTTCTTAATCGCTGGCGGTGTTTCCACCGCGCCGTGGACCTTCAAAGGAAAGCTTCAGACCTATCAGCTCAAAGTACTGCGTTATCCGGGCACATTCGCACAATTGAAGGCGTTCTCGGATCTGGGACTCTTTGAGCCGAACCCGGTAGCGATAGATAGCACCGAAGTTGTGCCCCGCAAGGTTTTTCACGCACTTTTTGAACCGCAAGTGCGGGACGATAACGTCCGTGATGTTTGCATCCTGCGTGTGCGTGCGGTCGGAAAGAAAAACGGACGCAAAACCGAAGCGACGGTCGAAGTCATCGACTATTTCGACGAGAAAACTGGCTTCAGTGCGATGCAACGCACAACGGGATGGCACATGTCCATCGTTGCGGCCATGATAGCGAAAGGCGAAATTCCAGCTGGCTCTGTCCCGCTGGAGCTCGCCGTCCCGGGCGAGGCCTTTGTGAAAGAGGCCAGGAAGCGGGGCTTCAAGGTCAAAGAGGAAATCCTGACGCTGGGCGAAGTCGAGCAACCGCACGTTCAGCTTGTGTAGCAAGCTGGCGCGGGCAGAGCTGCCGTTGGCCAGAGTGGCAGTGGCACTTATGGCCCTAATCCGACAACCGCTCAAACAGCGGCTTGCCTCGCCAACAAGTAGCCCTGCAATGCGTCTTTCCAATGCGGCATACTGATGCCGTACTGCTTCAAGCTGCTGGGAGACAGCACGGAGTATTTCGGGCGCTCTGCCGGCCGGGCAAAGTTCTCGCTGGTCGTCGGCTTGATCACGGTCTTCAATCCCGCGCCTTTCATGATCTCACCGGCGAACTCGAACCATGAACACTCTCCGCGGTTGGTCACGTGCACGATGCCGGTCGCGTCACCGCGACAGAGCAGAATGATGGCGCGCGCGAGGTCGGGAGCGTACGTCGGGGAACCGCGCTGGTCATCGACTACGTCGATTTCGGAGCGGCTGGAAGCAAGCTTGAGGATCGTATCGGGAAAACACTTGCCCCCGACTCCGAACAACCATGAGGTGCGCACGATGCAAGCATTGGGCAAGACCTCGCCAATCTCTTCCTCTGCCTGTGCTTTGGATTTTCCGTATACGCTCCGAGGCGCATGCGGGTGACTGGTTTCGTATGGGGTGGTACTTAAGCCATCAAAAACATAATCCGTGCTGAGAAAAAGCAGTCGCGAACCGCAAGCCTTGGCAGCCTGCGCCACATTGACAGCCCCACGGCAATTTACTGCAAATGCCAGTTCGCGGTTGCTCTCGCACCCGTCGACGTCGGTATAGGCAGCCGCGTTTACGATCCATTCAGGGCGCGTCTCTTCGACACCTCTACGCACGTGGCCACTCTCACGAATGTCGACGTCTTTCGAGCCGAATCCGATAACTTCGTCTTGCTGCCATTCTTGAATCAGCGCCTTACCCAGCAGACCGGTTGCACCAAAGATCGTAACTCGCATTGTGGTTAGTTTCCCACAAATGGGAGCCAGCGGTTAAATCGCGAAACTTGCGACTGGAAGAAGGGTGTGCCCGAGTGAAGCTAAGCTACGCGCTCCGTCTGCGCTGTTCTCGATTGTTGCGAAAGGGCTGGCCGTGCCGGAAGGTTTTCGCTGGTTTTCCTCCCCATAAGTTCTTCGTACACTCCACTGATCTCGTTAGCTATATGAGGCCACAGATATGTCTCCTGGATCACTTGTTTTTCCATTCTTCCCGCCACCGCTCGGGCCTTTGAATCCGATGCCAGCAGCGCCAACATTCGAGCTAAGTCATCGACACTGCCAGCACGGAAGGTGAAGCCGGCGTTTTCGACGACTTCCTGGTTCTCAGGGATGTCGCTGGTCAACACGCAAACCCCAGCGCCCATCGCATCCAACAACGCGAGCGATA
>DASPSE010000044.1:0-14427 GCA_035624085.1 Terriglobales bacterium
CGGAAAGAAAGAAAAGAGCGCGGGTCCTAAAGCGTGATAGTGGACGATATCGCATCGTCTAAACATCACGTGCACGGTGCTGAGAAATGTGTGGATCACAGTCTCCAGGTGCTTTGAGCGAATCGTGGGCAAGCGTACCAATCGCATGCCGTTATGTACCGACACATCGGGCGTGAAATAGGTGCGGCAGTATACGGTGAGGTCGAAGCCCATCTCCGCGAGACGTTTGCCTACTTCTTCGTAATACGTCTCGATTCCGCTGTACTTCGAGATCAGCCCCCGCCCTCCGATGAAAGCTACCCGAACAGGTGAGGGTTTCGCGGCGGAGATTGCTGGCGCACGAGCCTGGGCGATCAGCCGCTCATATAGGCCGATCAGCTCTTCGTAGTGGGCTTGCGGCGAGTGATAAGTCTCCACCATGCGGCGCCCGGCCATTCCCATTTCTGCCGCGAGGTCTGGCCGCTGAGCCAGGCAGGAAATCGCTCCGGCCAGTTGCTCAATGTTGCCTGGTTGAAACAAAAGGCCGGTTTCGTGTTCACGCACGAGTTCGCGACGCGACCCTAGATCCGAGGCAATTACCGGCCGCGCCCACGCATACGATTCGAGAATGCTCTTGCCTAGAGTTTCGTAAGCTCGCGAAGGCAGGACGGTGAACCGCGCCGACGCGATCATGCGATCCAACTGCTCGCGTCCCACGTGCCCGCTAAAGTCCACGTTTTCCAGCTTGAGAGCATGCGCCAAGCCCTCGAGTTCCGCTCGCTGCGGGCCGTCCCCTGCAATTTGCAGCCGAATCTGCGGTAGGGTCCGCATCGCGCGGATGAGATCAGAGACCCCCTTTTCAGGCGACAAGCGGCCGAAGTAGAGAATCGGACCATCGGGCACCGCTGCTGGCGCTAACTCCGGTAGAACCTGAAAGTGGGGAAGCACGGTGATTCTTGTGACGTCAAAACCATTCTGCAGAAGCAGCTGTTTGGCGAACTGACTGGGGACAAGGAAATGATCGATGCATTTACGATAAGTGCCGGCCCAGTGGTGCACACAGGCCTCGCTCACCAGCACCAGTGACACTGTTTTGGAACCGCTGTAACAGCCCTCCGTGAAAACCTTCCAGAACTTCCCGGTACAAGGGCCCTCACAGGCAGCACTGTGCGCGACCATGTTGTAAGTGGGGCACAAAATCTTGAAGTCGTTTAGGTGGTAGAGGGTCGGTGTGCCCTGTGCCTTCAGCTCCCACAGAATCGAAGGCGACAAATGGTGATAGATATTGCGAACGTGTGCGATGTCCGGCCGAAAGGCGGAAATCATCCGGCGCAGGTGGCTTCTGGCGTCGGTAGAGTAAATTGCGTGTGCTGCCAGCCTGACACGTCCAAGAAATCCCGCGTTGGGTTCTTTGAAATCGATGTGTGGGACGAAGTACTTATCGTATGGAGTTGTTTCGCCGCGGGAATCCTGCATGGAAAACAGCGCCACTTCGTGACCTTGCGACCGCAACAGCTCCATCAGTTCGAACAAATAAACTTCTGTGCCGCTAAAGGGAAAGTTGTATTTATTGCAGAACAGGATTTTCATGACGATTGCTCGCTGTACCTAAGCTGGAATCGAAAATCGAGCGGGCTGAGCCTGCAGATGCGAGAGGAGGAGATCACAGAAGGCCGTGACATTCTTTTCGCGGTTGAAGTGCTGAAGCACCTGCTCGCGCGCGGCTTGGCGCAGCGGAGTGAGAGCGGATCGAATACTAGCGATCAGTTCCACTCGTGCGATGAAGTCCTCCAGTGATCCGGGTTGATAGAGGAATCCGGTTGTGCCGTCCACCACCAGTTCCGGAATGCCTGTGATAGCGGGCGCGAGTGCCACTTTGCCGTAAGCCATGGCTTCCATAAGCACCAGCGGAATGCCCTCGCTGCGGCTGGTGAGAACCACCACATCAGCGCTTTCATACTGCTGGTCAACCTCGTGGCGGCTCAAATGCCCCAAGAGTTGAACGTCACTTTCAAGGTGAAGATCGCAAATCAATTTTTCGAGGGAGAGGCGCTCGGGACCGTCGCCGGCAATCGAGCACACAAATCTCAAGCCACGGGTTTTCAGCAGGTCACAGGCCCGCAGCAGAAACACATAGTCTTTCACCGGGTGCAGCCGTCCGACCGCTAACAGGGCCAAAGGCGAATCTTCGGACTTAGTTGATCCCGGCCGAGAAGCCGGCACATGACAATCGACGCCCATGCGCCGCACGAAGATCTTTGCAGGGTCGGCCTCAGGATAAGCATCAAGTATGTGCCGCCGATTGAACTCGGAGACCGTCACGCAAAACCGGCACTCTTTGAGCTTGATGTCCAGGTAGGCAGCGTGAATCAGCAGGTCAGATCCGTGCAGCGTCATGCTGAAGGGAATGTCCAGCAGTCGCGCCGCGACCATTGCGATCCACGACCCGAAGTAACCGTGGTGTACGTGGATATGCTTGACCTGATGCTTCTCTAACAACAAGGCATAGTAGGCCCCGAGCAAAGTGTTGAGTAACGCCCGAAACCTGCATTCAGTTCGCGTTTTTTGGGAGAGCGCACGGAGAAAAAGACCTTTCAAGCGAAAGATTTTCCAGACGCACAACCATCCTGCCCGAAGCAACAACGTAAACTGCAGCGGCTCGAGGGAGATAGTTTCTCCGGTCCACGCCTTCAAAGCCTCGCTCAGCCCGGGGCCTGTTCGCCGTGCGCTGCAAGGGATCACGCTAACTCCGTGTTTCCGCAACTCCCGGATCTCTTCGATCACGTATGGTTCCACGGAAGCAGGGAAAATGTTCGCGAGATAAGCAATGGTTGCCATTCGAATCGCGCTATTGAAGAATGCGAAGCATGAAGGCCGATATGGGAAGGAGAAAAAGACCAGGCACGAAGACCGCCATGCAAGGGGCGAGTTGGCGGTAGGAGATCGCAACACACCGTCGGAGGCCGGTGTGAATCGCGAAATACGACGCACAGGCCAGCAATTCGGCCCATCCGTAGCCGACAATACCGAAACGAGGAAGAAGAACGAGTGTAATCACAGCCAAGAGGGCCACATGAGCTGCGTAGGAGTGCATCACGATCCACTGCTTCCCGATCACGAACAGCGCCGATGCCTGCAGATTGTAAACAGAGTTTACTAGGACGCCGACGGCAACGAAGGGGTAGATCGTCAAGCTCGGCATCCAACGAGCGCCGACGATGTGGGGAAGAATGAATGGGCCAAACAACGCAAATCCGCATAACAGAGGGCCCAAAGTGACGACCTGCAGATAAAGCGCTCGCTCCAAAGCTTTGCGGAACTGTTCCTGCCTGCCCTGCAGGCGTGCTAGCGCGGCAATCGCCATTCGCCCAGCCGCCAAGCGAAACGTTCCCAGTGCTTCGGCGATCCGCAGGGCCAGCGCGACAAATGCGACGCCTTCGGCTCCGGCAAAACGGCCGACGAGCAGCGGATTGACCAGAGTACGCAACTGCCAGGTCCGCAGCGACGCCGTCAAGCCTACGCCGAATGACAGCATCTGCCGTGCCTGGCAACGATCGAACCGCAAACGCAGCGCCATACATGCGGACGTGCATACTGCCACCAGGGTTAACGTCTGCCAGGTAATCTGTCCGATCACGGGGGCCCACACTCCAGCTCGCCACCACGCCAGCAGCGCCGCCGCCAGTAAGCCGGCACTCTGACCCGCCAGCTCAATGGCAGCGATGCTGCGAAAATCCAGTGCCCGCTCCAGCTTCGCCATCGGCACTCCTGTAAGACTGGTTACTGGAACCGTAAGCAACAGCACCAGGTAGGGCGCGACAAACTCCCGGCTGCCGTACCAGCGAATCAGCAGAGGCGTTGCGGCCGCAGCGATCACCGCCAGGGCGATCGAGATGCTGAGAATGAGAGTCGCTGCCGTTCCGTACATCCGGCTATCGGGAGGCGTTTCGCTTCGCACCAGGTAAGTATCGACTCCACTTCGGGCCACAGCCGCCAGGAAGGCTACGATACCGATGGCAGTCACAAATAAGCCGTAGGCATTTGGTCCAATCCACCAGGTCATCACCAGCATGTTGCCCAGGCTTACCAGCACCCCCAGCCCATATCGCCCCGCCAGATATATGCCGCCGCGCATGGTTTCACCGGAGATCGGTTCAGGGCCATCGGAGCAAGAAATCGAACGAATTCCGGCTGGAGCGGCCAGGCTGCTGACAACAGTGCAGGGTTCAGTAGGCGGCATTCGTTTCGTTGTGCCGGTTCTGTCCATTCAGCATTCCGGCCAGCGCGAAGAGCAATCCGTTTACAAACTGATAGTTCATTACTACAAAGCTGGCGTTGACCAGGTACACCAGGACAATCAATGGCCACAATGAGCGGAAGTCCTCATCCAGGAAAGAACCGGCTTTGGGATAAGCACCTGGGCGCTTGCGACCAACTCGGAAGAGATCAATTACAACCCACAGATAGAGAGCCAAACCGGCCATGCCGTACTGCACGAGAATCTCAAGGTAGGTGTTGTGAAAATAGTAGTGTTCCTGATGAAAATCGCTGATTCTCCGGTAGAGTTCATTCTGCATGGCTTTCGCGCCCCATCCTGACAGCGGCTTCTTGAGGAACATTTCCCAGCCGGCTTCGTAGACAGCCATACGGAACTTTACTGGCCCGTTCTCTTCCAACCGTTCGGCTAAAGATCCACGGTGATCCGTGAGACTATACGCCGCGAGCAGCCCCAACGCCCCCCCGAGAATCATGCAAAGGCAGCCTCGCCGCAAGCGGCGATTTGAAGAAAAAAGAGGCAACGCCAGAATCGAGGCGGCGAATGAGAGCCACACGGCGCGAGTCTTAGTTGCCATAACCGCCAGTGGTAATCCGATCATCAGGGCAGCCGCCAACACTCCTCGCAGCCGTCTTCTGCGAAATGAGTCCAGGGCCATCAGTCCCAGCAGGTTCAATGCGACTCCGTTAGCGACGGCTTGCAGAAAAGGGCCGCGCGCGCGGTCGGCATGAATTCCCAAGCCTTCGTCCAGAATGAAGCGAGGAAAGACGAGCTCTTTGGCGTCCGCCATGAAGAAGATGGCAACCAGGCCGAGATAGGCCAGCACCAGTAACGCGAAAATCTCAAATTTCCGGAGGGCGGCGGGATCGTCGAAAATACGGGAAGCCACATGAAACAGGGCAAAAGGGATAAGCCACTTGGCGGCAAACAGGCTCCAGGTCTCGGCTTGGTAGGGTTGTGCGAGTGTGTCCATTAATGCCAAAACGAGCAAACCCAACAGCGGCCACGTGACCGGTCCCGCTATTCGTAGGCGTTCCTGCAACACACATGCGCGCAGGAAAATCACAAAGATGAGAGTCCCGAAGGCGAACCGATCATAGGACTGAACGGGAGCATCCAGGGGATGAAACAGCATTAAGGCCATAGTTGCGATGAACAGAAGCGATGGCCCAGCGATCAAGTAATGCAGGGGACGCACCGCGGTTGTAACGGTCGAAGCAAATATTTCCGTCCGCAGCGTGGGTGCTGCTTGCTCACAAGCAGGCATAATCAGGTGCCCTCACCTCGCAGGACCGCGCCAACCGTCTTGCACAGGATCCAGAAGTCCATCCGGAGCGACCAATACCCGATATATTCGCGGTCCAGCGCCACACTCCGCTGAAACGACGGATCGCGCCGGGCGGTGACTTGCCATAGGCCAGTGAGTCCTGGAGTCACCTCGAGGCGTTGAAGATCTTCCAGTTGGTAACGCTGGACGTCATCGAGTGGGTGTGGTCTTGGTCCCACCAAGCTCATCTCCCCGCGCAAAACATTCCAAAGTTGTGGCAGTTCGTCCAGGCTATAACGGCGGAGAGCCTTTCCTACGCGCGTGATGCGCGGGTCATCGTTCATTTTGAAAAATGCCCCCTCGCGTTCGTTTCGCTGCCGCAGTTTCTCTTTCAGCTTGTCAGCATCGGTCACCATGGTGCGGAACTTGTAGCAGAGGAACCGACGCCCTTTGAGACCCATCCTCGTTGCCCGATAGAGCACCGGACCCGGCGAGTCCAGCTTAATGGCGAAGACAATCGCTGCCAGGACTGGTGCCGCAAGCAGCAACGCGGTAGCAGACAGCAGAACGTCAACAATCCGCTTAAGGAGAAGACCAAAAACCGGAATCTGCTCCTCGCAGAGAGTCAGCACCGGCATGCCTCCAAAACGCTCAAACATCACCTGAGCTGGGTCAGCCCCGAGCAAATCGGGGACCAGCTTCACATCGATGCGATTGCGGCGTGCTTGCGCGATTGCTCTTCGGGCCACATCACTGTGCGGCGAAATCGCGAGGATGATTTCATCCACGAATTCCCGGCGTGCAATGGTGGCAAGGTCCTCAACACGGCCGAGCACATCTCCGGCCACAGGCTGGCTCTGATCGAGGAAGCCCCGAATGACGCGCTTTCTGGCAGAGTCTTGTTGCAGCGTGTAAGCCACTCGGCGGCCAACCGGTCCGGCGCCTACGATCAGCACATTCCGCTTTCGGCTCGCGTTCCGCCCCTGCGCCAGAATGCGTTGCCGCTCGTGCCGGTAAACTAACATGACCACAAAGTTGACCGGAGCAGTGGCCATCAGCGTGAAGATGGAGAGTCGAGTGATCCCTGCCGTCACACATCCGATGCACACCAAGACGGTGGACCAAAAGATTACCTTGGCTAACACAACTGTCTGCTGTCGAGGCTCCCGCTCGGTTTCTGGGTGGTATAAGCGCTCGGAGTAGCCAAGCAACGTAAATACAGCCCCATAGAGCAAGAGTACGCCCGTAGCGGCGGGCGGTAGGGATAGCGACCAATAATCAAGAGGTCTGTGCCTGACCGCGGTGAGGAGGACTTTGAAACAGCCAGTCAGTGCGAAACTGACTATGAGAAGTAAGAAGTCGGCTAGGACCTGCATGGCTAGGCTCAAACGCTGGTTGGCCGTTGCTGGAGTGGGCAACACATTTTGTGACAGCGTTCGCCAGAGGCTCGTCCGCGGGAGAGGACGTGCCTCGCGGACCGGGCCCCATGCTGAAATGTGCCGGTTCAGGGTGGTAGGTGAGACCTTCCTTCGTGTGACTTCACCAAGTCTCGGGGAGGCGCCTGGGATCAAGCGCGACGGGAAAACAGGGGGACGGCACGAGGATGCAGCTTCGGTTGTTGCGCCTGTGACCACGTCAGATCAGTTGCAGTTCATAGCCTTCAATTTTTATTGCGATGGCTCGCTGGATTGAGTCGATAGAGATCACCAGGTTCTTTTGTCCTGCTTGGTCGAGGATTCCCTCCAGGCCATCGAGACAACCACCGCGAATGCGCACCTTCTGTCCAACTTTGAGGAAGGGGTGTAACGCGCACGGAACATTCTCAGATAAAATTTGGCGCAGATCATCGATTTGCTTGTTTGGAACCGGAGCGGCTTCTTTGGCGAAGGTGATCAATCCAATGATGCCTTCGGTTTTCAGGAATTCCTTGTGGATGAGCGAGGATTGATCAAGCCGAACGAACATATAACCGGGGAAAAGTGGCGTATCCACAAGCTTATGACGGTCGCTCCAGCGATGGATTTCCTTAAGCAGGGGTAGAAAGGTTTCTAATCCTCTGCTGCAAAGTTGAGAGGTCACTTTCCGTTCGAAACGATAGCGCGTTCGAATCGCATACCATTGCACTGAAGGCGGTAGGAGTGAATTTTTGACTTCTATCACGTTCTGGTTCGGCCCTAAACAAAGCTCCGCTAATTGAGTCCCACGCCACTTTTGCCACGTTTTTTCACAACCGCATTGCCTACAATCTCTTGTAGATCGCTTCGGGTATCGGGAAGGTCCGCTCGCTCAGAACCGCCCCCAGCACACGGGCATTGGCCGCGTGCAACACTTCTTTGACCCGCTGTGCTGCCACGCGACGCGTAGAGTTCGCCCGCAGCACCAGCACGACGCCGTCACAAAGGCTTCCCAGCAGTGCCGCTTCGCTGTGCGCTCCGGCTGCCGGCCCTTGCAGCACCGTGTAATCGAACTCCAGGCGTAACTCAGCTAACCGGCCGCGCAGCCACAGTGCTGAGTATCTGCCGTCGTTGCCATCCAGCAGAACGTCTCTCGGCATGAACCACAGGCGGTGGGAAAGCTGCTGGGAGGCATCCCGCAGAACGCCGAACCTCGTCTGATAATTAGCAGGAGCAATATCCTCAACAGCGCCTTTCGCCCAAGGACAGGGCTGTGCCTCAACCACGCAGGTGGTTCCTGAATCTTGCCGCGAGAGAGCCTCTCCCAGCAATATGCATAGCGAGGCCACGTCGGTCTCTTGATCAACCGCGCTGAAGACCACTTGCCGTGCTCGTTTGTTCCGGCCAGTCAAGAACACCTGCTGCACGAGACGGCGAATCTGCTCTTCCGCAAATGACGCGAGACTCCAGGCTACCGTTTTCGCGGGCGACGCCTCCGCCGCCGACGCTTCAACGGCGACTGATTCGGCAACCTCTTCCTCCAAAGGACGTGGTATCAACTCTACGAGAGTGCTCATTGCAGCCTGCTTCGCGCGAAAACCTCAGCGTCAGCCAAGTTCTTAGGCGGCAGCGACGCCAAGACCGGGGTGCCTAGGTAAGCGGTGATTTCGTCTGGAGTTCGGAATGCAGGGCTAAGGTGATCGGCTGCGAAAGCCACTCCCACACTGAGCGCGCACGCCAGGGCAAGACCGATAAGCCCGAAAGCCGGTGCAGAAAGCTTTGGCAAAACCGGCACTATAGGTTGTTCTGCGATTGCCACGTTGAGGATGCCACCCTGGTCCAGAGCGTCTCCGATCCTTGCCTCTTCGCGCTTGTTCACGTACAGAAGGTACTTGTCCTCTGCGGCTTTCCAATCGTTCACCAGACGCTCCTGCTCGATGGCACGGTCCCCGAGCCGGTGGGCGTGATCGCGATAATCCGCCAGCAAGTAAGCTTCTGCCTTCCGGTGAGCCTGCAGAGCGCGCGATTCAACCTGGGCTTTTACCAGTTCCGATTTTGCCCACTCGTGATTGGGCTCAAGATCGCTGGTTTGGTCACGGATGGGGGATTGTTCCTCTGCTGCGATTGTTGCCCTGGCTTCCGCAATTTCTTCGTCCGCCTCCTGGACGAGACGATAGGAAGGCTCGTACTGTGTGAGCAGCTCGGTGCGCTTCAACTCAAGCTCCAGCAAGCGGGATTTCAGCTTTTCCATCAGCTCCGGGTTGTCCAGGTTGCGGATCTGGGTCAGCGTGCGTTCTGGCAATACATTCAGTTTCGACTGCAATGCCGCAACTCGTTCCGAGTTCTGAGCGATCGCGACTTCAGTCTGGCGGAGGTCGGCCTCAGCTTCGCTTAATTTCTGTAGCGCAAAATCGCGCTCTTGGGTGGCGGCGATCACCCCTTGATCCCGAGTGAACTCCATTAACTGAAGCTCTGCCGCTTCCAGGCCACGGCGAGACTGAGCAGCCTGCTGATCAAAAAAGCCGAATGAGCCAGAAGGGCGGTGAACTTGATAATGCCGCTCAACGTAAGCATTCCCTAAGGCGCGCAATACCTTGGCGCCCTGTTCTCGATCGGCGGAGTCATAGGTAGCGGTAATCAGCGCCGCCTTGTGCACCGGTTCGATGGTCAGTCTTTTGCCCACCTTGCGCACGGCCCGGGCCAACTGCCGATCGGGGCTATCGCCCACAAGACTCCAGAGCCAAGAGCGCCCTTCAGAAATCAGGCCGGTGTTCCGAACTACCGTCCGTAAAATCTCGTCATCCTGTAGCAGCTCTGCTTCGGAGTTCACCTCTTCCTCTGTCACAGCCAGGCGTTCAAACTCGGGTTGGCTGGGAATGGCTGCGACCACAGGATCAACCCGGCTACGCCGCAGCAAGACCTTCATCTCTGATTGATAGGGCGGAAAAAATAATCCGTAGATCAGTACCGCCAGGAAAACGAAAAGGAATGTAGCCAAGGCTACTCGCTGCTGCCGGAAAAGCACCGCTGCAATGTCTCGCATAGTTGGCGAAAGCTGGTGCGCTGATCTCGAGACGAGACTAAGTTCCGCCGGCATAGGGGGTCTGAGTTTGCTCATAGCGTTTGGTGGAATCAAAACCGGGGTTTCTGTCGGTCTCTGCCTCCTAGAATCCGGTTGGGTTGGCGTAAAGGCTGAGACTTGACGCCGGCAGGAACTGCCGAATCTTCGAAATCAGATTCTGTGGAACGAATAGAACGTCGCCCGGACAAAGATGAACATCCTCTCCCAGGGTCCTGGCCTTGAGCATGGATTTCACATTCAGGAGATGAGATTCGACCGTCTCCTCGGAAATCCGCCGGAACAGCACGATCTGGGAGTGTTTGGCCCGCGGAGTAAATCCTCCCGCGATTGCGACCGCCTCTGTGACCGTGGTGTCGGCACGCAGCTCGTATTTTCCGGGATGCGTGACTTCTCCCGCGGCGATGAAGGACGGCTTGTCGAAATCCTTGAGCACGACCGTGACCTCAGGATCGTGCAGCACACCGGTATATACCCGGCGAATCGCCGCCTGCAGTTCCGGAACGGTCAGATTTTCGGCATAGAGCTGTTCCACCCCTTTTAAAGGAAGATAACCGTCGGGCTGCACGGTCAGCACCTGGTTGAATTGGGGCGAGAAGGTCATATCAATCTCTACTACATCGCTGGAACGCAACCGGTAGAGCGGACGGCGCACCCCCGTCAAGGCTGGACTCGATGTACCGTCCGCTGCTCCGGGCGTCGTGGTCGCTGCGGCTCCAACCTGCTTACCCGTTGTCTCCGACGGTTGTTGTTGGGCCGCAGCGATCACCATAAAGTGCACGAGGTAGCTGAAGAGGACTGGGATGAAATACATTACCGTGCGCTTCATCGCCGTCCTCCTTTCAGGACTCACCTCATTTTGAGCAAGCAAGATGCAAGCTTATTTCAGTATCGGAGATTAATCTCCCGAACCACGGGCAGCAAGACATGGAAAGTGTTATCCGCGAAGGTGGACACTGCCAACCGTCGCGGAAATCCGCGAATACTACTTTGGTGCACTCCTTCAAAGTGGTCTGGACATGACGGCCTTCCGCCAACTCGTTGGGTCATTCGCCGATTCCCTGCAGAAGTCTCGTACCGCGTTTTGAGGCAATTGTCCGAAGTTCGGAAACGGGAAGCTCGCCGCTTGCCCGGTCCTTTTTCCACACAAATTGGCCTGGCTACTTTGTCGAAACATCACAGACCCGAATTCCACATCAGGGTATTCTTCACTCTCAAAACCACGCCTCCCCCATGAGGAGTTATGGGACCGAAGTTCGCCGCTTCTTCGAAGGCCATTGGTGTGCTTGTCGCCGACTCCAATCACATGCAAAGCCAGCTTCTGGTCTCGGCTCTGCGTCGTCGTCCCGAATTCCGAGTCAGCTGCTGTGAGGCGAAAGCTAACGCCATTCTCACCGCTATCGTGGATGGGCCGATCGATGTAGTCCTCATGAACGCAAAACACGATCTGGGCGTTGCCCGCAATCTGCATTTGTCTCATCCACAAATCGCCGAAATTTTGCTGATCGAGGCTTCCGACCGTAATACCGTGGTCAATGCCTTCCGTGCCGGAGTGCGCGGGCTGTTCTGTTTTAGCGATTCTCCCTTTCGGATGCTTTGCAAGTGCATCCAGTGCGTGCACGAAGGGCAGTTGTGGGCAACCAACAAGCAACTGGAATATCTCATCGAGACGATCACACAAGTGCCTTCCCTGCGGGTGGTCAACAGCCACGGTCTCAAGTTGCTTACACCTCGCGAGGAGCAGGTCGTAGCCTTGGTTGCCGATGGCCTTAGCAACCGTGATGTGGCCCGCGAACTCGGTCTTACCGAACACACGATCAAGAAGTATCTCTATCGGATCTTCGACAAGGTAGGAGTATCCAGCCGTGTGGAACTCGTGTTGTACGCCGTCACCCGCGGCGCCGTCCGCAATGCCGAGTGGATACCGTCATAGATTAGAGGAAGGACGGATCTGCAGTCGCCCGTTAGCTGGAACTCGCAACTCTGCCCCGCTCTGGCTACAATGAGCAGTCATGCCGGAAGCCCCTGCGCTGGGAAGGTCGCGACGCTGGACCGTCATAGCCTCTGGCTTGCTCTGCGGGCTGCTGGCGCTGGTTGTGATTTACACGAAGCCGAGCGCCTTCTTCAGTCCGATTGCGGTGATGGTGGTTGCAGCGATCGGACTGGCGGCGGTACTACTTCAATTGCGTTTCTACAACCGTGAACAGCCGCATCCCTTGCATGCCCCTGTTTGGCTGAACATCCTCGGGATTCTGTTTGCGCTGGCTGCCCTATTCTCTGATGTGCTTCATCTGAGGCCAGCGTTTGCGCAGATGATGCCTCTCGGGGCCATCGGAGCGTTCTCGATCAGCAGCGCGATGGTTCTACATGGATTTCGCAAGCGGAGGGCTGCCGAAAAGTAGGTCTCCAGTTTCGGTTCTCGGGTGCTAAGCTCGCGTGAGATGAGCGGCTGTTACTGGTTAGCCGCGGAAGTCGTGTGCGGCGTCGCCACGCGTTGGTTTCGCGCGGTCAGATTCAGGTTCGATAGGCTCGCCGCGTCGAAGCCGCCGCCGAGGGCCTTGATCAGCAGGACACTGTCAACCATGCGGCGGCCAGCAATCTGGACTTCCGCACGCTCGTTGGCCAGCGCGACGGTCTGGGCGGTGGTCACTTCCAGATAGCTTGTAACTCCACCTTGATAGCGGTTCTGTGACAGAGCGAGTGAGTGCTCGGCGGCAGCCACGGCCGCGGATTGAGTTGCAGCTTCCTGCTCCAGAAGGCGTAACTCGGCTAGATTGTCTTCCACTTCCTGATAAGCGGTTAACACGGTCTGCTGGTAGTTCGCGACCGCCTGATTGTAGGCGGCACGAGCCTGGTCGTTGGCAGCACGGCGGCGTCCAACATCGAAAGCCGTTACCACAGCGGAAATTCCTACCGCCGTAAAGCCGCTCGGTCCAGTGAGCCAGTTGGTGATACTCGTACTTTCGAAACCGGCGGTCGGAGGGAAACTGAACAGCGGAAAATAAACCGCTCTTGCAACTCCAACGTTCGCATTCGCCGTTGCCATCTGACGTTCCGATGCCGCGATATCCGGACGGCGCTCGATGAGCTGCGACGGCAAGCCAGGCGGGATCACGGGGGGTGTGGCGTTCAGTGGGGCGAATGTCAGGCCGTAGTTGGAAGCCGGCTCGCCGATCAAAACGGCGACGGCATGCTCGATTTGAGTTCGCGCTGCCTTCACGTCGATGTCCTGGGCGCGAGCGGTTTCGAGCTGGGTCTGTGCCTGGGCGACATCTACAGCCGAGGCCACGCCGCCTTGATACCGGCTTTGCGTCAGCTCCAAAGCTTTTTGGTAACTGGATACGGTGGAATCCAGCAATTGCGCTTCGCCATCCAGTTCGCGGGCCTGGAAATAATCGGTAGCCAGTTCGGCGTGCAGGCTGAGGCTGACCGATTCGAGATCGGCGAAGCTGGTTTGAGCACTGGCGCGGTAGGCGGCGACATTGCTTCGCACCCGGCCCCAGACATCGGGCTCGTAGGCCATGTCCGCGTGCAGGATAAGATCATTCGTCGTTCCGCTGGGGGTGGACGTAGCCAGTGGCCGGTTCGTTGAAAAGCGTTCTCGCGTAGCCGACACGCCGGCGCTAATCGTCGGGTACAAATCCGCCCGATAATAGCGGAGGAGCGCACGCGCCTGTTCGAACTGTGCCTGTGCTGCCTTGAGGCTCTGGTTGGAAACGTTGATCTTTTCCTGCAGCACATCGAGCTCAGGATCCTGATAGATCTCCCACCACTTGCCACGTAACACCTGGTCCGAGGGCTGCGCCTGCTTCCAATTAGGAGGTGTTTCTTTGAAGTCGGTAGGAGTTGGTGCTGGCGGGCGCGAGTAACGTGGGCCGACGGCGCAGCCGGCAAGGAGCGTAAGCCAGGCGACAATGCTTCCGGCGATAAGACGGCGCCTAAATTCGAAGGTGCACCGCATCAGTGCTCCGATTTCGCCTGAGATCCGGCAGATTGAGGTCCGTCTGAAGCGGGGCTCACGATGCGAACCTGCTGGCCAGACACGATGGAATCCGGCGGGTTGATGATGATGGATTCGTCGCCGGTCAGTCCCGAGACGACCTCGACCTGAGTGCCATAATCGTGGCCAATGGTAATCGGCTTGAGGTCGACGTGCTGACCGTCGGTGACAGAGGCCACCTGCAGACCCTCGGAGCGGAATATCAGCGTATTAACGGGAAGAATGAAGGATGAAACTGCGTTCGGTAGTTTCAGATGGACTTCGGCATAGGCGCCGGAGAGCAGATTACCAGTTGGGTTGTTTACGCGAATCTCTACTAGCAGGGTACGGGTAGATGGGTCGATGGCGTTGGCAGTGCGCACAAGCGTGCCCGGGAAGCGCCGGCCGGGAAATTCGGAGAGCACCAGATCGGCCTGCAGTCCCACCTTCGAC
>DASPSE010000062.1:0-10141 GCA_035624085.1 Terriglobales bacterium
CGGCCGGTTGGAGTCCGAGCACGGTGAAATAGTTTCCGCTCACCATGCGTCCGGTGACTTTTTCAGCAGGGCTTTCGCCTTGACCGGCGTCTAGCTCGATGTGGTGGTCGCTGGCGGCACCACACAGTCCACTGAAAACAGAGTTATTGTCCCGAAGTTCCTTATATAGAGGATAGGAGAAGATGTCCGTGCGCGGTGTCCCATTCGAACGGCCGTTGACGCGGCTGGGATCGCCGACCACGACCAACTGCTCCGGCTGGCTGACCGGAAGCATTTTGAGCAACAACGCATTCACCACGGTGAAGATGGCAGTGTTCGCGCCGATGCCCAGAGCCAGCGTCAGCACCGCGACCGACGTGAATGCCGGGGCTTTGCGTAGCATGCGAATTGCGTAACGTACATCCTGGAATAAGGTTTCCATCTCATTCGTACCTCAATGCCACCATGGGATCGACCTGAGTAGCGCCGACCGCGGGCGTGAGTGCGGCGATAAACGTGACCACCAACAGCATCGCAATACCCATCGCAAATGCGAGCACATCTGTAGGCGCAATCCCAATCAGCAGGCTCTTTAACATTCTGGTCGCCGCCACAGATCCCGCCGCGCCGATCACAGCGCCCATCATGGTGAGCATCAGGGCATGGCCGATCACCAAACGGAAGATTCCACCGCGCTGCGCGCCAAGAGCCAGCCGGATTCCGATCTCTTGCGTGCGCCGCCTGACAACAAATGACAGCAGCCCATAGATGCCCACCGCTGCCAGCAGCAGTCCCAGACCGCACAGTGTCGCAATTAATCCAGTTGCTACCCGCTCCTCATACAGCGCTTGCCGCACGTGCTCTCGTAAAGTCAGTAGTCCAAGAATGGCAACATCGTGATTGACCTCGCGCAGCGTCTGCCGGACCGGGCTAGCGAGGCTGCCGGGATCGCCAGCCGTCTTTATCGCCATCGCCACCTCGCCGTAGTCGTCAGGCTTCATGGGAACGAAGAAATACGGAAGTGGAGCCTCCTCAAAGTCGTTGTACTTCCCATCTTCGGCCACTCCAATCACGACGTACTCATCGCCATCGACTTTCTCCAGACGAAGGCGTTTGCCGATGGGATCATCGTTTGGCCAGAAGCGCGTCGCCATCTGTTGGTTCACGACCATCACGCGGGCATTGTTATCGAGATCGTGTTGGTCGATGGCCCGACCGCGTACGAGCCGCGTCCCCAGCACATCGAAAAACTGGTCTCCTACCGGATCGAAATTTATCGTGGCCCCTTCCCGGTCGTTACTGACGAGACTGCCGGGAACGAAAACCTTGTGTGTCGCGCCCCCACCGCTCATGCCGAACGGAATTCGCATCGCGACCGTCGTCGCGGTCACACCAGGCAACATTTCAATGCGCCGCCGCGCCTCGCGGACAAATGCGGCGTCGTCGTGAGGCTTTCCCACGTCTGGAGCGATTTCAAGCACCAACATCCGTTGATGAGCGTTGAATCCCGGATCAAGCGCCAGGCCGTTCAAGACCGAGCGGACTAACAGGCCTGCACCCACCACCAAAACCACAGACAGCGCAACTTGCGCGATCACTAAGAGATTTCGCGCAGTCGGGCGCATCCTGCCAGTTTCAATGCCCCGCTGCTTAAGTGCTGCCATCGGCATCATCCGCGACGCCAGCAGAGCAGGAAGGGTAGCGAAGAAAAACATGGAGGCGATTGCCAGTGCCAGCGCCGCAACCAAGCCACGCCAGCTCAGATACGCATCGACCCCCACCGAAACGATCATCTGGGGCATTAGGTTGGGTAGCGCGCGAAGCACGGCATCCCCCAAAAGAAGTGCAGCGAGAGTCCCTGCGCAGGCTAGGATCACCGTCTCAGCCAGAAGTTGGCGGACAATTCTGGCGCGGCTTGCACCCAAGGCAAGGCGCGTCGCGATCTCATGCCGCCGATACTCGCTGCGCGCAATCAGCAAACTTGCAACATTGGAGCAGGCGATCACCAACACCAGAGCCGCTACGCCCAGCAATGTCAGTCCCAAGGAAGCAATCTCGTCGTCGCGAGTCTGGCCCTCCGGAGCCAGCATCAACTTGCGTCCGCTGTTTGTATCTGGATAGGCTTGCGCAAGCTGCGCTGCGATGCTTGTCAATTCAGCTTTCGATTGTCGCAACGACACACCGTCGCGCAGTCGCGCGAACAAGTCATAATCGCGGAGCTTTCGCGAGGACAGCTTCTCTTTTTCCGGTCTGATCTGCTGGAAGGTGGACATCGGGATCCATAAATCCCGCACCATCATGGCCCCAGTGTCACGAAAGCTTCGCGGCAGAACGCCGAGCACAGTGACGTGCTGCCGGTCCACGATGATCGTTTGCCCGACGATCGACGGATCTCCGTTATATTGATGTCGCCAGAACGGATAGCTAAGGACGATCTCCAGGCTCGGAGCGTTCCGAAGTTCGCGTTCGCTGAATAAGCGGCCAACGGCCGGGTTTGGCTGCAGTACGTCAAAAAAATTGTCGGAGACTACAGACACCGTGACCAATTTGTTCTGCACACCGTCATCGAGCATGGCCCCGCGCCCTTCGTGCAGCGCCACGCCGGACAGCGTCTTAGCGTTTCTCCGTAGATCTTCGAAATCCGGATATGAGCTGTAACCCCGTTCGATTTCCCCCTGGCTGCTTGGATTGCTGGTAAAAATTCGCACGAGGCGCTCGGCGTGAGGCACAGGCGTGGGTCGAAGCCAGAGCTCATCCACGTAACTGAAGATCGCGACATTCGCGCCGATCCCGACTGCCAAAGTAACCACGGCGATCAGGGTGAAGCCCGGGCTCTTCCGCAACATGCGGAAGCCATAGCGAATGTCTTGTACCCAGGTTTCCATCACTCGTACCTCAGCGCGACCATGGGATCGACCTTCGCCGCGCGCCGCGCCGGATTGGCGGCGGCGCACAGCGTGATCAAGACAGTGAAAACCGCGGCGGCGGCGTAAATGACCGGATCTCTCGGACTGACTTCGACCAGCGACGCTGAGACCACGCGCGCCAGCCCCGCCGCCAGCAACGCGCCCACTACCAGGCCCGGCAGCGCCAGCGCCATGCCTTCCCGGAGAATCATGCGCAACACGTCAAACGGTTGCGCGCCCAGGGCCACGCGAACGCCAATCTCGTTAGTGCGTTGCGCCACCGAGTAAGCCATCACACCATAAAGACCGATCGCCGCGAGCAGCAGTGCGATGGAACTCAACGTCCCCAACAGGCTGGCGGCGATTCGTTGCGGAAAGAGCGAAGCGGCAATGTACTCTTCGAGCGGCATCGCCTCGAACACCGGCACCGCGGGATCGATGGCTTGCGCTTCGCGGCGCAGCGCTGCCGCGGCATCTGCAACCGGTGCCGACGTGCGCACGTAGAACTTCAGTCCCATTTCCGGCCGGTAGATTTGGCGAATGGGAACATAGAAATAAGGGGAGGGATTTTCCGTGAGGCGGTAGATTTTGCTGTCCTGAACCACTCCGACGATCGTGAACCATCGGCCCCAACCGTGGACCTTCTGCCCGATTGGGTCTCGGTTCGGAAGAAAGCGGCGCACGAACTCCTGGTTGACGATCATGACCGGCATCGCGGCTGGCGGGGTGTTAGTTCCGGGGTGAGGTTGCGGACGGTCTTCCTGAGTAGTGTTATCCAGCAGCGTGAAATCGCGACCTTGGAGAATCGGAATTTTCATCAGGTCGAAGTAGCCGGGACTGACGAGATTGCGATAAATCTTCATGTTCTCGTTAGGCCCAGGGACGTAGCCCTGAATTTCCAAGTCCTCCCAGGAACCTGCCGAAACGCTAAGCGGAATGTAATCGCCATAGGCGACCGCGGTTACTCCCGGCTGACGCTCGAGCGCTTGCTGCAGACGAATCCGGAAAGCATCGGCCTGGCGGGCATCATAGCCAGCAGCCGACAAATCCATCTGCGCGACCGCGGCCTGATGAGGATCGAATCCCGGCTGAATCGCCCGGGTGAGCTGAAAACTCTTGACAAAGAGTCCCGCGCCGATCAGAGCGACCACTGCCAGCGCCACTTCGGAAGTCACCAGGAACCCGCGCATCCGATGAGAATGGGTGCCTGACGTCCCGCTTCGTCCGCTTTCCTTGAGCGCATCATTCACATCGCTGCGGGCGGAGTGTACCGCCGGGGCCACGCCGGCGAGCGCAGCCACGGCAAAAGCGAGTCCGGCGGTGAACAAGAGCACGCCAGTATCAACCGGCGGCCGGGTCATGGTCGGTACGGTGGACGCGGGCACGAGCCATCGCAGCGACCCGCCAAGCCACTGGCAGAGCAGCAGACCGCCGAGCGCCCCTGCGGTTGAGATCAGGAGACTCTCAGTCAGAAGCTGGCGAATCAGGCGCCAACGCGGAGCTCCCAGGGCAAGACGAACACTGAGTTCCTTCTGTCGCGTCACCGCGCGGGCCAGCAGCAGGTTCGCCACGTTCGCGCACACGATCAGCAGCACGACTCCGCACGCACCCATCAGGATGCTCAGCGGGGCGAGCAGTGAATCCTGAATTCCGTAGTGTGACTTCCAGAGTGGCAGGAGTGTGGCGCTCATCCCTTCATTGGTGTCCGCATCGGCCTCGGCCATCCGCCGCGCCAAGCCCTGCAATTCTGCCCGCGCCTGCTCGATCGGGACTCCCGATGCAAGCCGGGCCAGAACCCGGAACATCCGCGTCTTGCGGTCACGCAGCATCCAGTCGCCAGTGGAGCTTAGTTGGCCGAACATGGTTGCCGGCGCCCACATCTCGAAAGAAAGTCCCGGCATCGAGCCATGAAAATTCTCTGGAGCGACGCCGATGATGGTGTAGGGATAACGATTGATGCGTACCGTTGTGCCGACGACCGACGGGTCAGAGTGGTAGCGGTTCCTCCACAGCGAATCGCTGATGATGACTACCGCGTGAGCATTCTGCTCGTCGCCCGATTCCGCCTTCGAAAAAAACCGGCCCACTTCCGGCTGCACGCGAAGTACGTCGAAATAATTTCCCGAGACCAACTCTCCCCAGGTGCGATCGACATGCTTTTCATCCCCGACCGCAAGATTCATCGGAACGGCCACGGTCATGGACTCGAGCAGCTTCGAATGATCTCGGAAATCGCGAAAGTCGAGATAAGAGGTCGGAGTCCATTCGAAGGATGGTGTCAACATTTCCAGAGCAACGACCTGCTCCGGCTGGCCTGCGCCCGGCAGCGGGTTGAGGAGCACGGATCGGATCCAACTGAAAATCGTCGTGCTGGCTCCAATGCCGATGGCGATGGTCAAGACGGCAACCAAGGAAAAACCAGGGCTGTGGCGCAATTGGCGGACACCGTAGCGCACGTCTTGCAGCAGGGTTTCCATTAACCCACCTCAACGCTCTCCTCGACCACTCGCCCGTCAAAAAGATGAATCTGCCGCTCGGCGTGTTTTGCAAAGCGCGGATCGTGCGTGACCATGCAGATCGTCGCGCCTTCGCGATGCAGGTCGCGCAACAAGTCCATCACGGCCTCGGCATTGCGCGAATCCAGGTTTCCGGTCGGCTCATCGGCCAGCAGAATCGAAGGCGAACCTGCCAAGGCGCGAGCCACAGCCACGCGTTGCTGCTGACCTCCGGAAAGCTGCGATGGATAGTGCTTAGTGCGGTGGCTCATGCCCACTCGCTCCAGCGCCGTCTGCACTCGCTGTTTGCGTTCGGAAGACGCCATGCCGCGGTAAGTCAGCGGGAGTTCCACATTTTCGTATACGTTGAGATCGCCGATGAGATTAAAACTCTGGAAAATGAATCCGATTTCGCGATTGCGAATGCGGGAACGGTCGCTGATCTTGAGGTTCGCCACCGGCTTACCGTTCAGGATGTAGGTTCCCTCGGTGGGTGAATCGAGCAATCCAATCAGCGCCAGCAGCGTGGACTTGCCGGAGCCCGACGGCCCGGCAATGGACACATATTCGCCTTTGCGAATCTCCATGTGAATACCGGAGAGCGCGTGCGTCTCGACCTCGTCGGTGTAGAAGACCTTGGTGATGTTTTCCATGCGGATCATCGTGCCGTTAGTTGCAGCCATCGCAATTCCTTTCTCCCAAGAACATCAGCAATTCTTTGTTGTCGTCCCGAGCGGAGCGAGGGATCTGCATTTCTTGGGTTACGCCAAAAAACTGCAGCTTCCTCGTCGCTCTCGCTCCTCGGAATGACAAATCTAAAAAGTCTCACCGGCTTCCAGTATCTCTGCTATTCCAGCCGAATCCGATCGAAATTGTCCCAGCGCGACATGTCGGACAAAATTACTTGATCGCCTTGCTGCAATCCCTGCAGGATTTCCACCGTATTAACCGAGCTCCGCCCCAGCTTCACCTGCGTTCGCGCCGCGGTCGAACCATCTGGCTCCAGCCGGAACATGCCCACCGTGCTCTGTTCCTGACCAAAGGCCGGCCGGCCCACGTACAGCACGTTCTCCATCTTCTCCAAGTCAATGGTTCCATCCACGCTGAGATCCGGTCGAGCGCCCTGCGGGAGCGCACTGTCGAGCGCCACGTCCACCGTGACTGTCCCGTTCTGCACAGACGGATCAATACGAGTAACGTGACCAGAAATAAGGCCGTTATGCGTATCGACCGAAGCCGGCTGGCCGAGCTGGATATCCTTGGCTTGCGTCTCTGCAATCTTGAGTTCGGCTTTGAGCCGTTGCGGCTGAACCACTTTGGCTAGCGTGGTTCCTGGCGTGACGTACTGCCCTACTTTCAACGGCAGTTCCTGCAAAACCCCCGCGATCCCGGCACGCACCCGCAGTTTGGCAAACTGCTCCTCTTTCAACTGGGCCAAAGCGCGGACTTGCTCCACTTCCGCCTGTTTGGCCTGCAATTGCGCCTGCAGCACTTCAGTGCTGTTTACCAATCTCTGCTTTTCAATTTCGTTGCGCGTGGCCAGCTCTTCGGCCTTCTGGCTGGAAACCTTCTGGCTGAGTTGCGAGATGACCCCAAGCTTCGCCAGCTCGGTGTCAATGTCCGACTGCATTTTCGCTTGGCTGTATTCAGATTCTGCCTGCGCCGAAAGTGACTTCTGCGCCAGAACCTGGCTGGCCAGCTGGGTCTGCAGGTTCTTGTAATCCGCTTCGGCGGCCTTAAGCTTCAATCCGGCGTCCAGCGTTTCCTGCTGCAGTTGCGGATTGCTCATCTCCAACAGCACGGTATCCGGCTTCACTGCCGTTCCGGGAAGTTCCAGGATTCTCTCGACGCGGCCCTCGGTGATGGCCGGAATCCATTGAATGGAATCCTCCATCGGGACCAGTGTGCCCAATCCGCGCACCTGCCGTAGCACAGAGCCGCGCTTTACCGTATCAATCCAAACGGTGGAGCGTTCGACCGTGGGAGCCGCAGGCTTCAGCCGCGACAGCCCCATGGTCACCAGAGCCAGAAGCACAATTCCGACCGCTATATAAATGATCTGGCGCCGGCGTTTCTGGCGGGCGACATTGGGGCGAGCTATGTCCATTTGACCTCTGGTATGGCACGCCCACTACCACTGGGAGATGGCACTAAGTAATTGACGGATAATAAGTTACACTGACATCTGCAAGCGTCAGGCGCCTACACTTTGCCCGTTCATGGGAGACAGTGTCCGAATACGAACAGGTTCATGAAGGGCCATGCGGGGAAGATTAAAGACCACAGGGCGAGGGGTCGGTGAAGGTAGTGAATTTTAAGAAGCTCCGGCTGGGCGACATACGGTTCTCATACTCAATACACCCAAGTCGCGGGATCAGAATAATGAGAGCCGATCCACGCTATAGGATCCGCGCTGAGTGAAACCCCCATTAAGTGCCGCGATTGGAGCAGTCAGAAACGTATGAGTCCTCGTTCGACTTCTGTTTAACGAAGACTGGCACTCCGCATACATAAAACCATATTCCTTGCCGCTCTTCCTCCAATTCCTTGAATTGACAATTCCGTAAATCCAGAGAATTCAGCAACTCCGGTTTGGTCAATGTATTGCACGATGTACCACGACCAGGGAGCCTCCATGCCGCAGGAAGTTTCTGTCTCCTATCAGGCAGTCAAGAGCAAGGTGTACAAGCTCATCGATGCTGCAGTGGAAGGCGAGAAGACGGAACAACAGATCAGAGAGTCCATGCAGCGCTGGTGGAAACTGGTTCACCCCGCAGACCGCGCGGTTGCGCAAAAGTATCTGTTGCAAGTGCTGGAACATTCCCACGCCAGCCTGAACGCCATGACTCATGCCTTCCTAGAGTCGATTGAGTGCGAGACGGCGACTGACGCGGCCAATGAAAGACTCTCAAAACCTCAGCCAGTGGCGAACCACTCCCGAAGCGCTGCGCTGTTCTAGTGTCGAATCTTCTCTTGGGCTTTTCTGAACTCAGGGGCTAGTGTTTCTGCGCCCAGATCTGAGTCACACTCGCCAACACCACCAGCGTGGTTTCATCCTCGGCGATCTGCTCTATCTCCTCGCAAATGGACTCCAGCTCTTGCGGTGTTGCCGCATTCGCAGCGAAAATAGCCGGCGCCGCCTCGCGCAAGGTCAGCGCCCAGAAGCGTTTCTTCTCGCCACGCAACGCCACTGCCGTTTTCACACATACCTCGGGGCGAACCAATCCCGCCTCGTAGAAGAGCCGGTGCAGTTTGGAGCCTATAGTCGAGTCCAATCCTCGACTGGCATCAACCGCTTTGCTGATCTCAAGCAGCCTGCGGTACGCCCGAGTCGGCGGAAAAGAGGCGACGCTCGCGTGGTCGTAATCCTCACAGGCCAGCAGACCGCCTTTCCGCAACAGACTGCGCATTTCTTTGAGGGCACGCACCGGATCATTCAGATGACACATCACGAAACGCGAATAAACCAGGTCGAAAGCCTCGCGCTGCAGACCGGTCTGATAGGCGTCGCCGGAGTGGAAGGAAATATTGCTGATTGCTCGACGCTCCGCTTCTTTCTTCGCCACTTGCAATTGTTCGGCGCTCTGATCAAGGGCTGCGATAGAACCGCTTTCCCCGGCTCGCTCAGCCATCCAGAGAGAAACTAGCCCAGTTCCACAGCCCACCTCCGCCACATTCCATCCTTCAGCAAGCCCTACGCTGGTCAGTAACTCTCGCGTCGCTGGCCCAAAGATTTCGTCCAGCAGGCACAGACGCGCTGCGGCGGCCTCACCGGTGGCGAGCACGTAGCTTTGCCGCGAGTCGTTGGTTACCATGACTCTAGGACTCGGACTTGAGCCGGAAGGTTAGCATCGACGAAAAGAATGGCCGGCTGGTTTTTGGTGAAGTAGGGCTTTAGCCCTGCAAAGAAATCATTCTTAAGCAACCGGCGCGATGGCAACCTGCCTTGGTTTTTGGTGGAGCAGGGCTTTAGCCCTGCAAAGAAAGCATTCTTAAGCGACCGGCGCGATGGCAACCTGCCTTGATTTTGGGTGGAGCAGGGCTTTAGCCCTGCAAGGGAAACACCCTCAAGCAACCGGCTTTAGCCGCTGAGGTAAAGTGTCTAGCCCTGTCCTCTGGTTAGCGGAGCAGTACAAGTAGCCCTCAGGCGCGCCTGCTAGCCGGCGCTCCATCGGATTTCGCCAAATGTATTCGCGGAAACGGTCATACTCCGCCAAGTCCCGAACCCGCCGGTCATGAAAGCTGGTCTCCCAAATCTCGCCCGCGCACCCGAGTTCCTTCCGAACGCGATAAGAGAAGCCGCCTTTGATGAGCTGCATTGCCCTTTCTAAAGTGATGAGCGGTGAGATTAGTAAATGAAGGTGGTCGGGCATGATGACGTATTCGTGCAGCAAATACTTATCTTGGGAGCGGTGATGAAACAGTACATCCAGGAACAACTGGGCCATTCGGTCTGTTTGGAACAAACTCTTTCTCTGGTAGGTAGCAGCGGTCACAAAGTAAGTTGAGTGGCCGGTGTTTCCGCGGGTGGAGATGCGCATGGCGCAAGTTACCTCAGCGGCTAAAGCCGCACTCTTCTTGCCAGCATAAATGCAGCGCTGAAGCGCCGCTCCACCCAAAAACAAATTCTTGTCCATCTTTGTTTCATTTTGGAAAGAAGATCTCTGTTGGCAGGACGGTTCTATCCGAAGCGAGAGGGAGTTTATGCTAGGGATTTTGGGTGGAGCAGGGCTTTAGCCCTGCAAAGAAGGCACTCTTATG
>DASPSE010000068.1:0-15828 GCA_035624085.1 Terriglobales bacterium
GCGCTGGGATCGTTGGGCAAGGCCACAAGTGGAAAAACGACAGTGATCTCGTCTCCACCAAGCGCATATAACATCGCATCCGCCGCCCGCACGACGGCTGCACCGCTGATTCCTGCTCCGGACATGGTCAACCCACTTTCTGCGCCACATACGGCGCCAACATTGCAGAGACTGCCTGGTCGATCAGGGTATCTGCGAAGTAGGTGAGTTTCATGCGGTCCAGTTGCTCACCTTTGACGTTCAGCGCTGGCGTTGCCTGCATATTGCGCACGATCTGCGCGCAGGCAAACATCGCCGGGTCGGGGATCACGCTGAATCCGGCCGTGTAGACGATATCCACTTCGCTGAACCACAGCCCTACGATGTTCAGCGGCAAGGTGAGCTCGCCGGTGTCAGCGAAGTAGTCAATGGCCGAAACGTCAATCGCGGTCCACACGCCTGGCAAGCCGAACATCAGAGCGACATCCAGGCGCAGGTCGTCGAACGGCCACTCGCCACGGCGCGGAATGCAATACCGACCTTGCGCCGAAATAATCGGCGTGGTGGCCGGCGCAACCGCGGCCAGAGGTAGGTAGGCCAGCCGCACCGTATTGCGGTCAGGAGGAAGCCGTAGTCGCTCCTCGTATTGCACCACCCCGAGAGAAGCGCGCCGGCAGTGGGCGTCAATCATCGATGAGGCCGCAGCTACAAATGCCGCGGCAGTCGTCGCATCCAGGCCGTACGTCTCGTATTCCGAAGGCGCGAGATAGATCATGTAAGTGTCCGGTAAGCAGTAACCAGTTATCAGTGGGCACACTGCCGCGCACAGCGGCAACTGGCCACTGACAACTGGCGACTGTGGTTAGCGATTGACCTTGATTTCGTAGTGCGCGTAGGAAGCGCCCTTGACCACGACAGCGCCGAACTTCACGATGACCATCTGTGAAGCCAGGCTTCCAATCAAGCCCAACTGGAAAACTCGCGGGTTGGGATCGGTCAACCAGTGGTATTCGATCAAGTCCTCGGTCACGACATAGGCCGGAAGCACCGCGCTGCCACTGCCTGGTGTACCGGTGTAAGGCAGCGCCCACTCCGGAATAAGTGGCAAATCTCCCGCTTGTGTGGAGAGCGTCTTGACGCGCAGACCGGCGGTGATCTCCGCCGTGGAAAGCACGACGTTGAACTCTGCTTTCATTTCGCGGTCGATCAAATCCAGTAGCACGGGGTTGGCGTAGATCGCCGTGGGCCGAACTGCGTACGAAGAATTCGACACCATACCCGCGATCACCCCTTTAATGCCGTCTACGATGCTGGCGGTGGTCGCAATTGTGGTGCTATTTCCACCAGCCTCAATCTGGCCGATGGCCCCGAAGTACTGGAAGCTGGTCGGCGAAGTGAATGACGTGTCATTGCCGTTCCACAGCGCCACATCATGCGTGCGCAGCAACCCATCCACCGAATCTGCCAAGTCTTTGGCTTGCAGATACGCGAACTGGCTCTGCTGAGCTCCCACCTCCAGATCGAACAGGTTGTAATTGATCTGTGAGACCAGCGCCTTCAATGTCACGGCGTGTTCAATACGAGTGGGCGATCCGATTGTCGCAACGATGTTTCGCGGATCGACGAAAGCTTGGGCCGCGGTTGGCGAATTAATTGCGGTTTCCTCGAAGAAGCGTGAAGGCTGCCCGGTGGCGGGGACCTGTTTCATTCTCTGTCCGAACACTCCGCGCCGCCGGACAATGTCGAAGATCTCTGTCTGATATCGGTCGATCTCAATCGCGCCCGGCCCGAGATAATCTGCCGTCGCATTCAGATCGATGAATTTCGCGTTCATATTGTCTCCTAAGAAAGAAGTGTTGTTGCCCGGCCAGTTAGCGATGCGGCGACTGACCCTTCGCCGTTTCTTATAACCAAAATTAAAGGCGCGACCGGAATCGCGCCTGGAAGCCCTGCGAAAACTGCCTTTTTGTTGTCATCCCGAGCGAAGCGAGGGATCTGCAGTTTTCCCATTTGCCTGAAAACTGCAGATTCCTCGTTGCTCCGTTCCTCGGAATGACAAGGGGGGAAAGCCTCGGGGTTACTCGATCATGCCCGCCCGCGCCATCTCCGCCTTCACTGCGATCCGCTGCTCCACACTTAGCGACTGAAGCGTTTTGTCCACCACTGCGGGATGCAGCCTGTCTCCTGGCTCCGTGCCGCTCTTGTTCAGCAACGCCGTAACCAGCGGAGATAAGGTTTTCCGAGCCATGCGGGTAGCCTGTGCCTTGAGCTCGGTATTTGCTTTTTCCAGCTCCGACACACGTTGCTCAAGCTTGCGCGCACGATCAGGATCGCTATCGGCCGGCCGTTCTTCAACCGCCGCGACAATCCGATCCACCTTGGCATTCAGAGCTTCTTGTTGTGAATCCAGCTTTTGCAAAACTCGATCTAACGTTGCCGCCGCATTTGCCAACCGGTCGGCAGTTGCGGCCAATTGCTGCGTCATCTCTTCATTCATATCGTCTCCTTTTGTTGTCTGCCTTGCTCTTGACCTTGTGGTTGTGCGATTAAGCTTTCGCCTAACCCGCCAGTTCAATCCAGGTATCCCTATAAGCTGCTTTGTCCCGCCGGAGAATGGCTGCCCCGGTGAAGGTCACGTGAGTCAGGGTCCAGACCTTGGCGCGCAAGTCCGCCACAGTTGCGTCGGCGATTTCGTAGGACATCCCGAGGCCGCTGTCGTGCGCGGACCGCCTCCCGCGGAATTCCAAGCCGGACGGAACTCGAGGGCTTCGGCCGATCTTGTCGACGATCTCCGGGAAGTCCTTGGCAAACAAATACCCGCCAAGTTCGAGCGATTTGCCCACGATTTCCGCCCTCGTGATAATTCCGACCTTGCGCTGCGCATCGTGACGGTCGAGAAACGGCGAATAGTCCAGCGCCATGCCCAGCAGTGAAGACAACGCAGCTTCCGCGGCCGACCGCGTGAGTATTACCCGGTGGCCCCGCGCTCCCGCGGGCGCCCTGTCTGAGGGCAAGCCAATCAGCGTGAGCACTCCGCGGAAAGGCTCCCGGTTCGGATGCCCCGCGACCGCAGGCATCTCAATCGCCATCGATTCCAGTTCAATGGTTGTCATGTATTCCTCGAAGTGATTGGGAATTGAAGTTTGCTGAAAAGGATTTCTTAAGACCTGATACCTAATACCTCAGACCTGACACCTAGATCGGTGGCAGTCCTCTCATTCGTCTTACTTCGTTCACAGTGAGCACGCCGTTCTGCAATAGCAACGTCTGAATCTGCGCGTCTTCCATCTCGTCGCCGCTCGCATCCACATCAGTGAAGACAAACTCCAGATCATTCCAACCCAATCTCTTGCTGATGGCGTCGCGCGTCAAATATTCGGCAAACAAGCGGGCTGTCGGCACAATCGCCTGCTGGAAGGCCTGATCGCTCATCTCAGCTGCAGTCGAGCGATTCACATCCCGTTCCAGGCCCAGGCTTTGGGGTGGGAGATCAAATGCGTCGGCAATGACCCGGAGCAGAAATTCCTGCCATTGCAGCCGCAGATCAGCATCCGTGCCGCCGCCGAAGCGCAGCACCTCCGGCTTGTTCTCCACCGACAGAATCGGAACGCGCCCCGTGCCTTCAATCTCGTCCTGCCACCATCGAATCAGCCGCTCGTGGTGCTCCGGCGTCAGACCCTGCAGCCAGAGCGCGTATTCCACGACTGAGTTCGACGCCAGCTTGGTGGCATACCGGTGCGCGCCCAGGAACGCATTGATTGCCTCGAATGCGACCTCCAGCCGGCCTAAGCCGAAAGGGGTATGCGTCCGCGGATTGAGCCGGATATAAATTAGCTCGTCATCGTTAAGCACGATGTTTCCCTCCGGCCCAGGCTTTCCCGTGACCTGCACATAGCGCGGTGATCCCGGCCGCCCGTCCCAGTCCGTCTTCATGCGGATAGTGGCGCCATCCACCGGCCAAAGTGCGAGCGGTTGTTGCGGGTCCCCGGTGGTTTCGACTTCAATCGCCCCGAAGCCGCCAACGATGACATCCTCGAGCACCTGTTCGGTCAGAGAACGGAACGAATCGTCGGGGTTCGGAGCATCAAAGTTGTTGGTCAGGGTACTGATGCGGAGCTCTGTGTCCGAATCTTGCTGCGAGCCGCGTCCCGGGCGAAGCTGGATTCGCCAGCGCATTCCTGCGATTCGGTCTTTGATTGCATTGATCGCCCTGCGTGCAACCGGAGTCTCCGAAAATCGCCGCAAGTTGATCGGTGTGGGTTTCGGGAATGCGTCCGCCCGCGGTCCATACGTCGTCAGAATTGACGGCAGGGACACGGTCTTCCTTTTCGCTTCGACCTTTCCTGCCGCCGAGGACACTTCTGCAATCCGGCGCATCGCGCCGCGCAACTTCTCTGTAATTTTCATAGGATTGATTACGAATCGCTTAGGGATCGCTCTCAGCTGTCCAGTCGAGCGCAGCTCGACGAGTGTGTGTCGGCGCCCTCACCCACGACAACTTCTTAATGCTGCTTCACGCTAACAATTCCTTTCGCGCCAGATCTGCGATCCCTGCCATCTCTGCTGCAGCAGCAGTTCTGATCCTGGCCTCTTCCATCATTTCCAGCGCAAACCCGATCTGTTGATCCGTCCGGTCGAGACCATCGTCCACGACCGCCGTCATCAAAGGACTTGCTTTATTCAACCTGGGCATCCCGGCTTCAATCTTCGGGTATCGGTAAACGAGATTAACTGCCTGGTCCATACCTCTTTTCAACGAGACCGCATGAAAAAGTTTTATCGTGTTTCCAACCCGGTAACCGCAATCGATGGCGAAATCATCGCCTGTCTTTGTGTACGGACTCACCTGAATGTCGTGCTCCAGTAATTTCCACACGCCCGCTTGCTCAAAAGCATCTTGCATGACTCTGAGAATGCGTCCACGTCCTGACACCACTCGCGGTCGTGCCGGTTTCGGACCCTCGAAGTACAGTCTTGCCAGGGCTTCGATTTCTGCACTCGGTTCCTCTGCCTGGCAAGCTTTCATAGACGTAAGCTGAATCGTATTCGAGAACGAGTCTTGCAACCTGCGGATCAGCACTTCTCGATCATGCGTGTCCGTGATCTGCCGCCGGATATCACGCTGCAACGCTTCCAGCATCTCAACATCGGCTTGAGGATCCAGGCACCAAACCCTGCGCCAGTCTCGCGTAAAACGCACATCGGCAAATCCATGGCCATTTGCTGCTGGCTCGAACATCACCACGCCAATGTTGACAAACTCCTCCTTGACCGCGTCGGGCACATAACGCAGTACAAAGAATTCAAGTTGTCGTTTCTCAGGCATTAGCTGAAGACTCTGTGTCCTCCGAGGTCAGTTGCTAAGCCAATTCGGAAACGGATTTCTTGCCGACATCCGAAACGCTGTGATCAACTCCCGGACAAATGCTCTCCGTTCCAGCAGCAGGCGCATCAGTCCTTCTAAGGCTGCCCAGTCGCTTCCATACCACTCGGGAGGAACTTCACCCGCCGCCGCCCAGATCACATCGTCATCCATTTTCTCGATGCGCGACAGCCAGGGCTCAAACGATTCCCAGCCGCGCACACAGGCGTACACTTCATTGCGCGCATAAACCCCTCGCAAGGGAGAATCCGGAAACGTCCACTCCCCGGCATTGAAACAATAACCCTGATCGATGAACGCCGCCGTGTATTTTCGCTCCCGCAGTTTCCGCCAGAATGCCGCCTGCCGCCCGTTGGCGTTGCCCGTCCACTTGTCCATCACCAAAATTCCCGCGAATGCTTCCAGGTTCCGGACTCGCCCTAACATCTCCACCGGAAGATAGTCGAATACCTGACCTTCCAGCGGGCTGACAACGTACCGCGATCCAAATTGCAGTCCTGCCTGGCAGGCCAAGGTCTGACTCGCCAGTTGGATATTCAGTTCCGGCGTGTGCTCAATCAACCAGCCGCCCACTTCGACCACCTCCGTCGCAGGCACCGGCAACCCGGCGATTTCAGCCAGACGCGTGGCCAGCAATTCGTTCGCCAGCACACGCGTGTGCTGCGGATTGTTACGAAACTTGACTACATAAAAATTCCCGTCTTCGCAGCGCATAAGATGACCTTGCGCCCCGCCCCGCATGCGTCGCACGTGCTGAACCGCGACTAACGCCAACCGTCCGCCTTCTGTCTGCGCATGGGCGTGAGCCTATCCCGTTTCGGTACCTCAGGCTGTGACGAATGAACATTGGCGATTCTGAATTATTTCCACCTCGCTCAGCGGGACAGGGTCAAACTGGCCAGCCGCATCGACTTATCCGCAAGGCTCTTTCCTGCAGTCTTTTGCCTCGCCGCCTGGGCAATCGCCATTGCCATTCCGCAGTCGTCGTGGGTTCCCGAGGCCGCCCCCGAACTGCCATCAGCATGCCGTTCGAACGTTCGACACTCATTCAGTAACCGAGAACTACGAAACAATTCCGGAGAAATCGCCAGCATGGCTGCCAGGTTCTCAATCATGGCTGGCCGCGTCACTGCAGAGGTCAACCATCCGTCCTGGTTACCTTCCCGATACACGTTTTCGTATCCTTGAAATTGCAGATGAGCCAAAACCCCAGCTCCATGATTGTTGCGTTCTACTACCAGCAGGCCCTGGTTATATGCACGGCCGAGCTCAACCAACCGGTCCGCTAACTCTCGTGGCGGCAGGTGTCCGTGCAGCTCGGCGCATTGCAATCCGGTCCTGCGCTCAATGACTTCGGCACAGGAATAATCGCCTTCCGATCCACCACCCGCCGGGTCCACGCCGATTATGTAAACCTTTCCCGGTTGCGGCGGGAACCATATCTGCAACCGTTGGTTGTCGCGTTGCTCGACCGGTTCCGTATACGCCTGCAAGGCTTGCTCAATCGCGCGCAGATCGAAAACACACTCGCCTGAAGCTCGGAAGCAAGAAACCGGATCCTCTGCATACTCCTGCACCGCGAGCCCGCGCAATTGTGCTCGTTTCATCCGTCGCCAGGCGATCTGGGATTCGCTGAGTCCAACGCGCTCCCTTAGTTCTTTTTCCTCCTGTGTTAGTGGCTGAAGGGAAGCCTGACCCAGCTCAACGCGATAATCATCGTCATACCACCACGGAAAAAAGTGCCGCGTGTAACCCGTTTCTTCGGTCCGCTGCCACTCCGCGTAGAAAACACCGCTCGCTCCGTTCGCCGTCGATTCCAGCACGATCTCGCCATCGTTCGGCACGGTCGCCCGCAGGGAAGCCAGCGTTTCTTCTGGGTTACCGGGCCAGCGGGCGACCTCCGAGCAATGTAAATTGTGGATGGTCATCCCGCGGCCCGCGTTGGCGTCCGCCGCGGTCGCAACACGGTATTCGCTGTCCAGTCGCGAGAACGCAATCTGACGGACGTTGGCACGTGAAGTCAGCAGCGCCCCGTGCCGCATCGCTGCGGGCAGGTTCTCCCAAAAGCGATGCACGATCTTGAAAATCTCCTCGGCCGATTCCTGATCGTGCGCAACCTGGACCGTCACCGTGCCGGGCTGCGTGATCGCTTGAACAAAGAATCGTGCAGCGACGTACGTAGTGATCCCAAGCTGTCGAGCCTTCAGGACAATATTTCGTTTCGTACAGCGTTCGGAGTATTCTCGCTGCACCCGATTCAGCTCCAGCGGAACCAGACCGCGGGTTTTGCTTCGCACTTTCAGTAAGGCTTCGATCAGGAAGTCACGAATCGACAAACATTCAAGCCTGCTCGCGCGAGGCGGCCGCAAATCGAGGCCTGTTCCCAAAACCTGGAGCAGGTTCAGATCGTCAATCACCGCTGACTCACGGCTCTCCCGCTGCCCACCCGAGATACTCGGGCACAAAGGCAAAAGCCCCAATCTCCCAGCCCGAGCCGAACTGAGTCTGGTCGATGCCCATGAGGTCGTACTGGAACTCATCCGCCAGTGTGGTGCCTTGATCGACCACCGGCGATAACTGGGTCGGCCTCGCGTCCAAGGGTGCGCCCGTTGCCGCATCCGCGTAAGAGGTCGTGCCGTAGTTTTGTTGCGTACTCAGCAGATAATTCACCAATTGTGTATTCGTCATCAGAGTCGCGCCCGCGGACTTCAACGCATCCGCCATTACCCCCACTTGGTGCGGAGAAAGCTCGTCCACGTGCCAGAAGATTCCGAAGGGAACACCCCACACTGCAGACTTGAACACCAAGGCGCGCAGCTTGTTCATCAGTTGTGAGTCAGTCAAACCCTGGAAGTTAGGCGCAATTCCCTGGCTCAAGATGTTCTGAACGTCGATTCCGCTAGCCAGGGTCGTTGCTGCATTAGGAGACGGTTGCATGGTCCCCGACCCACGAGCTCCCACGTAATTGGCTGCGACCGCGATGGCCTCGGTCGAGCTGTCCTCGTAACTTCCCGGGTAAACGTAAACCCGGTTTGCCGGCAAGCCAGTCAGGTTCGCATTCAGCCAAGCCATGGCCCAATTCATCTCGTCCGTAATGAGCCGCGTCTTATCGGTCAGCAGCAGATACGGTGCGCTCTTGATATCCTGCGAAGCCACGTCAGCCAGGTCTTCGCTCTTGACCGCACTTTTCATATTCGGATCTGCCGTCACCGAAAATACCCCGCGCTGATTCAAGGTGTAGACAACCCCTCCCAGCGTGTCGAGTCCACTCGGGACAAGGTCAGTTCCTGACGAACTCAGATTCCAGTTCACCTGCGCATTCGGATCGCCCGGCGCGGTTATTATGAACTGCTTATTACTGATCGAAAGTGTAACGCTCGAAGCTAGCGTTCCTATGTACTGAATCGTGAACGCGTTCGGGTAGACGAAGTACTGATGGGACACCGAATGTGAGTTCAAATCCCAGCCAGCGTTGATCCACGACTGAAAGGTCGGAACAAGCTGTTGCGAAAGGTCGTAGCCCGTGACCACCGCAATGCTCAGCGGCACGCCCTTTGCCTGAATCGTGGGAAGCAGCGCCTCAATATATTGATGAGAACCGTCAATCAGGCCGGGATCGTCGTACGTCAGCGTAATCCGCGCCGGATACCGCATAAAGCTGCGCACGTTCGGCGGCGTATCCGCCGCCAAATTGTTGCCTCCGTCTTTTGGCCCCGGCGTGCCGCCAATGTCAGTTGAAATTCCGGTCGCCAGATTGTTCGCATAGAAATGACAGTAGGAATATGTCACCGCCGCAGTATTATCCAGCAATCCGTAGGTGCGATTCGCATATGCCCGGCCGTTCTTCAGTTCGATTGCCGTCGGCGTGCCATCAAAGCGATACCCCTGATAATTTCTGTGCGCATCGGTGTTGTAAATGTGAATGTCATCCGGCGTTCCCGAGGGGTGCACATAGAAGCCGATAGGAACAGTGCCATTGGGCACCTGGCTGTCGGCCAGCATATTGGCCAGCCAAATGTGATCGCTGGCCCCTTGCACCTGCACACCGTAGCCGTCGTACCAGTCCAGCTTGATGTGTTGAATCTCAATGTAGCTAACGTTGTTGAGGTTGATGAGGCTCTGGCCGCTGAGAACAATCGGCGTCACGGATCCATAGTGCGTGACGGGATTTCCGCTCGCCGACCACACGTAAAGGTTCTGCGCCACCGGGTCGTAATACCAGTCGCGATCGTGAGCCAGCATGTTTTGCGCAGCCTGCGCATTTCCCCAGAACGTTCCAAACTGCACAAAGTTCAAACCGGCCAAGACGCCAGTGTTGCTCACATTGACGCAGGGAAAGGGAAACCCCTGTTCTCCAGGATACCCAGGTAGCGGACAGGTGACACTTGAGAGATTGGCGTACCAGACGTTTGTGCTTCCGCTTTGCGTCCACCAGTTCGACGCGACCGTCAACTGACCCGTGATCCGCGGCGGGGCGCCTGTGCCATAAGCGTCGATGTAGAGTTTGTTTGAGGCCGACCCTGCTCCGTTCACTGTTCCTACCTGCAACGAGGAAGGCGGAGTTAACGTGTCGCTCCAGGCGCAATCGCGCTTCAACAGGATTTGGTCCCCGTAGTTGAATGTGCCGCTCGGTTGCAATCCAACCTTCAGCAGTGTGCGCCACGGAGTCTGTGGCGAGGTTCCATTCGCGCCATCGCTTCCGTTGCAGTCCACGTAGTAAGTGGTCGCGTGCGCGGTACCGACAAGAATGGCGCTGACTGTAATCAGCGCCGCGACTAGCACAAAGCGTTTCATGTTATTCCAAAATAATCGAGAGTGTGTTCGCTCCAAAACTCTCGTATCCAGTACTTGGCGCCGTGATCGAGGGTGGCAGTGTTCCGCCAGTTGTTATCGAAAAGGCGCTATTGGAGTAGTAGGCCGCCGTGGTCGATCCTGAACCCCAGAAGGTCGCACAGGGGGACGAGCAACTCGTTGTGATTGCCTCGTAGTAGCGTCCGGGTTGAAGCGTTGTAGACCCCTGTGACCAACTTTGCCGATACCACGTGCTTGTAGCCGCTGCGAACGAGCTACCCGCCGCCTGATATGACAACAACAGAGTGCCGCTGGAGCTATAGATACCAACCTCGTAAATGTTGGACGTGTTATCTGCTGTCGTGCCGGTCTTATACGCGACCTTACTCGTGGTAACGGCGAACGGAAGTTCGAAACTGTACAATGCTGCGTAGTTCCCGCTGGGAAACAGCGATTGATTCCCTGAGTTGTATCCCGGAAACACCACATACTGCACAGTGGCAGCGGGCACTTCCGCATCAGCATAAGCATCCGTTGCCAGTTTCGTAGTGCCATCTTTAGCGCTCTGCGTGGTGGCCGTCGTCCCGTTCGGCAGCGCCGGTGTCCCGCTGAGGTTTGCCGCCGTCCCGGTCGTGTTCTGATTCAGCGTGGGAAAGCCAGACCCAGGCACGCTCACAATAGGAACTGAACTGTAATACGCCGACGCGCTGGCAGTGATATACAACTGCTGTCCTACCGGAAGCGTGAACTGAGACGACGACGTATACGCCGTTCCATTGATGTAAAGTGTCTGTCCGTTCGGATTTACCGATACCGTAGCCGTGGAATTACTGTTCTGGATCACCGCTGCCCAAGGCAACTGTGATGGAAGCGAGGAAGGCAAAGCGGCAGTACAGGCCGACGAACACGTAATCACATAGAAAGCGTTTGCCGTAGCCGATGACGCAGTGAAACTGTTTGATTGCAGCGACACTGGCGACCCGCCGAACAAGGTAGCATTTACCCACGCGGTGGTCGCCACCTTGGTGGAATTATCGGAAGTCGCAGGGGTTGCTGCGGTGATGACCCCGGTGGCCGCATTCAGCTGAAATTCGTTGGTTCCGGCGTTGTATCCATACAGCGAATTTCCGTACACAAACAATCCCGTTCCCGCATCCGCAGGGTTGGCGTCCGTAAAGATGCCGCCCGCCAGATCCGTGAGGTAGAAAGGCACGAACTGATTGTTCGCCGGAGTGAGGGTGTTTCCGCCCCGATCGTCCTGCAGCCATCCCAGGTCCGATCCCGTGTTGGCGTAGGAGTTCCACAGCATCACGCCAGCTGTGCTGTTGGACGCTCCCGCCGCCCCGGTTGAAGCGTTGAAGATCCGCTTGCTGTATTGACATCCATAACCATCGGGGAAGGCAGTCTTCACCGTGGCCCCGGAAGCAATCGTGCTGCCGCCGGCAGTCGCCGGGCTGACGGTCAGAGTGGTTCCCGAAATGTTCGTGATGGTCCCAAAATACGTTCCGCTGCCTGAATACGGAGCTTGAATTCCGACGCCGGTATGCAACTGGGCAAACACCGTGTTCACGCTCATCGTGGTCGATCCGCCGCTCACGGAAGCGGTAGTGGTGGTCGATCCCACACCCTGCGGACAGCTGTTGTCGCCGCTGATGTCCACTCCGTTTGCCTGGGAGAGATAACCGACCGCCGTCGCGTACCGGAATCCCTCTACGTGCGGCGAGGCTACATCGTGGTTCCCTACGCCGGTAACTGCGCCCACCGCCCCTTCAAGGTCTACCCCGATCAGCGGCGCCTCGCCCGACACATTGCAAGCGTTAGCCACGTCGGTGATGCGGGCGGCGATGTTTCCGCCCTGGCCCCAGATCCGCCAGCCTACGCCGTTGGGAGCACACATACCGGAGGAGATGGAAGCGTGGGTGGAATAGATCGGCCCATACATCGAGTCCGGCGCCTGGTTGCCAATCTCTCCGTCGCGTGGCCCGCAGTTCGACTCGCTAAGGTTCACCAGCGATGTATTCTCTTGTGAGAATTGATTACGAAACCCGATCTGGCCGTGCGCCGTGCTGCAGGTAATGCTGGCGTTGTTCAAGCCAACCCCCGCCGTGGCTCCAGAAAAGCCCGTGGCCGTAGTGCCCGCGAATTCCACCACCGGGTGCAGAATGGTGATGGTGCCACTTTCGGTCTGCCCCAAGGCTGGCGTTACGCTGATGGTGAACGGTCCACCGCCGCTGGTCAGGGTCACTCCTGCGGTGACCAGGTATTCCCCCGTTCCGTAAGGCGTGACCGTGGAGTCGCCGGAGAAAATGATTTCGTCGTTGGGCTGAAGATTCTGCGTCTCGCCGCTGGCCTTGTTCACGGTCAAACTGGTGGATCCTGAGGTCGCGGTTGCGACTGTCACCGCCCCCGTGCCAGGGAAACTGCTGGTGTCGGCAAACTGCAAACAATTGTTATCTCCGCCCGTGGGACCATCAATCGTCTGCGCCACCCCCAGGTTGAAGCCGACATCGGTCGTCCACTTGGAACAATTCATCAGGATGTGGCAGTGATTGGCGGTGAGGTTGGTCGAGCCGCAGGCTTGTGTACCCGTCAGGTCGCGGGCATCGACCCAGGTGATGTCGGCTGGAGGGCCCGTGGCTGAGCCACAGGCTGCCACGACCGCCGCGCACGGATTGTTTCCGTTCGCCGCCAGATAACTGGAAGCTTTCGGAACCGTGATGCTGATCGCGCTGATGGTCTGCCCGGAATCCTGGATGGCCTTGCCATTGGTGCCGTTAAATGTAGCCAGATCACCGCTGGTCGAGGAAGATGGGCCGCTCACATTCCCGCTTGCCGTTCCGTACCCTTGTGCGTTCACCCACGCCGTGGTCGCAAGCTTTGTTGAGCTGTCTGAGGTGGCTGGCGTGGGCGCAGTCGGTGTTCCGGTTAAGGTGGGCGAAGTCAGCGGCGCAAACCCCTGATTTTGTACGTAAGCCGTCGTCGCAAGCTTGGTCGAGCTGTCCGAAGTCGCAGGCGTTGGAGCAGTGGGCGTCCCGGTCAGTGCCGGACCCGCCAACGGTGCGAGTAGAGCCTCCGCCCCTTGGGCACGTGTTTTCTCCACCGCGACTGCTGAGTCGGTATATGCGGTTGTAGCAAGTTTGGTGGAGTTATCCAGCGCGGCCTGCGTCGGTGCCGTCGGTGTGCCGGTGAAGGCTGGCGAGACCAACGGGGCCAGCGAACTGACAGCCATTCCAGAATCCTGAATCGTCTTGCCGTTCGTTCCACTGAAGGAAGCGATATCTCCGGTAGTGGATGAGCCCGGACCTGTTACATTGCCCGACCCACTGCCAAAGCCTTGCGCGTTGACCCAGGCAGTTGTGGCAAGCTTGGTCGAGTTGTCCGAAGTCGCAGGCGTTGGAGCAGTGGGCGTCCCGGTCAGTGCCGGACTTGCCAGCGGTGCGAGTAGAGCCTCCGCCCCCTGGGCACGTGTTTTCTCCACCGCGACTGCTGAGTCGGTATATGCAGTTGTAGCAAGTTTGGTGGAGTTATCCAGCGCGGCCTGCGTCGGCGCCGTCGGTGTCCCGGAGAAGGCAGGCGATGCCAACGGTGCTGCGCCCGTGATCTGAGCAACCGAGTAGTCCCCGGTCTGCGGCACGACCACTCCGGAACGGCCAAAAACCGAACTCACCGCGCCTAACGTACAGCCCTGGTCAGTAACATTCCCGTTTCCATCGTTACAAAGCCCTGCGCCCGCAGTCGTACCCAGGGTTCCCGCTTCGGCTGCCACTCCTGTCGTTCCATGCACGCCCGACAAGGTACCGCTGTTGAATACCAGGCCAGTGCCCAGATACAGGTTATGCACCCGCAGTGTGGCCGTGCCGATGTCTTTCAGGTTGTCAGACCATGGCTTGAAGTTGAAAGCTGAATCAACCACCCATCGCAATCCGCCTTCAAGCCAGAATCCAAGACCGCGTTGCGTTCCCGTCCCCGCAGCGTCTGCACCAATGAAAAAATAGCCATCGGCAGTGTCATAACTCAGGCGGATGCGCTCGTAATCGGAAGCATCTGTCCGGGTTCCGTAAACATTCAAGGTCTGCGGATTGGTGCCGTTATACTCCTCCAGCGTGTTTGCATCAGCGTTAAACACGTTCAACAGCGCCAACTGCTCCACCTGCCCATTGTTGTCAATGATCCGTGGAGTGTGCGTTGTCGAGTCGAACCAGAAGATGCCGTAGTTTGGCAAACCTGCGGGCTGGGAGGTTTCGGCTAACTGGATGACGTCAGCGGTGGTGCAATTCGCGTTCCCGTTAGCTTGAATGCCCGTGGCGAACGATCCATTACATTGAGCGGGCGTGGCCGCCAAAGCTAGAGCCGTGCTGGCTTGGCCCGAAATGTTCGACGTGGTCAGCGCCAGTTGCTGGGTTACTCCGCTAACGTTGATCACCGGGGCGTTGGCCGTGGTGTCGAATCCGATTGCGCCGCTGGTCGCCGGCGCATAACCGGCGCCGCTGGGTAGTTTCAAACTCGCCGCGCTGAAGTCTTGCAGCCCCGCTCCATAGGTATTGGCTTGACTGTTCAGCACCGCCTGGCTGCCGAGGGCGAACGTCGATGAGGTGTTTCCATAAGGACACTGCAGGCTTACGTCGCTACTCGTGTTTTGGAACGAGCAGTTGAGGAAGTTGCTTTGCGGCGCTGGCGTTGCCGAATTGAAATTAGGATTTGCGATCAGCGTGTTGTTGATATATGAAGAACTGCCTCCGGCCCCGCACGATCCCCAGGTCTGATTTCCCAGAAGGCAGGTGCTGCCGCTCGCTGTCCCTGATGCTAGTTCGGTGGGTGGGACTAAGCCGCCGATCAAGTCGGCCTTAACCGCAGCTGAAATATCTGTATAGTGCTTGGTTGCTGCCTGGCTGGGCGCGACTGGGTCGCCACTCAGGGTCAATGGCCCAGTCATCGTCCCTCCGCTCGTGCTCAGGTACGAACCGCTCCCGGTGACTTGGACCGCATTATCAACATAGGCCTTGTTCACGGCATCGGTCGGCTGGCTGGGAGTCGGGAAGCTCGGCGAAACGGTAAACTGTTTCACGCCGGTGATCGTCTCCGTACCGGCGAGATGCACGACGGCCGCGTCATTCGCTTTTGTCGCCAATGCTGCATTCACGTACTGTTGAGTCGCCATTTGCGCCACAGAACTGGTCGCTCCCAGCGTTGTCCTTACTGCGGCCAGAGTGGCGGGAGAAGTTGTTGGCACAACCCAATACTCTGTCTTGACTGTTCCGTCGTTTAGTTGGTAGACGACGCTGTAAACGGTGCTGGGCGGTGTTGCGTTTGCGTTCGAAACCAAAGCGACCGACAAAGCGCCTCCCGTTCCCAGAGTTACACTCGTCGTCCCCGCCGCGATTGCTTGCCCGCCGGAAGTCGTAAACTCAGGCCAGGAAATCAGTAGAGTGCCTTGAGCCGGGGTGCCATCCGCGCGATATACGGTGTCTTGAACTGTCGTCGTCGGCACAGTTTGCGTGAGCCCGGCCGGTGCCAGCAGCGCAAGCGCGCATAAAAAAAGCCGCCTCAAAGGGCGGCACATCTCCGACATGAATTCCTCCGTGCTACTTCATCGAACTGTCGCTGGAATTGAGAACTGGGATCTAAAGACTAAGAGTGAGACCTTGGGGGAAGACTGAGCTACTTCCCGACTCTGG
>DASPSE010000077.1:0-20780 GCA_035624085.1 Terriglobales bacterium
ATCTTCCTTCCTAACAATTGACAATTGTTTGACACACCGGTGACATCTGCTCACGGGCAACACCGCATGATGTGCGTTCACAGGCAGAAATCCCATTTCAACATTAAATTGCAAACCGGAGGAGCTATGCCACTTTCCACGGCGTCTCGACGCCTAACCCTTTTCACGTTAACTATCCTGGTCTTCGCCAGCTACGCGGCCGCGCAGGCCGGATCGCTCGACCCAACCTTCGCCACCGACGGCATCTTTATTTCCCCGACGACCCGGGGCAACGCGGACGCGATGGCCATTCAGAGCGACGGCAAGATTCTCGTCGCTGGCGGCGGAGTCGTGGACAGTACTTTTGCCGCCATCCTTACGCGGCTCAACACCAATGGAACCGTCGACACCAGCTTCGGCTCCCAGGGCTTCGCCACGATCCTCAACACCGCCAGCTTTTTCGCGATGATCCTCGAATCGAACGGCAAAATCGTTGCCGCGACCGAAGTTATCACTAGCAACACCGGCGGCTTTGTCGAGCTGGTGCGATTCAACAACAACGGAACTCTCGACACCTCGTTCGGCACGGGTGGGATCACCACTACGCAGTCGATTCCCTTTACTCCGTTCGACGCTACCGGCGCGATTGCGCTGCAACACAACGGAGAAATCCTGGTTGCCGCCAGCAGCCCAGGGGTCATGGCCCGCTTCACCAGCACCGGCCAGTTGGATACAACCTTCGGCACGAACGGCCTGGTGAATCTGGCGAACGTCGGCCCGGCGCTCTCCGCTTCGGCGCCGTCCTGCCCAACGCAAATCCTGGTGGAGTCAAGCGGCAAGATTCTGATTTCGGTTGGTGTTCCCGAGCCCACACCGGCAGCTCTGGCAACCATCATCAGCCGCTACAACTCCGACGGATCGCTGGACACCAGCTTTGCCGCGGCGGGCATGATGGCAACTGTGGTCTCGGCCTCGGCGATGACGTTCGATAGCAGCGGCAGAATGGTGATTGCCGGCGCCCTGACCAGTAAGATCAATGCGCCACCCGCCTCCAACGACGTCGGCTTCGGCATCCTCCGCTACCACTCGAACGGCGTGATCGATACGAGCTTCGGCGAGGGAGGAGTTGCGGTCATCGATTTTGGCTCGTCCGCGCCGCTTTCCGGAGCCTTCGCCCTGGCGATCCAGTCGAATGGTGACATCGTCGCCGGCGGCGCCGCGGCGCAAGGCCCGGAAAACGCCAGCGCGAATTCGGCTTTCGGCCTCACCCGCGTAACGAACACGGGCGCGTTGGATACGACGTTTGGAACCGAAGGAATCGTGACCACAACCATCGTGAGCGGCAGTGAGGAGTTTTCCTACGTGGCCGGGCTGGCCATCCAAAGCGACGGCAAAATCGTCGCCGTCGGCACAACCATCGCCGAACTGGGGTTCGGGGCAGGCAGTGCCGATGTGGCAAGGTACCTGGCGCAGTAAATGACGGATGCCGCTGAAATCCCACCCTTTCGGTGGGCTGGCCCATGCGGTCGGCCCACTCAAGCCCGGCCTTGGATTGAGTGGGGAAGCCTCTGGGTGCGGAAGTCGGAAGCATCGCTCAGCGCACTCTCATCTCTCGGTCCACGAAACTGCCTCCCACCCTAGCGCAAAGAACGCGCTAGGCTGGGGCACCCCTCAGTTGGGATGGCGCGAAAAGAATCGGCACCAAGCCATAAAACCGCGAGCAGTTAACAACTTAGTGTCTTTACGCCAATTTTACGGACTCCTTACGCACTTCTCACACGGTTGTCAATAGAGTTTCCCTTTAGCAGATGCTCTGAATAAAAACCCCAGAGTCATCCGCTGGAGGGAAAGGAAATGTCTCGCAAGATTGTAGGCATTGCAGTTTCTATCGTGTTCACTCTCAGCTCGGCCGTAGCGCAGTCAACTTTCGGCAGCATCGTGGGCGTGGTGCATGACAAGACGCAGGCGGTTGTGCCGGGGGCATCGGTGCAGATTAAGGACCTGGAAGATAACAGCACGCGATCAACAATTTCGGACCAGAACGGAGCATTCGAATTTGTAAACTTGAAGCCCGGCAAGTATGCCGTTTCGGTTCAGGCGCAGGGCTTTGCTGACTTTAAAGTTTCTTCAGCGGAGTTGACTGCGCGACAGGCCTTGAGAGTCGACGTTACCTTGAACGTCAAGAGCCAATCCGAGACGGTGGAAGTTGCCGACACCGTGGCTGTGGTGAATACCGAGAACGGCGTGATCGGCGATTCCAAGAACACCGCAGAAATCAACCAGCTACCGCTAAACTTCCGCGCGGTTACCACCAGCCCGCTGGCATCTTTGGCAACGTCGCCGAACGTGCAGCAGGACAGCCAGGGCAATATTGCATTGGCCGGGGCGACGGCAAACATGGTGGGCTACTCGGTCGACGGAATTTCGACGACCAACGTCTTTCAAAGTGCCGCAGGCACTAACCCCTATCCGTCCTCGGAAGGTATATCTGAACTCAGGGTCACGGCTTTCAACAACAACGCCGAATTTTCCCAGGTCGGCGATGTGACATTTACAACCAAGGGCGGAACGAATGGTCTGCACGGAAGCTTGTTCGAATACCTGCAGAATGATGCTCTCGATGCGAAGGTTTTGAATTTTGACGAGAAAGCGCCGAAGCGGTTCAACACGTTTGGAGGCAGCCTTGGTGGGCCGGTCGAAATTCCGAAGCTCTACAACGGAAAAGACAGGACGTTTTTCTTTATCGACTACGAGGGCAACCGCAAAAGAACCTCGCAGCCCGAGCAATACCTGGTTCCTACGCTCGCAGAAAGAAGCGGCAATCTTACCGATCTTGGCAGCGGCGTCATTCCACAGCAGGATCTGAACGCGTCTTCATTGGCCCTGCTGAACGATTACTATCCCCTGCCGAACGTGAATTGCATGAATCAGATCACTCCGACCTGCAGTTTCAACTATGAAAAGCTGCAGCCGATCCCTTCCAGCACCAACGGTATCGACGGGCGGATCGATCAGATTATCAGCCCAAGGCAACAAGCCTATGCGCGATTCAACTGGAAGAACCTGCTGACGAATGTCGTGAATCCTCTTCTGCCCAACGATGTCGATACGGAGCACGACAGAAGCTTCCTGGTGTCGGACAATTACACGATTCGTCCCAACCTGCTCAATGAATTTCGCTTCGGATTCACCCGTACCCTGCTGGCGCCTGACTTCCCGATTGAGGGCGCTGCTGCCATCGCACAATTGGGCCTGCAGGATGTGGATGTCTCGCATCACCCGTTTGACGGCGGCTTTCCGTCAATCAACTTTTCTCAAGGCACAGGCTTCACTCCAATTGGCAGAGACCACGTGGGAAACACCTTTTCCAGTACCAAGCAAATCACCGACAATTTCACCTACATAAGAGGGAAACACACATTTCGCACGGGCATCGACCTGCGCTGGGTGCGCTTCCAGGTTCCGGAAATCGAAACGCCCTCGGATGACTATGGTCTCTTCACATTTACGGGCGCACTGACCGGCAACACTTTTGGCGACTTTCTGCAGGGTCTTCCCGATACTACATACTTTGCCGTGACCGGTCCCATAGACAACGCTGGTGGGCCGGAAATGGGCATCTACGGCCAGGATGAGTGGCAAGTGAACAGCCGGCTCACTCTGAATGCCGGCCTGCGCTGGGAGTGGCTCCCACCCTTTGTGGATCAGCACGGGATTCAGGCGAACTTCGACCCAATCAGAAATGCAGTCATTGTGAACGACGTCCTGTACAAGTCCCTGGGCGGCCCGGTGCCCGCCTTTTTGCAGTCGTTTAATGCCTGTAACGCAGCGCCCCCGGGATTTTCCGATCCTGCCGACGCGGGGTATGCACCATTGGCCTCGATGCCGTGTACTGCGGTCGTGTCAAACGGGCAGGAAGGCTTACCACCCGGTCTGCGGCAAACTTACATGCGCAACTTTGATCCCCGCATCAGCCTTGCGTATCGTCCCTTCAAGGACAATAAAACCGTTTTCCGCGCCGGCTTTGGCATCTTCACAGTGATCAACCTGGGCCAGTTGCAGAACAATAACGAGAGTAATCCGCAAGCCTCGGTGCACACTTATCAGAACTCGATTACGAACGGTGTTCCCCTATTCCGCTTTCCCAATACGATTGCCCCGAGCCAACTCGTACAGATCGGCGGAGGCACAATCGAACAGGCTACCGATCCACGCTACCGCGATCCACAATCGGCACAGTGGAACGTCACTATGGAGCGGGAGCTCACGCCGCAGACAGCATTGCGCGTGAGCTACGTCGGCATGAACTCCTACAGACTGAACGCGACCGTGAACTGGAATCAGATTGCGCCCAGCGCACTTCCTTATGTGCCCAGCCCGGTCGTGGATCCAAGGGCGCCGTTCCAGAATTGGGGAGTCATCTATTCCACGGAGAACCTTGGCGGCGCGAACTATCAGGCTATGGAAGTGGAAGCCACGCACAGAACATCCAAGGGGCTGTACTTCTCGGCCAACTACACGTGGGCACATAATCTCAGTGATGCCCAGGGTGACGCGCCTGCTGGTTTCGCGGGTGAGACCGCCTATGGACTCGCATACTTAAACCGTTTCGACATCAGCGCGGATCGAGGCAATGTTGAGGGCACGCGCCGGCAACGCTTTTTGCTGACGGGAACGTACGACTTGCCGTTCGGTCAGGGTCGGCACTGGTCGAGTTCATCTGGTGTTCTGAACCGCATGTTCGGCGGCTGGAGCCTGAACACGATCACGCTGCTGGAAACCGGTCCCTATCTCACCCCAACCATCAGCCCGCAGTTTGACCAGACCAACACCGATCCTCAGTTGGCTGGGTCGATTGTTCGCCCGGACATTGTTGGCAACCCGATTCCCGCTCATCAGACACCGAGTCAATATTTCAACCTTAACGCGTTTGCTCCGACCCCAGTCGGGGCGGCCCGTATCGGAAACGCTGGTGTCGGGATTTTGGAAGGTCCCGGGACCATCGCGGTAAGCGCCGGTTTATCGAAAGCGATAGCAATCACTGAAAGATTGCACTTACGCTTCGAATCGACGTTTACGAACGTGCTGAACCACACGAACTATGCTCCTCCGGCAACCAATGTGAGCAACCCAAGTACGTTTGGAGTGCTGCAATCCCAACAGACCGCGGAGAACGCCGGTAATCGAACAGGGCAATTGGCGTTGCGGCTCGACTTTTAGGAATGAGGACGTGGCCCATCCAAGCCGGTTTTGCTCGGGTGGGGATTTTTGTGGGGTGCGGAAGTCGCAAGCATAACCTCACTCCGCATCACAGTCTCGTATCGCAGTCCACGAAACTGCCTGCAACCTAGCGCAAACGTGCTAGGTTAGGGCACCCTCGTTTGGGATGGCGTACCCATCCGCACGCTAAGGTGGGCCACCCGCCACGGATGTTTGATCAAGAGGCCGAAATCGGAGCGTAAACTAATCGCGGGCAAACTTTGATAAGGCAGGCTCCCACGAGTGGGGGATTTTGCCGATGGGAAAGAGGCGCGATAAGCAACGATGCGCTCCGCGGTCGATCAGATTTTGGCGTTCAATGGACACTTTGAACGTGCTGCGCTTCAGAGAAAACTAGAGAGAATGCTTGCGTCGCCGTTTACGTTTTTTCGGGCGACATTCCATTTGTTTGCCTATGACCTGCAAGAAGGATGGTGTCGGGATCGGAATCTCATCGACGTTGAAGGCCCGATTATAGGCGACCTGCACACGGAGAATTTCGGAGCCTTCAGGGCCATCACCGGCGACATTGTGTACGACATCAATGATTTTGACGAAGTAACGACCGGCTCGTACGAAATTGACCTGAGGCGCCTTACCACCAGCATTCTGCTTGCAGCGTTGGACAACGGCCATTCTTTTGGGGAAGGAGTTCGGGAAGCTGAACTGGCGGCGCGCTCCTATCTTGAAACTGTCGGCCGACTCGCCCAGGTTCGAGATAGAAAGGAGTTTGAAAAGCTCACAGCAACGCGAGAGATCCTGAGACTTCTACACAAAGCCCAAGAGAGATCGCGTGTTGAGTTCATCAAGAAGATAGCCGTTCAGCCAAAACCCGGGCGCTTCGCATTCCGGCGCACTGACCGCCTGAGGCCGCTCAACGACAAAGTCAAAGAAGAACTGAGAAAGGCAGTCCCAGAGTTTCTGGCTCACGTGCTCGCTCCTCCTAAAGCGCGCCCAACAGAGTACACCTTGCACGATATCGCTTTTCGCCTGTCTGGCGTTGGCAGTCTTGGCCGAGCTCGATATGCACTGCTATTCGGGAAAGGAGCTAAGGAACAGGACGACTGGAGTACGCTGCGCCTGATTGATTGGAAAGAGTCGCTTATATCAGCCCTTGATTCGCGTGAGCCGCGATCCAGTGAAAAACGCGCACAGGAGATTTTTGCGTTTACGCGTTCATTCCAATTATTTCCAAAACGGTATTTGGGCTTCGTAACAATCGGTAAGCAATCGATGCAGACGAAGGAAATCGGTGCTAACGACGCCCGCTTCAATCCCAAGCAGATGCAGAACCCGGCCCACTTCCAACGGGCCGCCCAGATGTTCGGAAACATTACTGCCCGGGCCCATTTGCTAGGGTCAATCGGCAATCCCGGGCTACGGCCTCTGGTGAAGAAGTTGCACGGACGCGAGGATCGTTTCGTGCATAAGCTCCTGAGTTTCGCTGTGGCATACGCGGATCGCACCTTTGAGGATTTCGACGAACTCACTCGACGCAAGGCGGAAGTAGCGCAAGCCTGGAGCGCTAAGCGCGAAACACTTCCTGCCGTCGGAAGCGGCGACGAAGAGCTACCAACGACTAAACCTCTGGAGTAACACCATTACGACCAACCCAAGCACTACCACCACAACCGAGATTGCGGTCAGCGTACGGGTCAATGCCTTATGCTTCGTCTGCTGGTAGATCAGGGGCAAGTTGACGAGAGCACTGGAGACCGATGTGAGCACGATAGCAACCCCCGCCGTGTTCGGCGTTATTTGGCTGTGCGCCGCTAACAGCGCGGCACTCGCAGTTGTGCTGGCACTACTGACCAACCCTCCAAGGAAACTTACGATCAGAAATCCAAAATGCCCCGTGTGGCGCTCAGCCAGCGCGCTGAAAACCTGAATAGCCAGGAAGATCAAGCCAAAGCGTAAAACGTGTCGAAGAGAGACGGGGAGCGGCAACTTCAGCTCTGGGGTCGGAGTTTTCCCGGGGTCCCGTTTTCGCCATAGGATTATGCCTGCGGCAGTGATCATGACTACAAGGGGCCAAAATGCCGAGGCGATGGCTATCGGCGCGAAAAAGAAAAGGATCGCCAGGTTTCTGACGAACATGGCGATCCTCGTCAGCAGCACCACTTCCACCGTCTTTGCCAGCAGAGCGTCGTCACTGGGATGAAGCAACCCGCACAACTCGGTGACGGTTGCGGTGCTGTTTACAAAGCCACCCAAAACTGCTGTGTAGTAGAGGCCACGAGTGCTGTATAGCCGAAGCAAAACATAGTTTGTGAAGCCAATTCCGGCGAGCACGACAACCGTCACCCAAGCCTCGCGCGGATTGATCAGTTGCCACTTGTCAACAAAATGATTCGGCAGAAGGGGATATACGACAAATCCTAGGAGTCCGAGAAGCACCGCGCTGCGGATCTCTTCGGGAGCAAGGGCGCTGGTAAAACGCGACACCTCTACCTTCCAGGCGAGCAGCATGGTCACGATGATGGCGGAAGCAATGGGCGCAAATACGTGTCCTTGCCCCACAAGAACGCCCAGGGTTACAACCACCATCAGTGATGCCGAAGTAGTTATCTCAAGCGAACGATCGGTCAAGAGGCTGCGCAGGTTGACGTAAGCAACCAGCAAGAAGGCTCCCACAACGGACGCCAGCGCGAAGGGAGTGCCAAGAATCGAGCCCAGCATCCCCAAAATCGAGATGATGGCAAAGGTCCTCATCCCGACTTCTTTGTGGGCCCACGCACGCTCAAGTCCGACGAGAATCCCGATCAATAGCGAGATGGCCAACCGAGCGGCAAATACCGTCGGCGAAACTATGAATGAGGTGTCCATACCTCGCGGATTCCCTCACAAATCTATCACCTAAACCCGGCGGATACCTGGGCGAGGACGCCAACGCGTCAAAGAAAAACGCCGGGCCGTTTAGCCCAGCGTTTTCTCGTCTGCAGACTACTGAAAAACCTATTTGGATTCTGCGGTGGGACTGGCGCCGAATTCGCGACGGGCCGCGGTCCGCGCGGCGCGAGCAGCCAGCGGCGGTGCGCCAGTTGCTGCTCCGTAACGCTCCATCAGCATGGGAACCATGGCGTTCTCGGCTTCTTTGACGAAGGTCAACGAGCCTTCTGAACCCAAGTCCACACGGATGAAATCGCCCAGCTTCACCTGTCCCGTCGCCACCAGATTGGCCATGGGAAACACCAGGTGGCGCTCGATGGCCCGCTTCAGATGGCGGGCGCCGTACTTGGGATCCGTGCCCTCGTTCAGCAGGAAACTCTTCACCTGTGTCGTGCAGTTGAACACAAACTGGTTGGCCGCCGAGGCCATCAGGATGCGCTGTTGCACCATGCCCAACTCGATTTCGAGGATCTGTTGCAGGTGTTCCGGCCGGAGGGTTTTGAATACCACCACCTTGTCGATGCGGTTCATGAACTCCGGCGTGAACTTCCGCCGCGCCGCTTCGACGGCCGTGCGGTTGATCTTCTCGTCCAGCTTGGTATCAATCTGAGTCACCTTGGGCGCGAAGCCGAATCCGCCATCTACCAGGTCGCTCATTTCACCCGCGCCTAAGTTCGAGGTCATGATGATAATGCACTGCGAGAGATCGACCCGGCGGTTATCGCCCAGGGTCAGAGTGGCTTTGTCCAGAATGCCCAGCAGTAACTGCCACAACGCGTCGGAAGCCTTCTCGATCTCATCGAATAACAGGATGGAGAGCTTGAGCCGGTCGGTATGCCACTGATTGAGTGCTTCCTGCGTGAGCAGGGGGTGGGTCTCACGGTGACCGAGGTATCCCGGCGGAGAGCCGATCAGCTTAGCGATCTCGTGAGAATGCTGGAACTCGGCACAATCAATCTTGATACAAGCGCGCGCATCGCCGAAGAGGGCTTCGGACATGGCTTCTACCACCCGAGTCTTGCCGGAACCGGTCGGCCCCAAAAACAGGAGATTGCCGACGGGGCGTCCCGGTGGATTCAGGCCGGCCAGGAACATCTGATAGATTTCGACCACCTTCTCGACGGCCGCGTCCTGACCGACAATCTTGCGGCGCAGGGCGTTCTCAAAGTCTCGGGCGTCATTACTGCGGCGGGTGGGATCAAGCATCGCGTTCAGGGCGTTTTTCATAGGGTTAGGGCCCTTGTCTTCCTTTCTGGGCCGTTCAGCCTGTTCATGGGAGACCGCGTCACCTTGCTCGGAGCGACGGATTTTGTCACTCAGCTCTCGATAAGCCCCACTGCCTATCGGCCTTGCCTACTGCAAGCGGTTAGCCATCCCGTTAGAACCGCTTATGGCTTTTTTTCTACGGAATTAGATGCTTATAGCCAGAGCACAGAGGCATGTACGTTGCGCAGTACGATCATGTAAAGGGAAATACTTTGCGCACGCGAGAACTTTTCTGGCCACGGGCGAATCTGTACTGTGTGGGAGTGACCGGAGGTAACTGGTGCTGGAAGAGGGGCTTCGTTAGTATCGCTGTAGCGCGTTTAGGAGAAAAAAGTGCGTCGTTTGTATTGGGTCCTGGCAGGCGTCACATGTCTATCTTTCGGGCTCGTGTTTCGTCATCTGCCTATGCGGGTGGCTTCAGTCGCTGCCGCGCAGACCGGGCCAGCAACGCATCTGGCGGCGGCCTCCATTCCGGCGAGTTCCTCGGGTGTGTCCGTGGAAGTCACCCACGTGGCTCCGCCTGGGAGCACGCTCTATTGGGCGAAACGGGGGGATACCGTGCTGTCGGTGGCTCGCCACTACCTCCCACTAACTTCGTATCTGACTTCTTCCGAACTGGCGGAATCCATGCGCGCGGCCAACGGCAACCTGCAGGGCACGTTCCTGAAGCCAGGGCAGACGGTCGTAGTGCCAGGAATTTTGGATGCGCCGATCGTGGAGAAAACCATCCCTGTGCCGCGCGATTTTGAAGTGCGGGCGGTCTATTTGACCGGCCTGATGGCGGGCAGCGATCACGGCTTGCGAATCATCCGGCGGTGGCGTGAACTGGGCGGCAACGCGGTGGTTTTCGACATTAAAGACAGCGATGGTAGCGTCAACATTCCTTTCGATCACCCGTTCCTCGGCAAGCACCATACTCCGATCCAGGACCTGCCAAAGTTTGTTCACTTTTTGCATTCGCTGAACATGCATGCCATCGCCCGGGTTGCCATCTTCCGCGACGAGCGGCTGGTGGTCAACCATCCCGAGTTGGCGGTTAAGTCGCATCGCACCGGCCAGGCCTGGCGTGAAAACGGCAAGCTGGTGTGGACGGACCCCTCGCAACTGAAGGTGCAGGACTATAACATTGCGCTAGCCAAGAAGGCAGCTGAATCAGGCGTGGATGAGGTTCAGTTCGACTATGTCCGCTTCCCTGCCGAAGGCGACCAGAAGGACGCCAGCTTTGTGTTCGAGACCGGCCATCCGGATTGGCATCGCACGGATGTGATTACCGATTTCCTGAAGCATGCATACGCCGAACTCCATCCCACAGGGGTATTGTTCTCGCTGGACGTTTTCGGCGTGATGGCGTGGCAGCGCCCGGTGGACCTGGCACACACGGGTCAGGACATCGTCGGCATGGCAAAGTATTGTGACGTACTCTCGCCCATGATTTATCCTTCGCATTTCTTTGGCATGGAGGGTTATGCCCATCCCGGCGACGCCCCGGAGCATTTCATAGGCGAATCCATGGACCGCTTTGAACTGATCACCAAGGGCAGTGGCGTCGTGATTCGGCCATGGTTGCAGGCTTTCCATTGGCGGACTAAGACTTATTCACCTAAGTACGTTGAAACCCAGGTCCTGGTCGCCAAGGACAAAGGCGGAATCGGCTTCCTTTTCTGGAATGCGGCCAACGAATACAGCAAGCCGTTTGCCGCCATGCCGGAGATGCGCGCGGCCAAGGGACAGTATTTCCGCGGAGACGAAGTGCCGGGTACGGTTCAGGCGGGACTGACATCATCGGCAGGATCCGGCAACGCCGGGAGTCAGCAGTAAACAAAAGTCTCCTGTTTCGTGTGGCAGGAAAGGCTGTGGGCTGAGTGGAGTCCCTGGTTTATTCAAATCGCCACGAAAAACGTCCTGGATTTTACTCAACCTCGGTTATAATTCCCCTGCTTGAACTGGAGACGCCCGTCCCCCGGGGTTGATCGTGCCGCTTGTTGTCGGCCAACATGCGGGTGCACCCACGATACGAGATCTCGGCATCAAACAATCGCATCCCTTTGCTGTACGCGTGAATCTTTAACCTTCAGGAGTGCGCATGGCGATTCAGAAGACCGAAAAAATCTGGCATAACGGCAAGTTCATTCCCTGGGATCACGCAAACATCCACGTCATGTCGCACGTGGTGAACTACGGATCATCGGTGTTTGAGGGCATTCGCTGCTACTCATTGCCAACGGGCCCGGCGATTTTTCGTGCCCCGGAGCACATGCAGCGCTTGGTGGATTCGGCCAAGATCTACCGAATTGACTTGGAATTCACCCACGACGAGCTGGTCTCCGCGATGGTCGAACTGGTGAAGAAGAACGGCGTCTGGCCCTGCTATATCCGCCCGATCGTTCTTCGCGGTTATGGCGAGGCGGGGGTGAACCCGTTCAACTCGCCGACCGAGGTCTACATCTGCAATTATCCCTGGGGCAAGTACCTGGGTTCTGATGCTGAGCAAGGCGTCGACGTCTGTGTTTCCTCCTGGACGCGCATTGCGCCCAATACCCTGCCGGCTATAGCGAAATCAGGCGCCAACTACATGAACTCACAGCTCATCAAGATGGAAGCCATCTTGAATGGCTACGTCGAAGGCATTGCGTTGGATGAGAACGGCTACGTGAGCGAGGGCTCGGGAGAAAATGTGTTTGTCGTTCGCAATGGCATCCTGCAGACGGCGCCGCTGGGCAATTCGGTGCTGCCCGGCATTACCCGAGACTCGGCCCTGCGAATTGCCCGCGAGCTCGGGATTCCGGTCGTCGAGCAAGGGATTCCGCGGGAAATGCTCTACATCGCGGACGAAGTATTCTTCACCGGCACTGCCGCCGAGATTACTCCCATCCGCTCGGTAGACAAGATCAGCGTGGGCAAGGGCGTGGCTGGACCGGTGACCAAGGCCATCCAGAAAGAGTTTTACGGGATCATCCGCGGTGAGAAAGCTGACCGATTTAACTGGCTCACGCCGGTGCCGGTGGGCAGCAAGCAGCCCGTCGGCGTGTAGACTTGCTAAGGGGTTTGAAGGCCGCCCTGCGGGGCGGCTTTTTGTTAACCACCTGCCCAAAGCAGTTGTACCGAATAGCGCTCGAAGATTCGGTCGGAACTAATAAGAACCATGTTCTCCAGGCTCGCCTGAGCAATCAACAGCCGGTCAAAAGGGTCGCGATGATGACGCGGCAAATTCCACACCGCCAGAGCATGCTGATGCGAAACCGCGAGAGGGCGGACTCCCTGTTCTGTCATCCGCCGAGGGACGTAGGTCGTTGGGGGCTCGGGCAGACGGAGCTTTCCAGACCCGGATTTGATGGCAATCTCCCAAGCGGATGCAGCGGACAGGAACACCTCCTGATCCAGGTCAGCGAAAACGTCGTGTGCTTTGGCAGAAAGTCGCTGTGGCTCGAAGACGCTCCACAACCAGACACCTGTGTCGAGCAAATACCTCACTTCTTCCTTTTCCGCTTGCGCGAGGCGTTCGTTGTTAGTGGGGCATCATAAAACAAAGATTCCAGTTTGGGATCAGGGGCATCGAAGTCGTCCGCGATCCAAACCTTGCCTTGATCCATCCCCATCGGCCGGGTGCCGCCCTGGGGCCCCGCGGCAATAAGCTTGGCTACCGGCTTACCGGCGCGGGCGATGGTGATCTCCTCGCCTTCCATAACCCGCTGCAACAGCCGCGACAGATGCGTCTTCGCTTGGTGGATGTTGACTTCCATAACAGCTGCCCCTTTTTGTCAAGATAGACTAAGTTCATGGACTAAGTCAATAGCTGCGATTCTGAATCCGAATGAAAAAGCCGACGGAGTTGATGCCTGCCTGTGCCCGTCACGCCCTGGTCTGTCCCGTGAAAATCACATGGCAGAATCTCCGGACCACTGCTAGACTCAAGCGGACGCCACTCCCTCAACGTGCCAGACAGTCGTCCATTGCCACGGCCATACATTCCGGCAAATCGCCGGCGAATTCTGTGTGTTTTTCCCCGGTACATCCCATCCATTGGAACCTTCCAGCATGCGTATTCTCTGATGCCGGGAGTGCGCGCCTTCATGCCCCCGCAGGGAATTCTCACCATCGCCGCGTATTTACCGAAGCAGTGGGAGGTTCTGTTTGTTGACGAAAATATCTCTCCCGCCAGCGCGGCGGACTATCGCTGGGCCGATGTGGTGATGGCCAGCGGTATGCACGTCCAGCGGCGCGGCATCCAGCAGATCAACGACCATGCGCATGAGGCCGGTAAGCTGAGCGTGCTTGGCGGCCCATCCGTCTCAGGATGCCCGGAATATTATCCCGACTTCGACATTCTTCACGTTGGCGAGCTGGGCGATGCCACTGATGAGCTAATCCGATACATCGATGGTCAGTGTGAACGACCCACTCAGCAGATTCGATTCACCACTCAACAGCGTTTGCCGCTGACTGAATTTCCCAGTCCCGTCTCCCCACTTCGCAGCCTGCGCTCCTATCTTCTGGCGAGCATTCAGTTCTCCAGCGGTTGCCCCTACACGTGCGAGTTCTGCGACATCCCTGAACTGTATGGCCGTAACCCGCGGCTCAAGTCTCCTGAACAGATTCTGAAAGAACTTGACGCCATCCTGGAACGGCAGCCGCAGGGCGCGGTTTATTTCGTCGACGACAATTTCATCGGAAACCGCAAGGCCGCGATGGAGTTGCTTCCTCATCTCATCGAATGGCAAAAGAAACACGGATACCCGCTCGAGTTTGCATGTGAAGCCACACTCAACATCGCCGCGATTCCCAAGTTGCTGGAGCTGATGCGCGAGGCATGCTTCTACACGGTCTTCTGCGGTATCGAGACTCCCGAGCCCGCCGCGCTGCGCAGTATCGCCAAGAGCCACAATCTTGCGAAGCCTATCCTTGAGTCGGTCAAGATTCTTAACAGCTATGGCATCGAAGTAGTTTCAGGAATCATCATGGGGTTGGACACGGACACCGAAGACACAGACGGCCGCATTCTCGAATTTATCCAGCAGTCGCAGATCCCGATGCTGACCATCAACCTGCTCGAGGCGCTGCCGCATACCCCGCTGTGGCGCCGCTTGGAAAAAGAAGGCCGAATCGTTGCCGACCAGGAGCGCGCATCCAATGTGGACTTCCTCTTACCTTACGAGCGAGTGCTGGGAATGTGGTATCGCTGCATGCGGGAAGCCTATGCACCGGAGTCTCTCTACCAGAGATTTGCTTACAACGCCGAAAACACCTTCAAGAACCGCCTGGCTGTGCCCGTCACCGCTGCCCGGCTCAGCGCCCGAAACATATATGTTGCCCTGCAAATTCTGACCAGGCTCATAATCCGCGTCGGACTGCTGAGCGACTACCGGAAGACATTCTGGAAGATGGCAATCCCAGCTTTCAAGAAGGGCGAGATCGAATCTCTCATTCACGTGGGCCTGGTTTCTCATCACTTGATTCAATTCGCCCGAGAATGCCTGCAGGGCGAACAAGGCGCCGCGTTTTATTCAGAAAAACTGGCCTCCGCAGCGAAGCTGGCCGAAAGCGCTGTGCCGAGCGCCTAGGCCCTCCCTGCCTCAACCCCTATTGCCGGGGACAAGGATTGCCATCCCGCTCAAGCTGAGTCCCACTGCCTGTTTTTGAGTGCTATCGCCTGAGAACATAAATTGATAACGTAAATTGACCGCAACCGCTGCAAGCTGCAAACTTCTGCACACCGCTAGGGAGGTTCTGAAGAATCTTCCAACTCGCTGCGCCAGGTGGTGTACAATTTCGCCCGCCTTTGAGGATGGCAGGCAAGACCCCCGTTTGCCCCAAGCCTGGAGTTAATCTTGATGGTCCGCTCGCGTATCTCTCGGCTTTTTCCGTTTGTGATGCTCGCGCTTTTAACCTCTTCGTTTCCAACCGTGGCCCAGCAGACGAATGCAACCGCCGCGGTCGTGCCTACCCTGGTGCAGCTCAGCGGAGTGCTGACCAGCAGCAACGGCAAGCCGCTGACCGAAATCACTGGCGTGACGTTCTCTCTTTACGCCGCACAGCAAGGCGGAGCGGCGCTGTGGATGGAGACCCAGAACGTGCAGCCGGATGCCAACGGGCAGTACACGGTGATGCTGGGATCGACGACCAGTCAGGGATTGCCGATGAGCTTGTTCAGTTCGGGCCAGGCGCGCTGGCTGGAAGTGCAAGCGCAGACGGAGGGCCAGGGACCGCAGCCGCGGGTCATGCTGCTGAGCGTGCCGTATGCCTTGAAGGCCGGTGACGCGCAGACGCTAGGTGGCAAACCGGCGGCGGCGTTTGCGGCGGCTTCGAGCGGCAATGCAGCCAAGGGCAACGGGATAAACAGCAACGCCATCACGGGCAGTGGGACGACCGGCTACGTGCCTTTGTGGCTGAGCGCGAGCCAGCTGGGCAGCTCGAATATCTTTCAGAGCACGGCGGGGAACTTGGGGATTGGCACCACCTCGCCGGCGGCCAATCTGGACGTGAACGGGGCGAGCGACATCCGCAACACGCTGACGCTGTTTCCCAACGGCAGCGCGCCGACGCTGTCGATCAGCGGCACGGCGTTTCAGGTCAGCAGCACCGGCACGGTGACCTTCGTGAGCGGGCAGGCGATCACGGGCCAGACGGGGACTTTCAGTGCCAATTCCAGCAATCCGGTGGTAAGCGTCACGCAGTCGGGGAGTGGGCCCGGCCTCAACCTGACAGCCGGCAAAGCGAACTACGGGATTGAGGCCAGCGCTGCCGCGGTCGGGATCCTCGGGAGCTCGGCCAACGCGGCCGGTATCGGTGTGTACGGCAGTACCGACGGCGGCACCGGAATCTACGGAAATGACACGGCCACGAGCGGCGCCTCGGTGGGAGTATCAGGGGGGTCCACAAGTTCCAGCGGCTACGGCGTGCAGGGGGCGAGCCCGTACGTGGGTGTCTACGGCGCCTCCGGTGGGAGCAGCCAAACGGGCAACGGGCTCACCGGCGCCGGGGTATGGGGCGACACCGGCGGCAGTACCATGCCAATTCCCTATGCAGGGGTGCTGGGTACTGCCGACGCCAACCCTGCCGGTTGGTTCGAAAACAACAGTACCGGCTGGGCGGCCTTGACCGGCTATGCCGACTTAAACGCCGCCAGCGGCGCACACGGCATTTTTGGAGTCACATTGTGTTGTAGCAACGAAGAGGCGGCACTATATGCCGGCACCAGTGCTGGGATCTGGGGTGACACCGGCGAAGCGGCGGGCACGGGCACTGGGGTGGTGGGGACTGCCGACGACAACTGGGCCGCCCACTTCTACAACAACAGCGCCACTCACACCACGCTCAACGCCCAGAATAACACCACCACCAGTACGGCGCTGGTTTTCAAGACTACCGGCAGCCACTTTAAGGGCGAGTGCACCATTGACGTGAAAGGCGATCTGCACTGTACCGGCTCAAAATCGGCCGACGTTCCGGTGGATGGCGGCGCGCGAAGAGTGTCCCTCTATGCGGTCGAAGCTCCGGACAACTGGTTTGAGGATTTTGGCTCCGGCGTTCTTAGCAACGGTGTGGCCACGGTTGCCTTCGATCCCACGTTTGTGCAGACGGTCAACACCACCTTGGAGTATCACGTGTTCCTGACTCCCAAGGGGGATTCGGAGGGACTGTATGTAAGCAATGAGACGCCGCAGGGATTTGAAGTCCACGAGCAGCGCGGCGGCCGCTCTAACATTGCCTTCGACTATCGCATCGTAGCCAAGCGCATTGGCTACGAAAATGTTCGGCTGGAGGATGTGACGGAACGATACCGCCAGTCTGCCGAGGAACTGGCCCAGCAGCGGCAGAACCAGGGGAAGCATCCGATGCCGCAACGTCCCATGCGGCGGCCCGCGTCTCCTAATTCGGTGGCGCCACCGCATCCGGTGCTGCCCGTCAGGGCCGCGGCGCAACCACTGAATACTGAGAACAAATGATGCGAAAAGACCCTTTCAGAAGTTCGCACCGTGAAAGTGCAAGCGCCGATGGTGCGTCAGTAATCCAAGACGGGGCAGGCAACCATGTCTGCCCTTTGTCTTCAAGGTGCTAGCTGCTATTTCGCTTGTCAGTTGTTGAAACATCCCCATTGCGCTCATTGACTGCAGCCGCTCACGCCAAATTCCCGTTCTCATCCATTACTTAGGTCATCTTGGGCTGCCCGAGATTTCGGTTCATCATACCCATGATCCCCTTGAGAACTCTCGCATGAATATTGACGACGTGCTTCGTATCGCGATGGAGCGGCGCGCTTCGGACTTGCATCTTAAGGTAGGCAACTATCCTCACCTGCGCGTCGACGGCGAACTGGTTCCGCTCACCGATCAGCCCCGCGTCAGCGCCGAGGACATGCTGACCATGGCCTTCAGCATGATGTCAGCCCGGCAAAAACAAAAATTCAAAGAGAGCACGGAAATCGACATGGCATACGGCGTGGCCGGACTCGGCCGCTTCCGTGTTAACGTTTTCCAGCAACGCGGCAACGTCGGCCTGGTATTGCGCGTCATCCCCACCAAGATTCGCGCCTTGGACGAACTCTACCTGCCGAAGGTTGTCGAACAGATTTGCGACATGCCCCGCGGGCTGATTCTGGTCACCGGCATCACCGGCTCCGGTAAATCCACAACCCTGGCGGCCATGGTGGACCGTATCAATTCCACGCGCGCCGAGCACATCATTACTATTGAAGACCCCATCGAATTCTTGCACCGCGATAAGAAGGGCTACGTCAATCAGCGGGAAATCGAAGTTGATACGCCATCCTTTGGCGCCGCGTTAAGAGCTTCCCTGCGTCAAGACCCGGACGTCATTCTGGTTGGCGAAATGCGCGATATTGACACGATCGCGACGGCCCTGCATGCGGCCGAAACCGGCCACATGGTGTTCTCCACATTGCACACGCTGGACGCAGTGGAAACCATCAACCGTATTATTGCCGTGTTCCCGCCGCCGGAGCAGAAGCAGATTCGTCTGCAGTTGGCGGCTGTGCTGCGCGCCGTCATCAGCCAACGATTGGTGAAACGCTGCGACGGCGAAGGCCGCGTGCCCGCCGTGGAAATCATGATCAACACGGCCTACATCCGCGAATGCGTTCTGGTGCCGGAGAAAACTCGCGCCATCCGCGATGCCATTTCCTCTGGCACTTCGCAATACGGCATGCAAACTTTCGATCAGTCGCTGTGGGATTTGTTCCAGGCAGGGCTGGTTAACTACGAAACCGCTCTGGAGAATGCCTCGAACGCCGACGACTTCAAGCTGCGCATGCAAGGCATCTCCTCCACCAGCGACATCTCCAAGAACGCTATGCAGGCCTCCGGTTTCGGAAGCTGAAGTTACCTCCTCAAACACAGCGGGCGCGCCGAAAGGCGCGCCCTTTTCTTTATTTAGGAGGAGGGCCAGAATTTCCCTTGGAGGCGAGTGGGTAGATATGCTTCTGGCCCCTATGAAGACCTAAGTGGCGCGGGCAAGCCGGCTCGCCGCAGTCCCGATGCCGGCTGCGTAGTGCGCACATTCTGCGCCTGTCAGGACGAGCAAGGTGCGCCGAAAGGTGGAGATGTCGAACACGCGATCCAGCTTGGTGCGCGTCAACATCTCACGCACGAAGTGCGAAGGATTCACTAATTTCAGTTGCACCCCGCGGCTGCGCGCCCACTCGTGCAGGGACACCAGCGTATTCAGCCCGCCGGCGTCCACCGACTCGACGTCAGTCAAGTCCAGCACCACAATCCGGCTGTCTTTCTGAGCAATCACCGCTGTTCGGAGAGTGTGAACTTCCCGCCCGCGGACAATTCGCCCAGCGCATTTCACGACCGCTACATCACCGGTTCTTTCAACATCGATGGTAAGCATGACTGCCGTCCTCTCAATCTCTACTACGGGAATAGACGCCGGAAAGTTCCCGGTGTCACCAAAAAGATGTAAAAAGAGGTAAACACTTGATTAGATGCTGAAAGGTGAGATCTGCACTATTAAAGGAATGTGAAATATGGCTTTCTCCCGGCCTCGCAAAACCGATTCCGAAGACGAACTGTACGCCTACGCCGTTGGCGCTCTGGGCCGGCGCATGCGATCGGTGGCGGAGCTGAAGCGCCTGCTGCGCCCGCGGGTGGACGCCGAGACCGAGTACGGACAGACACTCGTGGAGCTCGTAATTCGGCGTTTGAAGGATCAGGGCTATCTCAATGACGCCAGATACGCGGCCGCCTACTCATCGTTTCGCCGCGACAACGAGAAGTTTGGCCGACGGCGCGTGATCTCCGACCTCAAGACCAAAGGCGTTCATGCGGAAGTTATCGATAAAGCCGTCGACGCCGCCTACGACGACGTGAATGAGGAACGACAGGCCCGCGAATATTTGCGCCGCAAACGAATCGCAAAACCGAAAGATCAAAAACAAGTGGCACGGGTGTTTCGCCAGCTCATTCGCGCCGGTTTCGGATCGAAAGCCATTTTTGCCATTTTGAAGAAGTGGGACGTGGACGAGGAAACATTGAGCGCGCTGGAGAGCGAAACGGAATGAATGCACCGTCGGATGGCAGGAGCGCGGTGACTTATCGCCAGCATCTCCTTTTGGCATTGTCATCCCGAGCCGCCCGCTTTTGGCGGTCGAGGGATCTGGGCGCGCCGTGCGAATGCCTCGCGTTCTTTGCGAGGCACTCAATCGCACATCTGGCGCGCATCCCTGAATGGCAAATGAGACAGCACCGACGATTGCGTTGCGCTTCGAAGTACGAGATACTTTCCCAATCACCACATTGCCAAAGGAGGCTTCGTGAGAATCAAGCTAGGGAGAATTCTTGCCGCTGTGCTGTTTGCTTCTGCAACCCTGATGTACGCGCAAGACGCGGCCACGGACGTTGACAAGGCTGCCAAGGATACCGGGAAGGCGACCAAGACCGCAGCCAAGGACACGGCCAAGGGCACCGAAAAGGGCGGCGCTGCGACCGGCAAGGCCACCGGGAAGGCCGCCAAGAAAACCGGCAAGGGCGTCGCCAAGGGCGCCAAAGATGTCGGCAAGGGCGTCAAGAAAGGCGCTGAGAAGACCGCAGACGCAGTGAAGTAGCCAGCACCGCACAAATCAACCGCAGAGCACGCGGTGGTCCCGGACCGTTCTCGTAATGGCCAGTTGTCATCCTGAGCAAGCCGCTTTTGCGACGCGAAGGATCCGGGCGAGCCGCGCGAAGCGTCGCGTTCCAGCGACGCAATAGTCGCGCGTTCGGCTCGCTTCCTTGGCGAACTGACCACGACCGAAGCCGGGGGCTTCCGTGTCCTCTGTGGTTTTTCATTTAGAATTGAACTTTAATGCTCACCGGATCGCAAATTCGACGGAAGTTTCTGGACTACTTTGTCCAGAAGGGACACCGCGAGGTGCACTCGTCGTCGCT
>DASPSE010000088.1:0-2491 GCA_035624085.1 Terriglobales bacterium
CGCAGTTTCGGCAGCAGTCGCGATCTTCTCGCCTTTCTGGCTGTCCGCGCGAATCGTACCTTCTTCATCCTTGATTCTCGTCTTGTCCACACCCGGCGCATTCTCCACCGACCCCGGCAAAAGCACGGTGTAACCGCTGGGGTAGATGAGCGTGGTGAAGTGCATCAGAACTTCCGCCCGTCCTTTAACCCGTCCCGCCTGCTTGATGTGGCTGATGCGTCCCTGCACGTATGTACCAGATGGAATGAGCACCCGGCCATTCGCCACCACCGGAAATGTTGTCTCCGCGTAAACCGCGTCACCTTCCCGTGTCCCCCTGGTCGAAATCGCGTGCTTGAGCGCCACTGGAACCTTGGTTCCCGCGGGAATCATCAGCTCCTGTGTGTCAGACGCCGCATTGCGGCCGTCACCGGCTGAATTGGGAGGACTCGCCTGAGCTGCCGCCAATATGCCCAAGAGAAACACACTGACTACGACCCGCATAAGATCACCTCAGAGAGACCCAGCCATGAAACCTGCCGAACCTAAAAGTCACCGTCCATCACTAGGAGTACGATGCACAACCGGCGTATAAAGCTGTGTGTCCAGCCTCACGCCCGGGAACGCTTCAATTCGTTCTCCAGGATATTTCCCATAAATTGGGACTGCAGCCGCTGCGCGCAAAGCTCCCCGCAGACGTGCAGCGTTCCCTCCTTGGCTGCCAGCTCGTCGTTCCAGGGAGACAAGTACAGAGTCGGGCGGTTGAACTCGCCAAACGACGTCCACATCAGCCACCAGCGATCGCTGGCTCCCTTCAACAGCCCACAATTAGGCCCTGCACATCGATAAAAAGATTCCATTCACTCTCCGCATACTTGTGGTCGTTACGCGAGATTATTTTAGCTGACCGGACCGTCAGCCTCACTTGTAGATCAAATATTTCTGCCGAACCCGCTGAAAATTATCCAATCCTTCCTGCCAGTCCTGGGCGATTCTGCGTGGATCCTCTCCCTTCGCAATCGCATCGTACACCGGCTGATTCACCAGCAGTTCGGTCATTCGTTCCAGGTGAAACTGCTCAGGGTAGAGCTTGTGCAGAGCTGACGCCAATTCAATCCCTAACTCTGGCGCGTCCAAAGCATTGCGCTCAGTCAAAATGATGTTGACTCCCTCGCACCTCTGCCCCGTGTAGTTGCTGGAAGTGGGCGTGAAACTCACCGGCACAAAGCGCACTCCAGAAATCTCCCTCTGGTTCAGATACTGTGCCAATTCTCGCGCACTGATCCACGGCGCGCCCAGCAGTTCAAATGGCGTGTCCGTGCCTCGACCAACTGAAACGTTGGTTCCTTCCACCAGGGCCACTCCCGGATATAGCGTCGCTTCCGTCAGGCTGCGAAGATTCGGCGAGGGATTAATCCACGCCATTCCCGTGGAGTCGTACCAGTCTCCCCGCATCCATCCTTCCATGGGGATCACTTGTAGTCGGGCATTAATGTTTCGCTCGCTGTTAAATAACTTGGCCAGCTCCCCCATCGTCATTCCATGGCGCACCGGAAGCCCAAAATAATTCGTAAAGCTTTCGTGGCCAGGATCGGAGACTGACCCTTGCACAAACGACCCCGTCACCGGATTTGGCCGATCCAGCACGATGACTTCGATCCCCGCTTTCGCTGCCGCTTCCAGAAAGTATCCCAGCGTGGTCTCGTAGGTGTAGAAGCGGGCACCCGCGTCCTGAACGTCGATCACCACTGCATCCAAATTTTTCAAGGCCTCGGGCGACGGCCGCCGCGCAGCGTCGGTCGCGCCATAGACGCTGTACACCGGAACGCCCGTCGCGGCGTCCTTGCCATTCCCAATGTCAGTTGTATCCAGAGTGCCGGTGACACCGTGCTCCGGGCTGAAAATCGCCTGCAAAGAAATTCCGGGCGCTTGCGCCAACACATCAATCGTTCGTCGCCCCTGCCCGTCCACACCGGTCTGATTGGTCAGCAATCCGAGTCTCTTTTTTCCAGTGGTTGCGCGAATCTCGTCGAAGTTGTGTGCTTCAAGCACATCAATTCCCGTCTGCGCCGCTCCATTCCGCACGGCGACTCGCCGCGCCGCCGTCTGCGCCTCGTTATAGCCGGTGATGCTCTTCCACCGAAGCGCTTCTTTTTCTGGAGGCGAGAGCGTCAGAGCGGCTGCCACGGCCGTGGCGATTTTCGTCCGCAACGCCACTGCACTTCCTCCCCGAGGATGAACCGCATTGGTCAGCAGAATGATGTACGTTTTCGTCGTTGGATCAATCCACAGCGAAGTTCCCGTGAATCCGGTGTGCCCGAATGATCCCACTGGCAGCAGGTCGCCGCGATTCGTCGATAATGGAGAATCAATATCCCATCCGAAGCCACGCAGCACCTGCGATGTGGGCGGCTGCTGCGGCGTGGTCATCTTCTCAATCATGAGCGGCGACAACACTGGCCCACCGCGCAACAGAAACTCGGCAAATTTCGCCAGATCGTCGGCGGTCGAA
>DASPSE010000107.1:0-3083 GCA_035624085.1 Terriglobales bacterium
CGGATGAAAATCTTTTCACACTAGGCGAGCAGAAGGAATGAATGTATAGTGGGTTTCCGCAACGCCAGAAAGAGGAGAGGACCATGATTTCCAAAATGTTTCGCATCACTTTAATGATTGTTATCGCCAGTTTTGTGCTTAGTTCGGCTGCTTGGGCAGCCTGTTCAAACTCGTCTGTGACCGGCGTCTACGGTTTTGTGGGCGGTGGCACAGACACCGACGGTACCCCTACTGTCAGCCTGGCTCAGATCACTTTTGACTCAACCACTACACCAGCCTCGTTTACAGGAACGGGAACAAGCTCCCACGACGGTGTGATTGAAACCGGTTCGGTCAGCGGAACATACACAGTCGCTGCCAACTGCACCGTCACGGGTACATCCACGATAGGAGGAGGCAAAGCCCACTCTTTTTCTGCTGTGGTTACTTCCACCGGAGGGGTGAAAGAAGTTGACGGAAAGGCCGGCGCTACCACTGGAGGTTTAGTTCTGGCGCAAGGTTCCCCAACCTGCACCACTGCCGGAGTTAAGGGTTCTTATGGGTTTAATGCGGCGGGGGTCTTCGTTACCGGTGCGCCCTTCACAGGTCCACTGGATCTCGTCGGCGAGTTAGTGTTCAGTGTCAACACTTCTGGAGACGGAGTGATAAGCGGACACGTGGCTGGTAGCGAGAATGGCACGATTGTCACCTTCGCCGAGGAATCAGTTACAGGTTCTTACTCAGTCAGTTCGGACTGCACGGGCACAGGTACGATAACGCCGAAAGGCGGCTCCGCACTGAACTACAGCTTCGTGATTGTCAATAGTGGGAAAGACCTGCTGGCTATCGAGACGGACACGGACACGGTGGTCACCGGTAGTCTGGAGCGTTAGTTCCCGATCCGGTAGAAATTGGCGCGAACCGCAATCCAAAACCATGCCGCCTGATGTCTGGGCGGCTTTTCTTCATCACGCCAACGGCAGGCGGCATGGAACTTCCGTTATCAGTTGTTAGCCTTGAGCGGGTGTCTTTATGTGCCTTTATGCCCGCAGTAGCGGCCGCGTTAGACATGTGGGCCCGCCGCCGCCGTTGAGGCACAGCTCAGAGCCGGGAAAGGTTCCAACATCGAATCCTGCCGCGCGCAGTTTTGCATTCGTCTTGGGATTTTCTTCCAGGGCTAGCAGGCGCTTGCCTCCCAAGGCGAGCACGTTACAAGCAAGCGTCTCCCGCTCGGAGTAGTCAATCTCGATGAAGCCGTAACCGCGCGCCTTCAGCAGTTCGACGGTTTCGACTGCAAGCCAGGGCAAATCGACAAGAGCTGTATGTTCATCGAGCAAGCTGATCAGCGACATCAGATGCAAGCACGTTGCTGGACCTGCGCCGTGCGGCAGAGGCGCGGAAATCACCTCTACTCCCTTTGGCGCGAGCAGCATTCGCATTTGCGAAATGCCAGCAGAGTTGGTTCGGTAGCCGCGCCCAATCAGAAGCGTCTTGGAATTCAGCCAAACGATATCTCCGGCCTCGGTTGTCCCCGGAGCGGTAATCTTGGCCAGCATCGGAACACCGAGGAGTTGGCCGAACGATCCGTGCCACTTGCCTTCCGCGGTACGATTCGGCTTGCCGGGGCGCATCACAATCAACCCAAAATCGGTGGGCAGCGAAGCATCGTGGGCGTATACGGCATCAAGCGAGAGCTCGTGGGCCGGAGGGAGCTCCAGCACTTCCGCGCCGGCGGTTTCCAACTCGCGGCACAAAGCTGCATGTTGACGTTGCGCCTTCTCGAAATCCAGCGGCCGCAGAAAACCGAGGTCGCGCCATCTCGCGGCACGCTCCGGCTTGTCCCAACCGGCAATCTTTGGCGAGCACACGACCACTCGCCCCAACGGATCAACCATCGAATGCCCGTTGAAAGGAGCTTTGGTCTCGGCGGACAGTATGTCTGCAACGAATTTTCCGTAGCCGCTCGCCATAAAAAAATCTCAGGCCAAAATTCCCATCCGCTTTCCCACCCTCTTCAGCACATCGAGCGCTTGCTGCAACTCGTCCTTGGTATGAGTGGCCGTCATGATGGTGCGAATGCGGGCTTTACCCTCAGGCACGGTTGGGAACGCGATGCCGGTGCCCATCACGCCCTCTTTGAACAGTTCGCGCGAGAAATCCATGGTCAGTTTGCCGTCGCCGATGATAATGGGCGTAATTGGCGTCTCGCTGGCCGGAGTCGCCCTGCCGCCGATGTCGAAGCCAAGCAGGCCCAGTTCCTTTTTCCAGAAGCGCGTATTGTCCCAAAGCTTCTCCATCAGCTCGGGTTCTTGTTCGAGAACATCAAACGCCGCAATGCAGGTCGCGGCGACCGACGGTGGATGAGAAGTCGAAAACAGAAATGGCCGGGCGCGATGGTAGAGAAAATCGATCAGGTCATGTGTGCCGCAGACGTATCCGCCGAGTGCGCCAATCGCCTTGGAGAGAGTTCCAACCTGAATGTCCACGCGGCCGTGCATTTTGAAGTGATCGATGGTGCCGCGTCCATTGCGGCCCAAAACGCCCGAGGCGTGCGCGTCGTCCACCATCATAATCGCGCCATATTTCTCCGCCAGATCGCATAACGCGGGCAGCGGGCCAATGTCGCCGTCCATGGAGAACACGCCGTCGGTGATCAGCACCTTCTTGCCCGGCTGTTCTTTCACACTCGCGAGTTGCTCTTCGGCGTGCGCCATGTCTTTGTGGTTGAAGACCAGAATCTTGGCTCGGGACAGGCGAGCGCCATCAATAATGGACGCGTGGTTCAGCTGGTCGGAGATAATGAAGTCATCTTTGCCGAGCACGGCCGAAACCGTGCCGGCGTTGGCTGCGAATCCGGACTGGAAAACCACGCACGCTTCCACGTTTTTGAAGCGGGCAATCTTTTCCTCCAGCTCCATGTGGATTTTCATGGTGCCGGCAATTGTACGCACGGCGCCAGAGCCAACGCCGTACTTGCGGGTCGCTTCCAGTGCCGCCTCGCGCAGCTTGGGATGCGTGGTGAGGCCAAGGTAATTGTTGGACGCGAGATTTATTACTTTCTTGCCGTCGAAAGTGCAGACCGGCGCCTGCTCGTCCTCCAGCAC
>DASPSE010000115.1:0-2124 GCA_035624085.1 Terriglobales bacterium
CTGCCTGAATCTCGCTGACCAAGAGCTCGACACTTACAACCGTTATTACAACCACTTTCGCGAACAGCTTCCCACGCCCGACCTGGTGATCTACCTGCAAGCCACGCCTGAGGTCCTTAAGAAGCGGCTGAAGAAAAAGAATGCGTCGGCAGAAAAGGCGATCAGCGAAGAGTATCTGGAGGAAGTAATCAAGGCCTACGAGCACTTCTTCTTTCACTACACTTCCTCGGACCTGCTGATCGTCAATACCTCGGAGATCGACTTCGTCGAGCGCAACGGGGATTTACAGGAGCTGCTGCGTAAGGTCTCCGCTCCGATCAAAGGCACGCAGTATTTCCTTCCCTTGGGACGGCAGGAAGCGGCCAGCGCGTGAGGTCGTTTCGTGCCCGGATGCGGCTCTGCTCGCTATTTCTCGTGCCTGGGCAGCGAGTACACCGCCAGCCCCTTGCCAACTTTCGTGAATTCCGGATCGGCCGTCACCAGCCAGGCGCCCCGCTCCACAGCTAGTTCGGCAGCAAAGGAATCAGCGTACCCCAGGCCCTGTTTCTGCTTGGTCGTGGCCGCCCGCGTTGCACGTTCCCGGTCCACGGCCATGACTGCGATCGGAAGCTGCAATAGTTTCGCTTCGGCCTCACGGGCCTTGGTTTCGCCGTGGCGCCCCCATGCGATGTAGAACACCTCACCCCAGTTGACGGCCGACATTAGAAGCGGCAGATCTTGGCGCAGCGCTTCACTTAATAGGTGCCGTACCTTCTCCGCTGCACCGCGCCTGTCCTCAAAGAAGGAGATCAGTGCGTTGGCATCGAGCACGTATCGGCGCGTTGTTCCTCGTAGGGACGCCGCCATTTACTTCTCTCGCCTACGCTCTCGCTCTCGCTCGGCAAACAACTCCTCAAACATAGACGGTTCGCCGGGACTTGGGCTTAAGAAAACCCATGATCTCATCCAACTGGCGCTCCGTCATTACAGTGGGTACATTGCCGCCCACATCTTTCAGACTGACGACAGTGCGGTACCTTCGCATGCCTGTTATTCTAATGCCGCCACTTTAGCGTTGCGAGCAGCGATGTACGCGTCACACGTGGTTTAACGGTGCTCTAACTATAGGGTTTTCAACATGCTAGGTTCTAACAGTCACTGCCCCTAGTCAGCGCCGTTTCTTGCGATTACAATGCTCTCAGATGCATACGGGCTCTATCCGCCGGGAGCGGAGGGGCACTGGAGGACATCGTGAGTCTCACACCCATTGGCGAACCTCGCCAGAAGATTACTGTCGCTTCTCTTCGAGAAAAGAAACTTCAGCGCGAACCGATCACTTGCTTGACCGCCTACGACTATGCCACCGCGCGCTTGGTCGATGAAGCGGCCATTGACGTCATCCTGGTCGGCGACTCGCTTGCCCAAACCATGCTGGGCTACGAGAACACGCTCACCGTCACCGTGGACGAAATGCTGCACCACACACGCGCGGTGCGGCGTGGCGTAAAGCACGCGTTCCTGATTGCCGATATGCCTTTCGGCTCCTTTCACGTAACTACCGACGAAGCCGTGCGCAACGCAGCGCGCTTCGTCAAGGAAGGCGGTGCCGAGGCGGTGAAGATGGAGGGCGGTGAAAAACGCGCCGACCTCATTCGGCACGTCATCGACGCCGAAATCCCGGTCGCCGGTCACATTGGGTTGACGCCGCAGTCGGTGAACGTGATGGGCGGATACAAGGTCCAGGGCAAGTCGCTGCAGGCGATTGAACAGCTCATGCGTGACGCCGTGGCGCTCGACCGCGCCGGTGTGGCATGCCTTTATCTGGAAGGAATTCCAAGGGAAGTTGCGGCCATGATTACCGCCGAGGTCGCGACTCCGACGATTGGCATCGGAGCCGGTCCGGAGTGTGACGGCCAGGTGCTGGTTATTCATGACATCCTGAACCTTACCTTCGGACCGCCAGCCAAGTTTGTGCGCCGGTACGGCGACGCGGCTGTGTTGATCAGCGATGCGGTGCAAGCCTTCCGCGCTGATGTGCTGTCGCACCAGTATCCTTCGGACAGCGAGTCGTACCATCTGCCCAAGGAGACGCAGCAGGTGCTGGAAAACGTGATGGAGCGGAAACAGGGAATACGCAGGTAGAAT
>DASPSE010000129.1:0-10943 GCA_035624085.1 Terriglobales bacterium
GCAACAGTGCCTAAGTTATTGATTTCATGGTGTTTGAGCTCGATCCGGTACGGCTGATTGCGGAGCGTGTGGCAGCCTCCAGCGGGCTGGAGGTGGTCGAGGTGGAAATGTGCGGCGCCGGCAAAAGCCGCATGTTGCGCATCGTCATCGATAAACCCGCTGCGGGCGCTATTGATATGCACGCCGCAGGCGGCATCGGCGACGAAAAGCCTGCGGGGGTTACGCACGAAGATTGCGCGAACCTGAGCCGCGAAGTGAGCACGATTCTCGATGTCGAGGACGTAATCCCCGGCGGCTCGTATGTGCTGGAAGTTTCGTCGCCGGGCTTGGACAGGAAGTTGTCGCGCCCGGCGGATTTTGAGCGCTTCACCGGCAGCCGGTTAAAGCTGACGACGCGTGATCCGGTGAACGGGAATCGTCACTTTGTAGGCCGTCTGGAGAATTTTCGCGATGGCCGCTTGACGCTGGATCTGGACAGCGGCCGGAAGAAATCGCGCTTTGCGGATAACGCGCCGCAGAAGTTGGAGATCGAACTGGCCAACGTTGAGAGAGCGAATTTGGTACCAGAAATTTAGGAGCTTGTAGCTAGCAGCTGGGAATTTATGGCAAGTGAGCTTTACAACACTATCGATGCCCTGAGTCGCGAAAAGGGGATTGATCCGCAGATTGTGGTGAGCGCGGTGGAAGACGCCATTGTTGTCGCCACCCGGAAGTACTACAAGACGCAGGAAAATCTGAGGGCGGAACTCGACAAAGATACCGGCAAGATCCGCGCCTTCGCGGTCAAGACGGTGGTGGAGAATCCTGAGCAGGTGGAAGATCCGCTTTTGCAGGTCACGCTCGATGAAGCACGCAAAGTTGATCCGAACGTAGCCGTCGGTGGCGAATTGCAGATTCCCAAGGCGACCGAAGGAATCCTGGGACGCATTGCCGCCCAGCTTGCCAAGCAGGTAATTTTCCAGAAAGTTCGCGAAGCCGAGCGCGACACGGTCTACAACGAATATATAGGGCGGGTGGGAGAGATTGTAAATGCGACGGTGAAGCGGATTGAAGGGCCGGATGTGATCTTCGATATCGGCAAAGCGGAAGCCCGCATGCCGCGGAAGGAGCAGTCACGGCTTGAGTCTTTCGCGATCGGCGAGCGGGTGCGGGTGGTGATTGCCCGAGTAGAAAAAGCTTCCAAGGGACCGGCAGTGGTAGTCTCTCGAGCGGCGCCCGAACTCGTGCAGCACCTGTTCCAGACCGAGGTTCCGGAGATCTACGACGGCACGGTGGTCATTCGCGCCATCGCCCGCGAAGCCGGGGAGCGCACCAAGATCGCGGTTATGTCCAAAGATAAAGACGTGGATGCGGTCGGCGCTTGTGTCGGCATGAAAGGCATGCGGGTGCAGTCGATCATTCGCGAGTTGCGCGGCGAGAAGATCGACATTATCGAGTACCACGAGGATCCGGTTGCGTTCGCGGAGAAGGCGTTGCAGCCCGCGAAAGTGAGCCGCGTCACCGTGCTCGATACGGCAGAAAAACATTTGGAAGTCGTCGTGGACGACAGCCAGCTTTCGCTGGCTATCGGCAAGAAGGGCCAGAACGTGCGGCTGGCGGCCAAACTGCTTGGCTGGAAGATTGACATCAAGAGCGAAGAAGAGAAACGGCAGGAAGTGGAGCAGCAGATGTCCCAACTGGTCACGGCCAGCGCTACTCCGCTGGAGAATGTGCCCGGCTTGGGCGAAGGCTTGATCGAGAAACTGACGGCAGCCGGAGTAACCTCGGTCGAGGCTTTGGCCGACATGACTCCCGAACAACTGGAAGCGATTGAGGGCATCGGCCCCAAGACTGTAGAGAAAATCAGTGTGGCCGTGAGTGATTTCTTCTCGAGTCTGGAAGCCGCCGCTACGGAGGCAGAACCGGCCGCGGAAGGGGAGCCAGCTCCACAAGCGGCCGAAGTTCAGGAAGCTGGATCGGAGGCGGTCGAGGAGCCCGTGACCGAGGCGGTTCCGTCCGAAGCGGTCGCGGGGTCCGCCAGCGAGACGCAAGCTGCAAATGTCGAGGAAACTGAGGTCTCGGCGGAGGAGGGTGCATCCTCCGAAGGGAAGGAATAGAGTTTTGCACGAAGTCCGGGTACGGAGCCGAAATTGAAGCCGTGAGGTTGACATGAAGACTTAGCGGATAAGGCGGAGGAGCAAAAAGGGCGAATGAGCAAGATTCGAATCAATGATCTGGCAAGGGAACTGGAGGTCAAGAGCAAAGCCATTCTCGACGTGCTTCCAGAAGTCGGGGTCACGGAGAAAAAGACCCACTCCAGCTCCCTGGAAGAAGACGAAGCGCAGAAGGTACGCGTACGTCTCCGTGGAACTGCAGGGGAAACTGCAGCCGCGGCCAAGACTGCGCGTCCCAGCCGTCCGGCGGCCGACGAGATCAAGACGAAGATCGATCTTTCCCATATCTCTCGGCCCGGCGACGTTCTTTCCGCCATCCGCAAGCAGCAAGCTCCTGTCGCTCCGCCGCCTCGTCCGCCGGTCGCGCATCCTCCGCTTGAGACGAAACCGGCTGCAGCGACGGCGCCAACTCCTAAGCCCCCTTTAGCGCCTCCCGCGCCAAAAGTAGTTGTGCCGACCCCAACCGTCCGGCCGACATTTGCCGCGCCGATTGCTCCGGCAGCTCCAACTGCACCGCCCCCGACGGCGGCTGCTCCGGCACGCCCGGCTGCGCAGCCGACCGCGCAAGCGGCGCCTCCAGCGCCGGTGGTCCAGCCTCCGTCAGTTCCGATCCAGCCGCCAGTGGCGGCGGCTGCCAAGCCCGCGGCGTCGATAGCTCCACCACGTTCGCCGGCAGCGCCGCCGCGCATGATCGTTCCGCAAACTGGGCCTCGCCCGGTCTATAAGGCGCCGCTTGGATCGGCGGGAACCGAGGCACGGACTCCGGCCCGCGTGCCAGGACGCCCCGTGCCCGGCCAGCCGATTTTCCAACGTCCTCGTCCCGCGGCTGCAACTCCTGGGCGTACACCGTTGCGTCCCGGAGAGCGGCGGCCCATGCATCCGACCAGGCAGTCGCCGACCGGTACGCGTCCGCTTGGGGTTGGTCCAGGTTTGCCTCCCCCAGGCCCGACACGGCCAGGCGCCCGTCCCGGTGCGCCCGCCCGCAGGCCAGGTCAACGCTACATTCCGCGCGGCGTGAAGGAAGGCCCGATGAAGGGCTTTGTTCCGCCACCGCGTCTGACGCTCTCAAACGAGCCGCAACCGATCACGCGCAGCATCACGATCGCTGAAGGTATCAGCGTCAAGGATTTGGCGGAGAAGCTGGGAATCCGCGCCAAGGACCTGATTGCCCGCCTGCTGGCGCGCGGTGTTTTCGCCACCATCAACCAGACTCTGGACGCCGAACTGGCCAGCGAGATGGCGCGTTTCTTTGGAGCGGAGACGAACGTCATCAGCTTCGAAGAGCAAGCTGCTAAAGAAGTTGCCGAGACCGGTGTGGGCGAAGAGGGTGGAGCGAGCGAAGCCGTGCCACGGCCTCCGGTCGTAACCATCATGGGCCACGTCGATCACGGCAAGACGACGTTGCTCGATTCCATTCGCTCTACTGACGTTGCCGGCGGCGAAGCCGGTGGCATCACCCAACATATCGGCGCTTACAAGGTGACCATTCAGGACAAGCAGTCTCCGGCATATGGCCGGCAGATCGTGTTTCTGGATACGCCCGGCCACGAAGCCTTCACCCGCATGCGGTCGCGCGGCGCCAAGGCCACGGACATCGTCGTGCTCGTGGTGGCTGCTGACGATGGCGTAATGCCGCAAACCCTGGAAGCCATCGATCACGCCCACGCGGCCGAAGTGCCAATCATCGTAGCTGTCAATAAAATTGACAAACCGGATGCGTTGCCGGAACGAGTCAAGAAACAACTAGCCGATCGTGGCTTGATGCCCGAAGACTGGGGCGGAACAACGGTGTTCGTCGATGTCTCGGCCAAGCAGAAAACAAATTTGAACCTGCTGATGGAAATGATTTGCCTGGTGGCTGATCTGCAGGAACTGAAAGCCACGCCGGACCGGCCAGCTACCGGTGTAGTTCTCGAGGCCAAGCTGGATCGTGGCCGCGGACCAGTCGCCACAGTGCTGGTACAGAACGGCACGCTGCGCGCCAGCGACAACTTTGTGGTCGGAAATGTTTACGGCAAGGTGCGTGCGATGCTCGACGATCGCGGCAATCACCTCGAGGAAGCGCCGCCGTCTACGCCGGTGGAGATTCTCGGCATGGAAGGATTGCCGCAGGCGGGCGATCAATTCCTGGTAGTGGCGGATCGCGACAAGGCGCGCGGCATCTCCGATTACCGCGAGCAAAAAGCGCGCGAAGCAGCTTTGGCTAAGAGCTCACGTGTGTCTCTCGAAGGTCTTGCCGAACAGATGAAAACGGCAGGCACCAAAGAACTCAACATTATTTTGAAGGGCGATGTTCAGGGTTCCGTCGAGGTGCTGAGCGACCTGCTGGGCAAACTTTCGACCGAGAAAGTGCGGCTCAAGGTGCTGCGCACCGGTGTTGGCGCCATCACCGAAAGCGACGTTCTGCTGGCCTCCGCGTCGAACGCGATCATCATCGGGTTCAACGTGAGACCGGAACGCAAGGCGCAGGAACTGGCGGAACAGGAAAAAGTTGATATCCGCCTGCACTCGATCATTTACGAACTGCAGGATGAGATCAAGCGCGCCATGAGCGGTCTGCTTGAACCGACCATCAAGGAGACCCACCAGGGCCGCGCCGAGGTGCTGGAGACCTTCCGCATTCCGAAGGTGGGCACGGTTGCGGGCTGCCGAGTTGTCGACGGATTGATCAAGCGCGATTCGGAAGTCCGCCTGCTACGCGACAATGTTGTGATCTTCAAGGGCAAAGTCGGATCGCTGCGCCGCTTCAAAGAAGACGCTACCGAAGTTCGGCACGGCATGGAGTGCGGCATCTCCATTTCGAATTACGGCGACATCAAGGTCGGAGATATGATCGAAGCCTTCGTGACGGAGCGGATCGCGGCGGAAGTGATCGCGTAGGGCGGTCGTACGTCGTTGGTCGTACGTCTTTCGCATCCCAGGTTGGCGCCCAAAGAACGGGCGCGAACCCCGGGCGTGTCGGCCAATTGCACTCTGCGTTATCAGTTCGCCTTCGATGTCAACGCCGAGTTGACGTGCCCGCTGCTCCAGTGCATCACCAGTAAGCAGTTTTCCCATGCGTAAAGATTCTACCTTTTCTGATTGTGCGGTGCCCCAGGTTCGCGCCCTTCGTTGGGAGCTGACCTGAGTTACGCCCGATGCTGTCCGGCTCTCCTTTGGTTGATCTGTCTCATCGCGGTACCTTGCCGCCAGAATTCTCTCATTGGTCGGGGCTGCTTTGACTCGCTGCGTCAGCGCTATGGCTCTTTACTATTTGCTGGATTCCATAGCGTTGTCATCCTGAGCGGAGATGCCGTTCGCGAAGCGGACGGCGTCGTAGTCGAAGGACCCCGCATTACTTGATCTTGGTACAAGCTTATACGGGAGTTTCCACCGCGACTCGGCGGCATCGTGAGAATGCCTCTCCGTGTTTGTTCCACCCTATGCAGACAAAAGGTCTTTCGACTCCGTGGCTGCTTCGCTACGCGAACCATCCCCTTCGCTCAGGATGACAACCATTCTGCATCACATTCCAATGGGCTGAGTTCAGCACCCGTTATCAGGGCGTTGCGATACAATTTCGGACTGTCATCCTGGAGGAATCATGAGATCGCAAAAGCTGCTACTTTTTTCAGGTTTATTACTTGCTCTTTCTGCCCTGTCCCAGGTTGCACCCACCCACTTCGACGGCAAAACCTGGTGGGACTACGTGAAGGTTCTGGCCGCCGACAACATGGAGGGCCGCGAAACCGGCAGCAAAGGCTTGCAGGCCGCGGAAGCTTATGTGGTCGAACAATTGAAGCAGGCTGGACTACAGCCCGCTGGCACGAATGGTTACTACCAACCGGTGAAATTCGAATCGCGGCAGATCGCCGAAAAAGATTCGAGCCTTGCGCTCATCCGCGATGGAAAAACTGAGCCGCTCACGCTGGGCGAAGACGCGTTTTTTGGCACGCGGGTTGATCTTGCTCCATCGGTAGAAGCACCGCTTGTGTTCGCCGGTTGGGGGCTGAGCATCCCCGAACAGAACTACGACGACCTCGCGGGCCTCGATCTGAAAGGCAAAGTCGCGGCCTTGATCACGGGCTCGCCATCTGACATCCCTGGTGCGCTGGCGGCGCATTATCAGTCTTCCGCGGAACGCTGGAAGGCATTCCGCAACGCGGGAGCGATCGGCATCGTGAGCATTCCCAATCCGGCGTTCATGGACATTCCCTGGTCGCGTATGGCGCTCAACCGCACGCATGTGAGCATGACGCTGGCCGATCCCAAGTTCAACGACACTGAAGGCGAAAAGCTTTCGGTTGTTTTTAATCCGGCCAAGGCCGAGCAATTGTTCACCGGCTCCGGTCACAGCTTTCAGGAGATCGTCACTGCAGCCAAAGAGCGCAGACAGCTTCCGCGCTTTCCCCTGGCGGTTTCGATGAAGGCGACGGCCAAGCTCGAAAAGCAAAGTGTGAAATCGGCCAACGTGATTGCCAAGCTGCCGGGCAACGATCCTGAACTGAAGAACGAATATGTGGTGTTGTCGGCGCACATCGATCACATCGGGATTGGCGAGCCGATCAACGGCGACCGCATTTACAACGGCGCCATGGACAACGCTTCGGGAAGCGCGGTGTTGCTCGATGTGGCCTCGTCGCTCAAGAAATCGGGAGAGAGGTTCAAGCGCTCGCTGCTGTTTGTCTTCGTAACCGGCGAAGAAAAGGGGCTGCTCGGGTCCCGCTACTTCACGGCGTATCCGACGGTGGATCGAAAGGCGATGGTCGCGGACATCAACATTGACATGTTCCTGCCCATCGTTCCGCTGAAGCTGCTCACGGTGTGGGGCCTGGGGGAATCGGATCTCGGCGACGAAGCCCGCCAGGTCGCAGAGGCGCGTGGCATCCACGTACAGGTTGACCCACAGCCGGAGCGGAATGTGTTCATTCGCAGCGATCAGTACAATTTCATCCGCCACGGAATTCCCGCGCTGATGATGGGGGTTGCGCCCGATCCTAATTCCCCCGAACAGAAGCAGCTTTTCAGAGACTGGCTCACGCATCGGTATCACGCGCCCTCGGATGATCTGGATCAGCCCGTGGACCTTTCTTCGGCGGCACAGTATGAAGAAGTCATCCGGGCATTGATGATTTCCGTTGCCGACAGCACGCAGCGGCCGCAGTGGAAGGCGGAGAGCTTTTTCCGCCGGTATGCGGAGAATCCGAGCCAGTATTGAGAGCAGTGGTTTGTGATCAGTGGTGAGTGGCCAGTAAAACCAGAAATGATTCATAATTGCGGGTTCTCGGCGAACTTGCCGACCACTGGCAACTGATCACTGGCCACTGTTTTATGATTGCTTTTCTCACGCTCGAACTGCATATTGAAGCCGCACAATCGCTCAAGGATAAGCGCCAGGTTGTGCGTAGCCTGAAAGACCGGCTGCGCGCCCACTTCAACGTTTCCATAGCGGAACTCGACGCCAACGGCTTGTGGAACCGCGCCACCATCGGGGTGGTCGGCATCTCTGACTCACGGGATTATCTGGATGGCCTGATGAAAAACGTGGAGCGCCAGGCCGCTCGCATCGCTAACAACGGGGGAGCCGAGATCGCGGATTCGTTTGTTGAATTTCTCTGATCAAGAAATTAGATAACTGTAACCCCTTCCATTCATAGTACTTTGATATCCCACACCGAAGTACTCCCATGGCGCATTTCTGCGGTCCAATGCCGACCGGTTTTCTGATATTCTCATTCGTTTTACTCCGAGGCGAAAAGCGGTGGAACGGCGCGGGCAGAAATACCATCGGGAACGGCTGGGAGAGGCCTTGCGCGAGGAAATTGAGACCATCGTAGAAGGCGAGCTGGGCGACCCAAGAATCGGCCTGGCCAATGTAAGCCGCGTGGAATTAGCCGAAGATTCCCGCTCGGCGCGGGTCTTTGTAGTGGTTGAGGGAGATGACGCCGAGGCCGACCGCACGCTCGCGGGACTGGCGGCAGCCGTGGGGTTCATTCGGCATGAGGTGGCTGAACGTTTGCATCTGCGACGTGCTCCGGAGTTGTTTTTCCAGTTGGACCGGTCGCAGAAATACGAAGCGCGAATCAATGAGCTTCTGAATCGCGACAAGAGGGCCAAATAGCTCAAGCCAAGGATTGCAGCAGTATGTTGAAGGAAGTTCTGAAACAAATCGAGCAAAGGCAGCGGTTCTTGCTGACTTCTCACGCCCGCCCGGACGGCGATGCGGTTGGTTCGGCGCTGGCCTGCAGCCAAATCTTGCGCCTCATGGGTAAGGAGACGGAGGTGGTACTGCGGGACGGAGTTCCGCGAATTTATCACCCGTTGCCGTTTGCCGACACCGTAATTACTGCTGAGCGCGTAAACGGCAAATATGAAGCCGCGATCATTTTGGAGTGCGACAGCATCCAGCGTACTCAGCTGCGTGGGCTCGAAGACCGGTTCTTGATCAATATTGATCACCACGTGAGCGCGCGACCTTTCGCGCACGTTAATTGGATTGACCCCAAGGCGGTGGCGACCGCGGAGTTGGTTTACAAACTGGCCCGCGAGGCGGGGGTGAAGATTTCCCCCGAGATTGCGACTTGTATTTACACCGCCGTCCTCACGGACACGGGTTCATTCATGTTTGAAGGCACCAACGAGCACACCTTCGGGCTAGCGCGCGAACTGGTCCTGGCGGGCGCGGATCCGGCGCGGTGTGCGCGAAGCGTGTATTTCGGGCATTCCACCGCCAAGATGCGATTGCTCGGCGCCGCGCTCTCCAACCTTCACCGCGAGGGTTCTTTGGCCTGGATTTGGGTGACACGCGAGCAGATGGAACATGTGGGCGCGAAGGAAGAAGACTGCGAAGGACTGGTGAACTACGCGCTGTCGATTCATGATGTCGAGGTAGCTGCATTCTTCCGCGAGCTGCCCGATGGCCGGTTTCGCGTCAGCCTGCGCAGCAAAGGCCAACTGAACGTCTCAGCGGTGGCGCAGCAATTTGGCGGAGGCGGTCACGAATGCGCCAGCGGCTGCGCGCTGGAGGGTCCTTTGTCTATAGCGGTGGCGCGGGTGGTCGAGCAACTCCGCGCTCATCCTTCCGTACAATAGTTCTCCATGAATATCTCGCTGGCTCGGCAGTTCGCTTCCTTTGTCGGAGCACTCCTTATACTTGTCGCTTATGTGGGCCATCAGTTGCGCTGGATGGACGCGCGCCGGGCCGCGTACAACGTGTTGAACGCAGTGGGATCTGCCATTCTCGCCTATATTGCATTCCATCCCTTCCAGATCGGCTTTGTGATACTGGAGGTTGCTTGGGTGCTGATCAGCCTGTACGCGTTGCTCAGGCAAGCGAGCCAGGAATGAACGCCGCTTCTATCTTTAGCTCTTCTATTCGTCCAACTCCACGGCCGGGGTTCTCGGGTTGAGCCAGCGCTACCGGTTTCGCACCGACTGGCTTCTGCTCGCCGGCTTCTGCGGATTCCTCTTTTTCTTCGGACTCGCGTACTTCGGGCTGGTCGGCGCGGATGAACCTCGCTACGCGCAGGTCGCGCGGGAAATGCTCGCCCGTCACGACTGGATCACGCCCGTGCTCGGCGGGAAGCCCTGGCTGGAAAAGTCGCCTCTCTACTATTGGCAGGCGATGCTGGCGTACAGCCTCTTCGGAGTGAGCGACTGGGCGGCGCGCTTGCCTTCGGCCATAGACGCCACGCTCATGGTGATTGCGGTCTATTTCTTCCTGCGAAAGTTCCGCCCGGGGCTGCATCTCGACGGCGCGCTGATGACCGCGTCGGCTGCAGGAGTGATCGGCTTTGCGCGCGCCGCTTCAACGGACATGCCTTTGGCCGCAATGTTCACGATCGCGTTGCTGGCGTGGTACGCGTGGTTTGAACGCAGTTCCAAGGAATACTTAGCCGCCGCCTATGTCTGTCTGGGATTGGCGACGTTGGCGAAAGGACCGGTCGCACCTGTTCTGGCGGCGATGATCGTTGTGATCTTTGCTGCAGTGAAGGGCGATTACAGGATACTTTGGCGCACGCTTTGGATTCCGGGGATTGTGCTCTTTTGCCTAATCACGTTGCCGTGGTTCATCGCGGTGCAAATGAGAAATCCGGAGTTCCTTCGCGTATTCATTCTTGAACATAACCTCGCTCGCTTTGGCACTAATCTCTACCACCATAAGCAGCCGTTCTGGTATTTCGTTCCGGTCACGTTGCTTGCGGTGATTCCGTGGGCCGTCTTGTCCTGCGTATCGCTGGTGGAAAGCGTGCGGGCGTGGAGGTCAGAACGGAAAATACTTCAATCGAAACATTCTCTGAATGTATTTCTGGTGATCTGGCTGGTTGTGCCGGTTATCTTCTTTTCGATCTCGCAATCAAAACTGCCGGGTTACATTCTTCCGGCCGTACCTGCGGGAACATTGCTGGCTGTGGAGTACGTGCGTCGCCGCTTAGCTGACAATCAACGCCCTGGTGCGTTGGTTGTTTTCTTACATTCGATTGTTGCCGCTGCGCCGATGGTCCCTGCTCTGATGATCCAATGTCTGGTTTTGCAGCATCGATTGCCGTGGGGCAAGGCAACCGCGGTCTCGTTTACGCTGGCCGCAGTTTTGGTGGTGGGACTGGTTGTCACGTTGCGCTCGCGCGTGGGATGGGGCGGATTACGGTTCACGCTGGTCCCTGTAGCCCTAGGGGTTGCCGCCATCTTGCGTCTGGGCGCGCCTTCGCTCGATGCCACGCTCTCGGCACGGCCGCTCGCGAATGAACTTAGCCGCGTGGAGAAGACGCGCTTGCCGCTGGCGGTGCTCCGGGTTTCACGGGAAGTCGAATT
>DASPSE010000136.1:0-3383 GCA_035624085.1 Terriglobales bacterium
GCTTCGCGCATGGTCATGCGTCGCCAATTCGATTCCGCCCAGTCGATTTCATGTTCACCCCATTTCGATTTTGTCCCGCTGGTTACGTCTTTGGCCCCTTGAATAATCAATTGCTGCGTGAGGTCCATCACGCCGCGATAATCCGTATAAGCCTGATAAAACTCGAGCATGGTGAACTCGGGATTCCAGCGCCATCCCAGGCCTTCGTTGCGGAAGTTACGGTTAATCTCATACACGCGGTCGAATCCGCCCACGGTCAGCCGCTTCAGATAAAGCTCCGGCGCAATTCTCAAATACAAATCCATGTCGAGCGTGTTGTGGTGGGTGACGAACGGCCGCGCCACTGCGCCGCCAGGGATGGGCTGCATCATCGGGGTTTCAACTTCGACGAAACTGTGCGCGTCGAGGAAGCGCCGCATCGATTGCACCAACTTGCTGCGCTTGAGAAAGACCTCTCGCACTTCGGGATTCATAATCAGATCGACATAGCGTTGCCGGTAGCGCAACTCGACGTCCGTCAATCCGTGCCATTTCTCCGGGAGCGGCAACAGGTCTTTCGACAAGAACGTGATCTCTTCCACGTGTACCGTAAGTTCGCCGGTTCGAGTACGGAACAGATAGCCGCTGACCCCGATGTGATCCCCCAAATCGAGCAGCTTGTAAAGCTCGAATCCCTTCTCGCCGACCGCGTCTTTCTTCACGTAAATCTGCAGCTTCTGGCCACCTTGCTGGAGATGCGCGAACCCGGCCTTGCCCATGAGCCTGATGGCCATAATTCGCCCAGGGACGCGAACGTTCACGCGAGACTTTTCCAAATCCTCCGAAGATTTCTGGCCGTATTCCTTCAGGATCTCCGGAATCGAATGCGTGAACTCGTACTTTGTCGGATAAGACCGCTGCCCGAGCGCTTCAATCTGTTTCAGCTTCTCGCGCCGCTGTTCGTAGATTTTTTCGTCGAGTGCCAATGAGGGCCCTTTTCATCCCCGCGCAGGCGGATACTGTCCAACCATACGCAGAATAGAAACAACCGATTATAAACAGTCCGGGTTTCCAGACCACGTGGGACAGCAAAATCGTGGCATACTGCTGCAATGACGCTCGAGGATTGCCGCCGCTTCTATTCCGAAGAACTGCGTTTCGCCGCAAATATCAGCTCGACAGCCCTCCTTGATGCTTTCGCCCGCGTACCCCGCGAGCACTTTCTCGGTCCCGGACCATGGAAAATTGCGTCGGTTGATTTAGGGCTGGGCGGGACAACCTACATCGAGACCGAAAACGCCGACCCGAAGAACCTGTATCACAACGTTTCAGTGGCGCTCGACACCGCCCGCGACCTGAACAACGGCCAACCCGGCACTTTGGCAAAGTTGATCGACTCACTCGATCTGAAGGCGGGCGATCATGTTTTTCATCTGGGCTGCGGGGTGGGCTACTATACGGCGATCATGGCGGAAGTGGTGGGCACAAGTGGCAGAGTGATCGCCAGCGAAGTCGATCCAGTATTAGCCGCGCGGGCCCAAACAAATCTGGCCGCGTGGCCGAACGTCAGAGCGCAAAGCGGAGATGGAGCCAGCCTCGATCCGGGCGAGTGTGATGCCATCCTGGTCAACGCCGGCGTTACGCATCCGCATCGCATGTGGCTTGAGAGACTCCGGCCAGGCGGCCGATTGGTTCTGCCGTTGACTGTGGCGATGGGGATGGGTATGGGCGCAAACCTGGGAAAGGGCGTCATGGCAAAGATTACTCGCGAGCCTGGCGGTTTTTCAGCTCAGGTGGTTACGTTTGTCGCGATCTACTCCTGCACCAGCGTGCGCGATCCACAGCTTGAAAAGGCATTGGGCAAGGCATTGTCCACGATGGCGCTGCTGAAGATGAAATCGGCGCGCCTCGATCCGCACGAACCAGCAGATACTTGCCTGCTCCACGGTAGCGTCGTGTGCCTCAGCACAGTTGAAGTTGGCACGCGCGCGGCAGCTTAACCAGATCCATTGAGCTAGCAGCTGCGGAGATCGTGATGCCCTCCTTGAAGCCAGGGCCGTACAGCGGTACCATTGCAGTTCAATATCTTCCTGAAGATTGGCGGGGAGAGGCACAAGCTAAATGCCGCAGAACTACGTTCCCATCTTTCTTTTCGTCGCCGTGGTCGCGGTGCTGATCCCTGTTACTCTAATCGCGGCCAAGCTGGTGCGGCCGGAAAATCCGAACCGCGTTAAGCTGATGCCGTACGAGTGCGGCATCGATCCCATTGGCCGCTCCCGCGGCCGTTACACCGTCCGCTATTACATCATTGCCATCCTGTTTGTGGTCTTCGACGTTGAAACCATCTTTCTTTTTCCCTGGGCGGTGAAATTCAAGGCGCTAGGCGTGTTCGGGCTGATCGAGATGCTGATCTTCCTTCTGATCCTGATCGTCGGCTACATCTGGATTTGGAAAAAGGGCGCTTTGGAGTGGGTGTGACGCCATTTGCCTCAACTGGCAACCGTCTCTAGAATAGGAACTACTTCGCGGCTGAGAAAAATATGATTCACTTCCCTGTTCCTGAGGCGCTCACGTTCGATGATGTGTTGCTGCTGCCCGCGCGTTCCGATGTGGTTCCGGTACTCGCCAACACGCAGACCCAACTCACGCGGAATATCCGGCTGAATATTCCGATCATCAGCGCCGCCATGGATACGGTCACTGAGTCGCACATGGCGATAGGGCTGGCGCAACAAGGCGGAGTCGGCATCATCCACCGCAATCTCACAATCGAACAGCAGGCCAATGAGGTCGACAAGGTCAAGCGCTCGGAAAGTGGAATGATTGTGGACCCGGTGACGATGTCGCCGGATGCCAAGGTCTCGGATGCGCTGGAGGTGATGCGCAAGTACAAAATTTCGGGCGTGCCCATCACGAAGAATGGGAAGTTGGTGGGCATTCTTACCAACCGCGATCTACGTTTTGAAACCCGCTTCGATATTCCGATCAGCAAGGTAATGACGAAGGACGATCTGATTACCGTGCCGGTGGGCACGACGCTGGAAGATGCGGAGAAGATTCTGCACAAGCATCGCGTGGAAAAGCTTTTGGTCGTCGACGACAAGTACAACCTCAAAGGCTTAATTACGGTAAAAGACATTCAAAAGAAGCTGAAATATCCGAATGCGGCCAAGGATTCGCAGGGCAGGTTGCGGGTGGGCGCGGCCATCGGGGCGACCGGCGACTTCCTGGAGCGGGCGCAGGAACTGGCTAAAGCCAAAGTGGACCTGTTGGCGTTGGACAGCGCGCACGGACACTCGACACGGGTGTTGGAAGCGATTCAACAGGTGAAATCCAAGCTTCCACAAGTGGATCTCATTGCCGGCAATGTGGCGACATTCGATGGCGCCTGCGAATTGACCCGC
>DASPSE010000148.1:0-30778 GCA_035624085.1 Terriglobales bacterium
GCCTTGCCGCAGTTTGCCGTCGATCCAGAAAAACTGCGGGCTGGAATCCGGGCGCTGCCGCGTGAGCCGGAACACGGAGGAGTGGCGTCGGTTTTAGGCCAGATCGAGGGCGGAGCGGCAGTGCTGAGCACGCTCCAGGAAGTCCGCGACGAAATCGCAAGGACCTACGCCAAGAGCCGTGCCGCACTGGAGATCATCATCCGGAAGTTCGCCTTCGAGCAAAGTTCACCAGCGGTGGAAGCAATCCTTGAGTTCGTCGTACAGTGGGAGGCCAAGCCCATCGTAAGAACGAAAGAAGTTGCCGAGCTTCTGGAATACCTGGGTTATTTCCGTGAAGCGCGAGGCGCCATTCCGATGGCGACGCCGGACCGGGATGCTGTTCGCCTGATGACGGCGCACGCCGCTAAAGGACTCGAATTTAGCCACGTCTTCATTCTGCGGGCAAATTCCAATTCCTTCCCCGCCAATTACAAAGAATCCCTGGTCGAATTTCCGCGTGAGCTGCGCGATGCGAATTCCGTCGCCGCGCAAGATGACAAGACCCTGTACAGTGAGGAGGAGCGGCGTCTGTTCTACGTCGCGATGACGCGAGCCCGCGACTCATTGGCAATCTATGCCAAGCGTGGTAAGGGACAGGATCCGACTCCGGCGGGATATCTGCGCAGTCTGCTGAAAGATTCCACTCTCCGCGATAGCCTCCGCCAGCGCTCAGCGCGGGGATTCCAGACGGATCTTTTCGCGCAAGCGGCTCCGGCAGCGGCAACTCGTTTGGCTCAGTGGGTTGGGCTGCCGCCGGCCTTAGATTTGAGCGTTAAGCTCAGCGCCAGCGCCGCGCAAACTTATGAAACTTGTCCGCTGCAGTTCAAGCTCGACCGGGAATGGAAAATTCCTGGAGAGGTGCCGGCGGCCATGCAATATGGGGCGTCAATGCACCGCGTGCTGCGCGCGTATTATGACTCGGTTCGCTTCAACCGAACTATGAGCGATGCCGCCGTGGTGGAGCTTTTCCGCTCTGACCTCCAAAATGCGCGCATTCACGATTCCTATCAGCACGACCTGTACGAAACGCAAGGTATCGCGCAATTGAAAGAATTCCTGGCTGCCTGCCGGAAGAAGGCCGTTCCGGACGTGCTGCATACGGAGGAGTTCTTTGAGGTAAAGCTCGGTGACACCACCGTCGTCGGGCGAATCGATCGGGTGGACAAGTTACCCGGCGGCGAGATCGCGATTACCGATTACAAGACCGGCAAACCGCAGTCCCAGGAAGACGCTGATGAAAGCCTGCAGCTTTCGATTTATGCTCTGGCTGCTCGTGAAAAATGGGGCTGCCGCGCCGATCATCTCCTCTTCCATAACCTGGAAGAAAACAGTTTTGTGGTGACGTGCCGCAGTGAGGCTCAGCTGCAGGAGGCGAAGTTGAAAGTCGAAGAAGTTGCCGCAAAGATCGCCGCGGGAGATTTTGAACCGAAGACGGGCTTCCACTGCGGGTTTTGCGCATATCGCACTCTGTGCCCGGCAACAGAAAAACAGCTGTATTCGATCTCCGGTACCACCAAGGCCCACTGAGTCTTCCGCAAAAAACTTAGGGGACGCTTTTCGCGTCCCCTGTCTTACCTACTGAAGGCTCTTAGTGCTTCTTGGCCTTCTTTGCTTTCTTCTTGGTTGCCATTGAACTATTCTCCCTTTCCATTTTTCATGGATTGCAACGGTCTTCTGTTGCGACTGATTGAAATCTAGAGTTAATAAAAAGTGATGTCAAGAAAAAAATGAAGCTGGCTCCGCATTCGACCAGCACACTAAGGTCACGTGCCGGTTCAACTCAACGGAATTTTTCTCCCGAGACGACCATATCGGCGCCGCTCAGGAAAAAATTCCTGCGATCAGAGCGAACCGCAGCGCTTGCTCTTCCCATTCGCCGCCACGGTAGGCGCGGAACCCAAGCTCTCGCTTCCTTCAACCTTTTCCGCCTTCACACATCTATAATTCGGGAGTACGCAATTCATCGCAGGAGCACATAAATGGCTGCTTTTGAGGATGTGGTCATTATCTCCGGTTGTCGCACACCGGTTGGAAAATTTCAGGGAAGCCTTGCGGATTTCAGCGCCACACAACTGGGTTCCATCGTCGTGCGCGAAGCGGTTAAACGCGCCAATCTCGATCCCAAGCAGGTTGACGAATGCATTATGGGCAACGTTGTCTCCGCAGGCCTGGGGCAAAACCCAGCGAGGCAAGCTGCAATTTTCGGAGGCCTCGCGCCCGAAGTAGGTGCCATGACCGTCAACAAAGTTTGCGGCTCCGGACTGAAAGCAGTCGCGCTCGCAGCGCAAGCGATCCAGACGGGAAACAGTTCTATCGTCGTCGCGGGCGGTATGGAGTCCATGACCAACGCTCCCTACCTGCTTCCTCAGGCGCGCAAGGGATATCGCTTAGGCAATGCGCAGGTGATCGATTCCATGGTGCACGACGGCCTGTGGGACATTTACAACGACTATCACATGGGCATCACCGGCGAGAACGTGGCGGAGAAATACGGCATCACGCGCGAGGAGCAGGATCAGTTCGCGGTGAACTCGCACCGTAAGGCTGTCGCCGCCATCAAAGAATGCCGGTTCAAGTCGCAAATTGTGCCGGTCGAGTTGCCTCCCAAGAAAAAAGGCGGAGAGCCTATCATCTTCGATAAAGACGAATCACCACGGGAAGACACGACTATTGAGGTCCTGCGTTCCCTGAAGCCGGCGTTCAAGAAAGATGGAACGGTCACCGCCGGCAATGCGCCGGGAGTTAACGACGGCGCCGCGGCGGTGGTAGTCACGAGCGCGAAGCGTGCTCAAGAACTCGGCGCGAAACCGATGGTCCGGATCGTCGCGCAAGCTACCAGCGGCATCGACCCCAAATGGGTCATGCTCGCTCCCATCGGCGCGGTAAGAAAAATTTGGGAGAAGACCGGTTGGAAGAATGACGACGTCGATCTCTACGAATTGAACGAAGCCTTCTCGGTGCAGGCGCTCGGGGTCATGCGTGAGCTTGGCCTTGATCCCAACAAAGTGAACGTCAACGGCGGCGCCGTTGCCATTGGCCATCCCATTGGCGCCAGCGGCGCACGAGTGCTGGTGACGCTGATTTACGAGATGATCCGGCGCGACGTGCATCGGGGAATTGCCGCACTGTGCCTCGGCGGAGGGAATGCGGTGGCGATGGCGGTGGAGAGGTAGGCTGTAGTCGTACCCGGGGGACAACCCAAGACAGTGTGGGTATCAGAATCTCTCGACACCAACGATGAGCGCCACGGCATATCAAACGAACGCCAGTAAGCCTACTCAAGGTATCGCGCAGGATAGAGCCACCGTGATGGTTGCGCTCACAGGGCTCACCACACTTTATGCTGCTGCGAGGGTTCTGCAGGTCTTCCCCGGCGGAGTGCCGATGCTAGCCGTCGTTGCCTTGCACGTTTTGTCTGCGGCCATGTTCGCTCTGATTCATGGCGCTATCTTCTACCGCCCCCGCGGCATTCTCACATTCATTGCTCTTTGCCTTGTGGTCGGGAACATCCTTGAGAATGTGGGCGTACTCACCGGCTTCCCGTTCGGACGCTACTACTTCACTGATCTGATGGGGCCGAAGCTCTTCGCTGTTCCCATCCTGCTGGGGCTCGCGTACGTGGGAATGAGCTATCTATCGTGGACGCTTGCCCGCTTGATCCTGGGAGATATGAGCGGTGGTGTGAGTGGCGCGCACGTTGTAACTCTGCCTCTAGTTGCAAGCTTCATCATGGTCGCTTGGGATTTTTCTCAAGATCCCGTATGGTCGACTATTCTGCGCGCTTGGATTTGGCGGCAAGGCGGAGCCTATTTCGGCGTTCCGGTGAGCAATTTCCTCGGCTGGTATCTTACGGTCTATGTCGTATTTCAGTTGTTTGCTCTCTACCTGCGTGATCGTGCAATTAATCCCGATCCTGTGCCATACCGTTACTGGCGCATTGCCGTCGCCTTCTATGCGATCTGTGCAGCCGGGAACGTCTTGCTAGTCATTCCGCGGCCACGGCTATCCGTAATTGCCGATCCCGCAGGCGTGCTGTGGCGGGTTAGCGACATCACCGCAACCTGCGCATTGGTGTCCATCTTCGCTATGGGTGGTTTCGCTCTGCTGGCATGGGTCAGACTCGCAGATCAGGTCGAGGCGAATCCAGGTTAGGTTCCGGAGGTGGTCGTCGTCGATGCTTCCGCCACAGGCAACGTCACCGTAAACACCGCGCCTCCGCCCGGCCCCGATGCGGCTTCGACGTTGCCGTTGTGCTCGCGCAGGATTGCCTTGCAGATGCTCAGACCCAGTCCGGTGCCGCGTCCGGGACGCTTCGTCGTATAGAGAGGATCGAAAATATTGGGCAGAATATCCGGCGGGATTCCGGGTCCATCATCCTGGAAAATGACGGAAGCGTTTTTTTTCCCTTTCTCCAGACGGATTCGCAAGGTGCCTCGGTCGCGCACCTCGCGCATGGCCTGCTCCGAATTGAAGATCAAGTTCAGAAATACCTGCATAAGCTGGTGCGCATCACCGGTGACCGGCGGAAGCGATCCTTCACGAAGAAAATCCACGGCGATATTGTTCTTGCGCAGCGAGTAGGCGTGCAGATCCAGCGTCCTCTGCACCAGTTCTCCCAGATCGATCGAAGATTTGCCCGGCGCCGGGGGCCGCGAGAAATACATCAGGTTCTGAACAATTCCGACCGCGCGGCGAGCTTGCTGCTGCAGCGTCTCCAATTGTTTCCTGGACGCGTCAGGTAGTGGCGAATCCTGCAGGAGTTCGCTCATCCCAAGCACACTGGTGAGCGGGTTATTCAATTCGTGCGCGAACCCGCCAATCATCTGGCCCATAGCGGCAAGGCGTTCGCTCTGGATGACCTGCTCCTCCAGCTTCTTCTGAACCGTAATGTCACGTACCGATACGACCACGCCGCTCACTTTACCCGTGGGGTCAAACAACGGGCTGGCGGAGGCGCGCATGGTTCGCCAACTGCCGTCGCGATGGCGTGCTCCATATTCGCAGGAGTCGAACGGCTTCCGTCCGACCAGTAAATCGCGAACCAGCGTCAGCAACTCGGGAGAGTGATCCTGTTCCTCCAGCTTTTTTCCAAGCAATTCTTCCCGCGTGTAGCCAAGCAGATCGCGCACGCGGGCGCTCACGAAACTGTAGGTTTCATTCAAATCGATGACCAGGATCAGGTCCGGGAAACTTTCCAGCAAATAGCGTTGGAACTCCTCTTGCTGGCGCAGCGCCCTTTCCATTGCACGCCGTTCAGTGACGTCCACCAGCGTACCCTGATAGCGGACGATCTTGCCCGACGTGTCCCAAACCGCGCGGGAAGTATCGAGAAAAGTCACCAGGGTTCCATCCTTGCGTCGCAACATGACTTCGCGCGTGCGCACCCCGCCCTGATCGTCGGCGCTCCGTCCCAAAACCGGGCTTTCATTGGGATCGGCGTTCAACGCTTTCGGATCAAGCTTGAGGATCTCGCTCTTGTCCTCGTATCCGAGAACATGCACAAGAGATGGGTTAGCGTCGAGCAACTTCCCTTCTGGTGTGCTGAAGTAGACGCCCTCCTGCAGAGTTTCGAACAGCTCAGTGAAACGCCGTTCTTTCTCGCGCTCTCCGGTCACGTCGCGGGCCAGCGCACTGGCACCTACCACTTCGTCTCCCTTGACGATCGCATTCAATACGCAATCGAAATACCGAACATGCTGGGACGAGCGGAACCGCACTCGAACCATGCCCGACCAGCGGCGCTTTTCGAGGAAGCGGGCCAGGTCTGGCTCGGCATCCTCGCGTTTCGGTTCATCCAGGAACTCGTCGAGTTTGTGGCCTACAACGTCGGTGTAAGCGATCCCCAGCAGTTCTGTGACGCGGCGGTTCACCGTCCTCACCGTCCCGTCGAGCGAAAGGGCGAAGGCAACATCGTCGAAGGAGTCGATCAATTCTTTGAAGCTGCGCTGCGAGCGGGCGATGAGTTGGCCAAGATGATCAAGCTGCTCTTCCGTAGGAGCAGCGGCGCGCTCCTGAAATTCGCGCACCAGAGTTCTCAATTCAGTGACGCGTTTTCGTCTTCCATAGGCGAAGCCGGCAAAAGCGATGGCCACGCAGAGCAAAGCGATCGAAAGCAGCCCCAGATGATAGGGAAGGCTTTGCAGGCGTTCCCAGGACTCAGCCGCCAAGCCTGTCGCCAGCAGCACCAGGAAAAGCAGAGCCAGCCGCCACAGCCAGTTCTCTTCCTTTTCCAGATGGCTGGGCGTGCGAGGGGACTGCAGGGAGGACTTCTCTTCGTCTGACATGGCTTCAGTTCCGCCCTTCTGTGGTCGCCGAAACCTGGTGAGTCGAGCGGTAGTCGCATCCTATTCCACAGGGGCAGCGCAAACAACCAAAACCTTGTTGGAAAACTTGGTTCACAGGTAAAAGACGCACCGGAAGGTCACTCGTCACAGATTTCTGGTGATAAGAGTCACCAACTGTTACTGGTCCAGAGCGTTACTGTGAGTCTTCCAGCGGATCTCTTAGCGGAGCTTTGCTCACGTTGTGCTCTACAAGACCCTCAGTGCCGCGGTTTACGGTATCGATGCCAATATCATCGAGGTTGAGGTGGATGTGTCCGGAATTAAGACATTGGAGGATCACTTTCACACGGTCGGCCTGCCGGATGCCGCCGTGCGGGAGAGCCGCGATCGCGTCCGAGCGGCCCTAAAGAACTGCGGTTACGACATTCCTCCTACGCACATCACCATCAATCTCGCACCGGCCGACATCCGCAAGGAGGGCTCTGGCTTCGATCTGCCCATGGCCTTGGGAATTTTGGGCGCCTACGGCGGGCTTAATAAAAAGGAGGTCCCGGACTGCCTCTTTGTGGGCGAGCTGTCGCTCGACGGCGGCATTCGCGGCGTGCGTGGCGCTCTTCCGATCGCTATTGAGGCCCGTGGCCGCAAGATCTCCCGGCTCGTTGTTCCCGAACTTAACGCCAAAGAAGCGGCGATGGTTGGCGGAGTGGATGTGTATCCCGTGAAGTCGCTGCTCGATGTGATCCGCTTCGTCAACACAGGTAATGGAATTGTGCCGCTCAAAGTGGATGGCGAGACCTTGCTCAGCGAGGCTGCTCACCTGGTTATCGATTTCAAGGACGTGCGAGGCCAGCAGACCGCGAAGCGCGCCCTCGAAGTTGCCTGCGCCGGCGGACATAACATTTTGATGATCGGACCTCCGGGATCGGGCAAGACCATGCTTGCCAAGCGAATGCCGACCATTCTGCCGCCGCTGATTTTCGAAGAAGCGCTGGAGACTACGAAGATTCACAGTGTGGCCGGCGTGCTCGATCCAGGCGCGGGCCTGGTGGGAATGAGGCCATTTCGTTCGCCCCACCACACGATTTCCGATGCTGGGCTGATCGGAGGAGGAGCGGTGCCACGTCCGGGCGAGGTTTCGCTGGCCCACAACGGTGTCCTGTTTTTGGACGAATTGCCGGAATTTCCTCGCAACGTGCTCGAAGTCATGCGCCAGCCGCTGGAAGATGGGACGGTCTGCATCGCGCGCGCGGCCATGTCGCTGACCTTCCCCGCCCGCTTCATGCTGGCGGCGGCGATGAATCCCTGCCCTTGCGGCTATTTCAACGACCGCTCGCGCGAGTGCCACTGCACGTCGCCAATGATTCAGCGCTACATGTCGAAAATCTCCGGGCCGCTGCTCGACCGCATTGATATCCACATCGACGTGCCCGCCGTGAATTACAAGGAAATGCGCTCCGGTGTCGAGCCGGAAGGCTCTGCATCGATTCGAACGCGGGTGATGCGGGCGCGCGCGACGCAATTGAGAAGGTTTTCAGCTTCCTCCCGCGATAAGCTCTATTGCAACGCACAAATGGCGCCCCGCCATATTCGCGCCTACTGCGAGCTTTCTGCTGATTGCGAGCGCCTGCTGGAGCGCGCCATGGTTCAGCAGGGACTGACCGCCCGCGCCCACGACCGCATCCTCAAAGTCGCTCGCACCATCGCCGACCTGGAAGGCGAAGCCCCAATCCAGCCCAAACATATTGCCGAAGCCATCCAGTACCGGACGCTGGATCGGACGTTCTGGGCGTGAGTTGGCGTTGCGTGTTCTTGCGGAACAGCGGTATTGAAGGGCGGCTCCCGCGCGGCTAACCGGGTATACCCCCGCAAGAAGCCAGAATCATGCACTTGACAAACCCGCAGTCAATGACAACCGTAGTTTCAGGACTGCCCCAGAAGCGGCTACTGCGCGACCGCACTGGCAACCGTGGAAAACACGTTGTTGGCATTCCCGCCTATCAGGCTCACCGTACCGACCACGAGTACCAGAATGACCGCCAGCATCACCGCATATTCAGCGATGTCCTGGGCTTCTTCCTGCAACCACAACTGGCGAAATAGGCTAGTCATCTTTGCTTACCCCCATTGCAAGCATTCTACCCTAACGGAGTTTGGATTAACTTTCGCTAGAGCGGGAACGCTAAATTCTCGCGTACCTAGTGGGTTTGTCAAGTGCATAATCCCGCAAGAAACAACTTGACTCAGCGTTCAATCTCACGTAGGGTATAGCGTTCCGAAGGCTTATCCCATGCGGACGAACCTCCGCGGGCAACCGCAGCCACTCCCGAAACGGGAGAAACTTTCGGCGGCTTCGGAGCATCTATATCATTAACCAGAGCTTTCCCGTACAACCCATCTGGAATGAGTTATTTAAACACTCTGGTTGTGCCTTCGCGGACACAGGATGGGCGCTTGGCTGGTCGGCTCAGTCAGGAGAATTAAGTGAAAACCATGCGTTCTGATCGCGTTTTTGACGCTTTACATACTTTGCGGAATCGTTATATGCTGTGCCAGCTTGCCTCCAAGGCTACCCGTAAGTTTCACAAACCAAACACCAGAATCCAGGAAACCATGAACGAAGTTCTGGACCGGATCGCAAGCTCGGAACGGCAGACGGTTCTGTCGGAGCCGGAACACTTTGTTGAGGCACAACGGCGGGCTGCTTAGGCAGCCCGGCCCGCCTGCCTTTGATTTAAGTCTTCCCTGAGTGACCTCCCTTTGAAAATCTCCCTTCGCAGGTGAACTACCAATGACCATCGCAGAACTGAAAGAAAAAAACATTACGGAGCTGACCAAGATCGCCCGATCCTTGGACCTCCCTGGGGCTAGCGGACTACGCAAGCAGGATCTGATCTTCAAGATCCTGCAGGCGCAGAGCGAAAAAGAAGGACATATCTTCGCCGAGGGCGTGCTGGAAATTTTGCCCGACGGCTACGGCTTCCTTCGCTCCCCCGATTACAACTACCTGCCCGGCCCAGATGACATCTACGTCTCGCCGTCGCAGATTCGCAAGTTCGATCTCAAGACCGGCGACACTATCAGCGGCCAGGTGCGGCCGCCGCATGAGGGTGAGAAGTATTTTGCCCTGGTGAAAATCGAGGCCGTCAACTTTGAGTCGCCCGATGAAGCGCGCAACAAGATTCTCTTCGACAACCTGACTCCGCTGTATCCGCAGGAGCGAGTCAAACTGGAGACGGTTCGCGAGAACGTCAGCGCCCGAGTCATGGATTTGCTGACGCCGCTTGGCAAGGGACAGCGCGGCCTGATCGTGTCGCCTCCGCGTGCCGGCAAGACCATGCTTTTGCAGAATGTCGCCAACTCGATCACCACCAACCATCCGGAAGTCGTATTGATGGTGCTGCTGATCGACGAGCGTCCGGAAGAAGTCACCGACATGCAGCGCTCGGTAAAAGGCGAAGTGATCTCCTCGACTTTTGATGAACCGGCGGCCCGGCACGTGCAAGTGGCAGAAATGGTGATCGAGAAGGCGAAGCGCCTGGTCGAGCACAAGCGTGATGTTGTGATCCTGCTCGATTCGATCACGCGCCTAGCTCGCGCTTACAACACGATCGTTCCACCGAGCGGCAAAGTTCTGTCCGGCGGTGTGGACTCGAATGCCTTGCAGCGGCCGAAGCGTTTCTTTGGTTCGGCGCGAAATATTGAAGAAGGCGGATCGCTGACCATCATTGCCACAGCGCTGATCGATACCGGCTCCCGCATGGATGACGTGATCTTTGAAGAATTCAAAGGTACCGGCAATTCCGAAATCATTCTGGAGCGCAAACTGGTCGACAAGCGCGTTTTCCCGGCCATCGACATTCAGCGCTCGGGCACGCGAAAAGAAGAATTGCTGATTCCCAGGGAAGACTTGCAGCGGATCTGGGTGTTGCGTAAAGTGCTGAATCCGCTGTCGCCGGTCGAAGCCATGGAACTGCTGATCGACAAGCTAAGTAAGACCAAGTCGAATGGCGAGTTCCTGGCGAATATGAGCTCGCTGTAAACCACGCGTTCCCCTCTCAGCGGCTGCCGGACTATTTCTTCCTGTGCAGCTTGCGGCGAATGTCCGGCCAGAATTCCTTCACCACGAAGGTAATCGTGTCGTATCCGACCTGTGTCCCCCATACGCTGGTGGTGTTAGGCAGGGTGCGGTCTCCCTGGGGATGGTAGCTGTAGGTGGAAATTCCTGCCGCTATAGCACTGCCCACGATCTCAGAATAGTTGAATTGCCGGCCTCCGGAATCGGTGGGAGTCACAAAAATCCGGCCAATGGCATGGCCGGTACGATGCCAGAATCCTCCTTTGCCCAACTGGTAGTACCGCGGATCCTGACGAAGCACGATGGGCAAGAATGCGCCGACAAAGTAGTTTTCGATAGTTCCGTCGGCAAAATATGCGGCGTAACGCTTCCCATAGCCGGCCGCTCCCTGGCCGTATCCAGGCTCGCTGTTTTCTGCTTGGCTGACCCCGGACAGTAAACCGTACCAGGGGATCTGGATGTAGTCGAACGAGCCACGAGTCACTACCCAAAGTTTCTGCTTGGGTGTCAGCGGTGGAACGTTCCTCGTTTCCACCGTGAGAAAGTTCGGCAGCGCGTAAAAAAGCCGGTCGTTGGATGTGCCGGTCTGCTCCTGGTGCTTTATGTCGGCATCGTTCTGGCTCTGGTCCTGTGACTGGCCTTTGGCCGGCGGCGCGTCGGCCGGCGGCGGTTGCTGTGCCGGGGGTGCCGTCTGCTGCGCGGGTGAACTGGCAGCCAGCAAAATTGCAAGCAGAGGCAAGAGAAGAAGGCGAGCGCTGGAACTTTTCAAGGTGATATGGGTCCCCCAGGACGCGGTTCGGCGCTAAGAGTTCCTCCGAACACTATTCCATTAGAGTAACAAAGGAGTAGTGGCAACGGGAAAAATGGGAGACTTTTTACTTAACTTTACAGACACCCAAGTCCGGCTTGACTTTGCCCTAATTTGGTATATCTTATGGCGCGTTAAGCCTAACCTGGACACTCACCCGCGCCAAAGAGTTGTGCCGAGGTTGGCACAGGTCGGGCTTGGGGAAGAGCCGGCCTCGCATTTCACAAAGGAGGTTTGCCAATGGCTGCAAACCCGGTTATTCGTCCCGCTGAATTAGTACTCGAACCTGAGAAGAAAGAATCCGAAACGGTGGTCCGAGCTCGAGGCCGGATCACGTCCTCTACCTCTGCAACGCTGGAGAATGCGCTTCGCGACCTGGTATCCACCAGCAAGCGCGTGGTACTCGACCTGACGAACGTGGACTACATTGACAGTTCAGGTCTGGGTGGGCTGGTGGCGGTTTATATGCACGCCTCACGGACAGGTTGCGATCTGGAAATCATGAATCCCAGGCCGCGGATCAGAGACCTGTTCAGCCGAAGCGGCTTGGCTTCCGTGTTCGCCGCGGTGCAGGAGGCTGGCGAACGACACGAGGAGCTTCTTGGGGCGACTCCCGACTAGGCAGCCTTGCGTTTCCCGTCCACAAAGGCAGGAGTAGTGTGTCTTCCCGCAGAGTGATCCTTGTGTGGCTCTGCATGGATGGTGGGGCAGCGCGACAGACGGTTGGCACGAGTGTTTTATCGGAAGCGTGCATCGAGACAAATTTATCCTATTCTGTCATGTGCTTCCCCGCGCGCGCGCTTCATTGTGTCAGCCTGTGGGGCGAGCTTGCGGCGGCTGCTACGCCCCCCCAAAGGAGTATCCGGGCCCAAGATCAGTGGGGGTTGTGCCGCTGAAACAGCCCCCCCGAGCTTCATTCGGCGAAGGTGGCAATCCCTGTAAAGACTCCGACTGACTGACTACGAATTTCTGCTGATGAGAGTTTCCCCCTGATATCGCGCTTGTCTGATATTTTACGGACTTGGGAGACAGAACCCACGTCGCGGTGATTGGCGCCGGAGCCTTCGGTGGATGGACTGCACTTTACCTGCTGCGCCGCGGAGCGCGGGTTACGCTGCTCGATGCCTGGGGGCCCGGTAACTCACGTTCGTCTTCGGGTGGCGAGAGCCGAATTATCCGCGGCACGTATGGCGCGAGTCAGCCCTACACGAAGATGTCGGCGAGAGCCATGCAATTGTGGAGGGAGCATGAAGAGCGTTGGCACATTAAGCTTCTGCATCGCACCGGAGTGTTGTGGATGGCAGCGACCGAGGATGACAAATTCGAGCGCGGCTCTCTGTCTTCGCTGCGTGAAGCCGGCATCAGGTATGAAGAGATCTCAGTAGCTGAAATGCGAAGGCGCTGGCCGCAGATCAATTTCGAAGGTGTGCGCTGGGGGATTTTTGAGCCAGAGAGCGGTTTTCTTCGAGCGCGTGTCGCATGCCAGACCGTGACGGATGGACTCCTGGCAGAGAGCGGCGAGTTCAGACAGGCGGCAGTGCTCCCCAGTGGGTTGGAGAACGGCTGTCGCGACGGCCTCACGCTTTCGAGTGGTTCGAAGCTGGTCGCGGACAGATACGTCTTTGCCTGCGGTCCATGGCTCGGGAAACTTTTTCCTGAAACCGTAGGCAATCTCGTCCGAGCCGCCAGACAGGAAGTATTCTTCTTTGGTCCACCCGCAGGAGATGACCGATTCTCAGAAACAAACTTGCCAGTGTGGGCAGATCATCGCGAGCGCTTCATCTATGGCATGCCGGCGACCGATGGCCGCGGCTTCAAAGTTGCCGACGACACACGCGGGCCGGAGTTCGATCCCACATCCGGCGATCGGACAGTCAGCGCTGAGGGACTGAAACTTGCGCGTGAGTATCTCGGCTTCCGGTTTCCAGGCATGAAGAATGCTCCTCTGGTCGAATCGCGAGTCTGCCAGTACGAGAACACTCCCGACGATCATTTCATTATCGACCGTCATCCCAAATCAGCGAATGTGTGGATTCTTGGCGGCGGCTCGGGCCACGGATTCAAGCACGGGCCGGCATTGGGCGAGATGATGGCTGGGCTGGTTATTGAAGAAAAAGATCCCGATCCGATGTTTCGGCTGAGCAGGTTCGCAAAGACTTAAGAGACGCTGCAAGCAGTAGCTACTGAATCTGGATTACGCCTTCAGAAGCGCTGGATTTGATCTCATCCACGCGTGCCATCACTTTGCGGGCGAAATCGTAGAGCGACTTGGCATGTGGTGAACTCTCGCCTTCGAGCACGGCCGGCTTGCCGGTGTCGCCAGCTTTGCGGATATCGGGATCAAGCTGAATGTTTCCCAGAAATGCTACGCCGAACTGTTGGGCAGTTTTCTCCGCGCCGCCGCGAGAAAAGATATCGATTTCGTGCTGGCAATGCGGGCACACGAAGTAGCTCATGTTTTCGACCATGCCCACCACGTCCACTTTCATTTGGCGGAACATTTCGATGGCTTTGCGCCCGTCCTGCAAGGAAACGTCCGAAGGGGTCGAAACCACGATTGCGCCGGTGAGCGGCACGGTCTGAATAAGCGAGAGGGAAACGTCGCCGGTACCGGGAGGAAGATCGACGATGAGATAGTCCAGCAGGCCCCATTCGACCGAGCCGAGAAACTGCCGAATGATGGAATGCAGCATCGGCCCGCGCCAGATGAGGGGCTTGTCGCCGGGATTCAAGAAACCAACGGAGATGACTTTGATCCCGTGGATTTCAAGCGGCTCGATTCGTTGGTCAGCGAGGACTTTTGGCTGGCCGTTCGTGCCAAGCATGAGGGGAACGTTAGGGCCGTACACGTCGGCATCGAGCAGGCCGACCTTGTGTCCCAGCTTCGCGAGCGCGATGGCCAGGTTGACCGCAAGCGTGGTCTTGCCCACGCCGCCCTTGCCGGAGCCGACGGCAACGATGGCTTCCACGCCGGGAAGCGGCTGCGGTCCTGGCGGCGGCTGGCCGGGACGAGAAGGCATGTGAGCGCTCAAGGATTCACCTTTCCAGTTGAAGCTAATCTTAGATTATACAGGCGTCACAAGGGGATGTGACGGGGAGCGGTCTTCACCCTTAATAGAATGTCATCCCGAACTGGATTTATCCCGTGAAGGATTTTACGACCGCGTAACTCACGATGCCGCCGACGCGATTGTTCCTGACTTCGCCTGTGTGGCTCCACACCCGGCGTAAGATCCTCGAGGACTGAAGTTCTTCAGGATGACATTCTGAGGAAGAATCGACGGTCGAAGTCTCAGCACTCCCCGTCCTCGAGGCTGACTTTGCCCCAGAACATGCGGAAGATGAAAACAAAATATCCGAGCGCCAGCACAATTCCGATACACCACCAGGCAAGGCCCACGGTGAGGCCGTGATGTCCGGCGGCGGAGTTATAGATGGTCAGACTGTGCTCAGCGCGTGTTGGCGCGGCGGCGTTCCAAATGTTCCCGGCGCATGGCTCGGCGCTTGCCCGCGTCGTCATAGCGGCGTCGCTGCTCGTCGGTTTCGGGGACAACAGCCGGAACTTCGATATGGCGGCCCGCGCCATCCACCGCCACAAAAGTGAGATAGGCAGAGCTGACGTGTTGGCAGTCGTCGTGGAGATAATTTTCCACCCACACTTTTACGCCAACCTCCATCGAAGTGTGAAACACGCGATTGACCGACGACCGCAGGATCACCAGATCGCCGATATGGACGGGAACCAGGAAATCCAGGTGATCGATGGAGGCCGTCACCACATAATTTCGCGAATGGCGATGCGCAGCCAGCGCTCCGGCCATGTCAATCCAGTGCATCAGGCGCCCGCCGAGCAGGGCGCCGAGCGGATTGGCATCGTTGGGCAAAACAATCTCGGCCATTTCGGATTGGGAATCGCAGACGGGGCGGGGCAATAACTGATCGTTCATGAATTTGTGCTCGTACTGCAGCCTGCCGCGGCAGGTTGAACTCTACGCACTAAGTAAGATTGCAAGTAACACTCGGCCATGCGCTGGATGCACGGGTCGGGGTGGGAAGACATCCACTTGCCAAAGCGCCGATCATATTCGAGCGTCCCGTGGCCTGCGGGACGATGTCCGAGCTCGCGGACAAAGCAAACTGTCAGCTGATCGCCGCGGTCACGCGTGACGGAAAACCTTACCGCATCGGCATCTCGCTGGCGAGGCAGATGCGAACAGCGCGAGGCGTAGCCAAGATTACACAACTCCGCGACCTCTTCGGAGCTGGGTTCCGAGCCTTCATGCCCCGGTGCGCAGCAGTGACCCTGCCAACCGGCCCCGAGCGGAAGCCGTGCGGGATGAATCCAGCCCCCATCGTCGCATTTTTCAGTAGGCATGAAGAATGGACAGGCCATCGCTTTTTTTCGAGATGCGGCCATTGTACTCAGAGGCGAGGCCAGTCGCCAGTGGCGAGGCCAATTACCCAGCGCACAAATAGATCCAGCTCATCGCGGACTCTCATCCACCTTGCGGACGGCGCGAATCCCACTTTTTCCCGGGGGATGGCCTCGCCCGCAACTTAGCCCCTGAAGGAATCTTTTCTCGAACAACCGGAGCATTGAAAAACGAACTTCTTCTTGTCCCTTCTGAGCCCGCGATAGTATGTGAAATTCAATTGGAAGGTCACACAACTCTTCGTCGCACGCGGTTTCTATGCACCAGCAAATCACATTTCCACCATCCGGGCTGTGATTTTCTTGCGGAACTTGCACCCAGCGAACATCTCGGGTGGTGTAGGAAGACACACGACCGCATTGCAGGCAGGCTATGTCCCGGAACAGGATTCCCCGGGGCGTCCAGGTCGATTGACTGACTTCTTTTTCCTGAGGGCTGGAACAGGGAAGCTGGATGAAATATCCGCAGTGGCATTTGAGGGACGGCCAAAGCATGCATTAACCTTCACGATTGTAGTGTCGTTTAACGGATTATCGGCAATCTCCACACAAAAAAACAGGGCTCACCTCAGCCGGAGCGAAGGAAGTTGCTAACTCTCCTGATTCGCTCTGGAGAACTCATTGGAACGTGGACACCAACACCCGTTATCCGGCATTTATCCGGCGACACCCGGTCTGCTAAGCTGAGAGCCGAAAATCGAGAGTGGGACTATGGATCGCATCGGCACGCTGGCCGGAATTCTCTCGCAAAACCCGAATGATGCCTTTGCCCGTTACGGTCTGGCGATGGAGTACTCGAAGACTGGCGACCTGCAACGGGCGCTGGAGGAATTCGGCAAACTGCTGTCTGTTCATCCAGATTACACCGCCGGCTACTTCATGGCAGCACAGGCCTTAGTCAGCGCCAACCGCACCGACGAAGCCAGGAAAATGCTGGTGGACGGAATCGCCTCGGCTCGGCGCACCGGCAATCAACATGCGCAATCCGAGATGACGGCGATGCTGGATGAGTTGAAATCTTAAAAGAAAAACACAGAAGACACAGTGGACACGGAGGGTTTCCGTCTAAGAAGACGAACTACAGACCCTGTGTTTCTCTGTGTCCTCAGTGGTTTTCTTCTGTTTCCCGCCGTTTTAACATCCTCGCCATTCCCCACTCCACCACTCCCGGGAAAAGCTGGTACAGCGTGATCATCGGGCGCATGGACCAAGGCACGACAACCTCCCGCTTACCTTGTGCGTAGCCACGCAAAACTGCTCGGGCAACCCGCTCAGGTGAAATCCCGCGCACGGACACCGGGCGCACCTCCCGCTGTTCTCCGCCGCGGACGGCGTTGGCCCCGAAATCGGTTCGCACGTAGCCCGGGCATACCGTCAGCACATTGATGCCGTGGTTCTTCAATTCAACTCGCGCCGCTTTGCCGATGGCATTCAAAGCAAACTTGGTCCCGCTGTAGACCGAACGAAACGGCAGCGGAACATGTCCGGCGACACTGGAGACATTGATGATCGTCCCCCCGCCTTGCTGCTGCATCACCGGAATCACCGCCTGCATCGCGGCCATCGCGCCGAAAAGGTTGGTTTCGAACGTGTCGCGCACCGCGGCCATGTCGACGTTCGCCAGCGAACCTATGTGCCCACGCCCGGCATTGTTGACCCAGATATCGATGCGGTTGAAGTGATGCATCGTCAGGCCGACAACGCGGTCAATTTCTTCGCGATTGCGCACGTCGCAGGCGAGCGCAACGGTGCGACCCGTGTGTCCGATACGCTGGCGGGCAGCTTCGGCGCGGCCGGCATCCCGCGCTAACAGAACCACGCTGGCGCCGTGCTCGGCAAAAGTTCTCGCAATCGCTTCGCCGATCCCCATTGACGCCCCGGTTACGACCGCAACTTTTCCTGAGAGATTCTTGGAACCCATGCCGTGCTTTTATTCTTCTAGAGGCGATGAGTCAATAGCTGAGTTTCGCCGTCAGCTCGTTAAGACGCCGGCTGTGCGATCTTCGCGCAATCTCGGCACACTTTCGGGTAAGAGCTTGCGCTGAAATTAGGATATCGTTCCGCCGAGACCGGCCCCACGTTGGCGTACAATCCAAGGATGTTTTTGCAATTCCTATCGAAGCGGGCAGGAGGCCGCAGTTGAGCTCGCTGCTGCCTCTATTTCCGCTGGACGTGGTCTTGCTGCCCGGCACTCCGCTGCCGCTGCACATTTTTGAACCTCGCTACAAAGAAATGATCGCGGATTGCCTTGAGCGGAACGAAGTCTTTGGCGTAGTACGAGCTAAAGAAGGTGCCGTCGCCGAGATTGGTTGCACGGCCGAAATCGTCACTGTAACCAAGAAGTATGAGGACGGCCGCATGGATATCGTTACTCAGGGCCGGGACCGCTTCGAAGTCCTCCATGTCAGCCACGAAAGATCTTTCCTGCAGGCCGAAGTCCTGTATTTGCGGGATGAAGCGGGTACGCCTTCGCCCGAGGAAATTAACCGTGCCATGAATCTGCACAGCGAGATTATGACGCTGGCAGGGGCCGAGCCGGAGAAAGCGTCAGAGATCGACCAGCAGAAACTCTCGTTTCACCTGGCTGGGTCCTTGCCGCTCGATCTCGACTTCAAACAGGCACTGCTTGGGATGAAATCCGAGCCCGAACGACTGCAGGCCGTCATTTCCTTTTTTGAGGCCCTCTTACCTACCATGCGGCGGACCATGCACGTGCGCCGCAAAGCCGGGGGCAACGGGCATGCGGGCTAGCAGGACGGGGTATAATCGAGGCACGAAGCTGTTCTCCTTGGGGGTTTTCTAGTCATGAGTCTTCCGCGGACACTCGGCGAACTGCGCGATAGTCCATTCTCGGAACAAATTCTGCGAACTCGGCGGGTGAAGGACGAGTTGCGCGACAACTTACTAACAAGACTGCGCCAGGGCTGCCCAATTTTCCCGGGCATTGTTGGCTATGACGATAGCGTGGTGCCACAGATCGTCAATGCCATTCTCTCGCGGCATAACTTCATTCTGTTGGGACTTCGTGGCCAGGCGAAGAGCCGCATCCTGCGCGCGCTCACCTCGCTGCTGGACCCCCAGATGCCGTATATCGCCGGCTGCGAGATTCACGACAATCCTTACGCGCCGATCTGCCGCCGCTGCCGCGAGGAAGTGGCTGAGCACGGCGACAACACTTCCATCACGTACCTCGCGCCAGAGCAACGTTACGTGGAGAAGCTGGCCACGCCGGATGTCACCATCGCCGACCTGATCGGCGACATTGATCCGATCAAAGCCGCGCGCGGCGGCCACGAGCTCAGCAGCGAGATGACCGTTCACTATGGCCTGTTGCCGCGGGCGAATCGGGGAATTTTCGCGATCAACGAGTTGCCTGACCTGGCGGGGAAGATTCAGGTCGGCTTGTTCAACATCATGCAGGAAGGCGACGTCCAGATCAAAGGCTATCCGATTCGCCTGCCGCTCGATGTCGCTTTGGTGTTCAGCGCCAACCCGGAAGACTACACCGCCCGCGGAAAAATAATCACGCCGCTCAAAGACCGCATCGGGTCCGAGATTCGAACTCACTATCCCGCGACCGTTGAAGAGGGAATTGCGATCACCACGCAGGAAGCCTGGACGCAGCGCAACGGGCACAAGCTGCATGTCCCGAAATATGTGCAAGAGGTCATCGAGCGGATTGCCTTTGCGGCCCGCGAAGACAAGAAAGTTGATAAGCGCTCGGGTGTGAGCCAGCGCCTGCCGATTTCCTGCATGGAGAACGTGATCTCGAATGCCGAGCGGCGTGCCATCCGCCATGAAGAAAAGCTGGTGGTGCCGCGAATCGGCGATGTCTACGCGGCCATGCCTGCCATTACAGGAAAACTGGAGTTGGAGTACGAAGGCGAGATGAAAGGCGCCGACCATGTGGGCCGCGAACTGATTCGCACCGCTGTCGCGAAAACCTACGACGGCTATTTCAAAGGCGCCGACATGAATCAGGTGGTGCAGTGGTTCGATCTCGGCGGAGAGATCCAACTGGCGGACACTGCCAGCGCCTCTGAGGCGCTGTCGTCGCTGCGAAACATCCAGGGACTGATGGAAAAACTGGTCAAGCTGAACGTCGGCCCGAAAGACACTCCTGAGACTCAGGTTTCGGCGGCGGAGTTCGTCCTTGAGGGATTGCATGCACACAAACGCATCGGACGCAACGAAGAACGGCTTTTCACCGCCGGCGAAAAGCCGCCCAAGGTCGCAGAAAAGACCTTCGAGCGTGAGGATCCGCCGTTCCGAGGAAGAAGACCGTTCAACTAGGGGCCAGTGGCCGGTGTTCACTTGTCAGTCAAATTGCAGCACTGACCACTAGCCACTGACAACTGACCGCTTTATGCGACGCATCCGCTACAGCAAATACGTCCCTGATCCCGCGGGCGAAATGAGCATGGAGGACCTGCTCAGTGCGCTCGGGGATTTCCTGCTGCAAAGCGGATTCCAGAACTATCTCTACGATGATTTCGGCCGCGAGCAGACACTCGACGATCTGCGCCGCGCGATCGAGCAGGCATTACTCGACAGCAACCTACTCGACGAAGAAATGCGTGAGCGCCTGCAGCAAATGCAGATGGAAGGCAAGCTCGATGAGTTGATCGACCGCTTGATTGAACGCATGCAGCAGGAAGACTACATCAGCATCGATCAACCGCATGATCCGTCGCGGCAATCGAGCGTCGGCGGGCAGGTCGGTGACGCCCAGCAGCAAGTCAAGTTTGAGATCACCGACAAAAGCTTGGATTTTCTCGGCTTCAAAACCCTGCGCGATTTGATGGGATCGCTCGGCAAGTCGAGCTTTGGCCGCCACGATACGCGTGATATGGCGACTGGCATCGAGACCAGCGGAGCCTCAAGGCTCTACGAATTTGGCGACATGCTTAATCTGGACATTACCGCGACCTTGTCCAGCGCCATACAAAGAGAAGGTTTGAAACTGCCGCTGAATATCGAGTATTCAGACCTGCAGGTGCACCAGTGCGAATACCAGTCTTCCTGCGCCACAGTGCTGATGCTCGACTGTTCGCATTCCATGATTCTCTACGGGGAAGACCGCTTCACGCCGGCGAAGAAAGTGGCCATGGCGCTGTCCCATCTGATTCGCACGCAATATCCCGGCGACTCTCTCTCGCTCATTCTTTTCCACGACTCCGCTGAGGAAGTGCCGTTATCACAGTTGGCTCGCGTAAAAGTCGGCCCGTACTACACCAACACGCGAGAAGGTTTGCGCCTGGCGCAGCGAATTCTGCAGCGCCAAAGAAAAGACATGAAGCAGATTGTCATGATCACCGACGGCAAGCCGTCAGCATTAACTTTGGAGGACGGCCGGATTTATAAGAACGCCTTCGGGCTCGATCCGCTGGTGGTGAGCCAGACTCTCGAGGAAGTGTCTAAGTGCAAGCGCGCCGGCGTGATGATCAACACCTTCATGCTCGCTTCGGAATACGGCCTGGTGCAATTTGTCCAGAAAGTCACCGAGATGTGCCGCGGCAAAGCCTACTTCACCACGCCGTACACGCTGGGCCAGTATCTGCTGATGGATTACATGTCGAGGAAGACGAAGACGATCCACTGATCACGCTTGAATTTTGTCATTCCGAGGAGCGTCGCGACGAGGGATCTGCAGTTTCGCATTTCCTAGCTGCAGATCCCTCGCTTTGCTCGGGATGACAACAACTGACGCGGAGTACCTGGTGGGGTCCCAATTTAGATTTTTCAGCCCACCGAGTGTGGCAGGCGAGGGCCCGCACACCGTGGGCGGCAGACACAGCCGTAAAATCAAAAACGCCAGAGCGCGCAGGTAGCTGCGGGAAGCGCGGGGAAGGGTGCAACCCGATGCCAAGCGAGAATGGACCAGCCAGCAGAAATGGCGAGACGGTGCGGTACAGCGAGCCAACCTACAAGCCACCTGACTCGAAGGTCGCGGTCTGGACCCTGTTTGCGGCTGTTATCGTTGCCGCAATCTACCTCCTCCAATTGCGAGCTATGTTGGACTCTAACCGGATCAACCGTGAGGCATTAGAAGCGGTTCAAAGAGCGTACATCACATTCTCTCCAGCGTTCGATACCACGATCAAAATTGATCCCTTTACGCACAAGGCCAATAGCTGGGACTTCATGATTCCGATGGAGAACAGCGGAGTTACTCCTACCAGGGGAATGACTGCTCATATCGACCAGTGGAACGGCCACGACAAGCTGCCGGGGAATTTCTCCTATCCTGATACGGGCAACGCTGCGCCTCAGTTGCTGGTACTCGGCCCTAAAGCCAAAACCGACTTGGGGCCTGTTAGCATAACTCCTGACGTTATCGACGCGCTGGAGTCCGTTCCAAAAGGGGGCAGTTGGCATCTGTACTTTTATGGATGGGCGCGCTACCACGACATTTTCCAAGCTACCCCGGAGCACATCACCATGTTCTGCTACGAAGTGACCAGCGTCACGGGCGATGCCTACTTCCCCAGGAGGGACGAAGTGGCTACCTTTTTCATAGCCTGCCCGCATCACAACTGTACTGACGAAGAGTGCATGACAGACAAGAAGGCAAATTAAGACGCTACCAAGTACTCTAGGCCTTTGTGATTTCCCCCACCGCTCTCCACGCCTGATCAATGGCCGCATTCGTGAAGGCGTGGGCGCCGGCATCGCTGTTGGCGATGGCAATCCGTCCGAACGGCTGGCGCGCGATTTCGCAGGGAGGTTCGCCTCCCTCAAGCACAAAGGAGTCAAAAAGCGAGTTGTATTCGTAGGCATAGCCATGCGGCCAGCGATTCACCGTAATGGCAGCGATGTCGCGAGCGGGATCGAATCCTCCTGCTCCCAGGGTGCGCGCCAACTGCTCGCGTATGTTGCGTTCGAAGGTTTCGAACGTAGTTGTATAGAGCTCAACCCGGCCGGCTTGATGCTGCTCGCGAGGCGGCAAGCCCGCCTTACACGGCGCCTTGCTCATGTGAACCACGGTTGGTTCCTGCGGATCATGGGGGCAGCGATACCCTCCGATGCTTACGGGCAAATCGAGATTCACCCAAGTGTGATAGCCGCCAGGCGCATAAATCGCATTGGCGCGGAGTTTTTCGAAGGCCATTCCGTCGCGCAAAAGCACGTTGGTGTAGACAATCGGCACTTTGGCAGCCGCATACAGGGCTTGCTTCTGCTTGCCCGGCAGGTCCTCGCAAATGTATGGAATCATCACGTGCCAGCACGCCAGAATGCACCGCGCGGCACGCACAGTGTAGGACTGGCCGAAGCGCGCGTAGGTAACCTCGACTTCTTTCGCGCTGGCAGGGTCGCCCTCGTGCTTCACGCGCACGACCGTACTGTTCAGCCGAATGCGTACGGGCGAACCTGACTCATCCAGCTTCGCGTAATTCGCCTTCGCGGTAACCACATCAGAAGCAGAATTCCCGGGAATCGCCTCCGGAATAAGTTTTCTGACCAGCAGCCGCGCAATGGAGGCATTGCCATCCGGGAAGTGAAAGAAGTGAACCCGCTCCCAATGCAGTTCGTCTGGTTCGCCAAACATTCCGCTGAATCCCGGGTAGCCTGCTTCCCAAGCCTCATAGGCCGGGATCGCATCGATTCCGTAACCGAACAGCGGCTCAGGTAGTCTCTGGTACAGGCGAAGCACATCCCGGTGCATGTGTGCCGATTCGCTCAGAAACTGGGCGTAGCTGATGCGTTGCAGTCGCGCCTGCTTCTGCTCGAGATTTAAGCCAGGGAGATAGTCTTTCTTTTCCAGGCAGAGCCGGCGTACATCCTTGCGTGCCTGCTCGGCAATGGGGGCCTCGGCCATAAACCGCGCCCATGCATCCGGAGCGGCAACCGAGAGATCGTAGGTCTCGCCTCCGGGAAACGGCCAGGGATCATCCACCAGCCGGTCAACCCCAAACGTCTCCTTGTCGAAAAATATTTTGGGCACTCGTCCGTCCGCGCCGTAAAGCGGACGATCAAGATATTTGGGAAAACTGGATACGTCAATGCCCAACTCTTCGATCAGGCCGTTGGACACCGCGCTATAAGGCTCCGGACTTTCGATGGAATAAGTCCCGCCATAGCCGAGTAGCGTGCGGTTACTGACACGGAATTCGTTGCGTTTCGCGTGGCCGCCGAAATCGTCGTGATTCTCGAGAATGAGAATGCGCGCCTGCGGGCCTGCAGCCTTTCGAAAGAAGTGCGCCGCAGCGAGGCCGCTGAGGCCTCCGCCGACGATCACCAAATCGTAGGTTTCACCGGTGTCGGCGGGTGTTCCCGCATGCTGCCAAAAGGTTCCGTCGCGCAAACTGTGTGCGGTCTCAAAGCTGCCCGGGTGGCCGCCGCGCAATCCCGTTAGGGCCGGGGGATAGTAATCGGGCGATTGCTCAGGTTCGAGGTGGCGTTCGCATGCCAGGAACAGGGAAGAGGGAACGATGGCGGCGCCGACCGTCAGCGCTACTCCGTTGAGGAAGTCACGCCGCGTGATGCGGCGGTCCATGCCTAATTGTCTGTCTCTCGAATCGCGCACGCCGGGGCTCCCAGCTACCTCAAAGTTGCGAATCGACCGGGCTACACCTTCGGCCCTGATAGATTGGGCGCGGGCGTTATCCCCGACGCATCGGCCTGCTTCACCGCCAGCTCGGCGCCCTGAAAGCCGATTTTGCTATGGGTTCCGTCACAGAAAGGTTTATTGACCGATCCGCCGCAGCGGCACAGAGAAAAAGCCGGCTTTCCGGTTAAATCGTATTTGTTGCCGTTAGCATCCACCAGTTCGACCGAGCCTTCGGGGGCTTCCACCCGATAGGAACCGTTTGGTCTTACTGTGATCTTTACCACAGCCATGAGCCCTCCAATGATCCAAGCCAAACAAGATACCAGCTTCGGGGTAGGAGCTTCCAGCGGTGGTTTGCGGGTAGCGGCTGAAATGTGCGTCGAAGCCAAACCTGTGATTCTTGCGTTCCCCGCCTAGCCGCCAACTCTCAACGATAAATGGCTCGGAATGTTCATTACCAACGTAATTTGCACTGAGCTATAGCCTATGCCCGACACTGTCCCAGAGGTAGATCATGGCAACATACACAACTGATTTGAAGTGCGGAACGAGAAAACTTCACAGATTCACAACTGAGGAGCTTGGCGAGCAAATGACTTTTGTTAATGTGCGCGGAATGTGGAATAGACCACTGTGGCGCGTCGAGGGAAAACAGCAGTGGCGACGATTGCGACAGCGCTATGGCAACTCTTTAATGCTCGTGATTAGCCCCGATGACCAAGTGATCGACATTGATCTAACAGGTTTCAGGCGAACATTGTCCGATTAGCCTCAACGCAGATTTCGGACACTACCGGTTTGCGGTTGCCCGCCCTGCAGAAGGAGAGCCCTCTGGGCCATGCGCGCTATCCGCATTACGGATACAGGCAGCGACCGAACCCGAAAAGGTTTTCGTGCGTCAACGTCCTGGGGATTGCGCAGCCTGGGGAGGTGTCGCGGAGCTTATTCGATAACCACGTACGTATTCATACGCGATACTCCAAACAGCCCCGCCCGAAGCCGCAAACATGAGTTCCTCGACGGGTACTCGGAAAACATAGATTCCGAGCAAATGCGGGATGTTGTAATAGCGTTGAATGAACCCCGGGTACAGCAGAAGAAGATATTCAAAGAGAGCGAAATACAGAGCCGTAAAGACCGCCGCGCTCGTAAGCATCAGCGGCACCAGGTCGCGTCGCAAGAAAGAAACTACGAGAGCGCAAATAGCAAAGGCGATAACCGTGTTATAGATGGTTTTGCCCGGTCGCCAAAACTCAAGGATCACAAAAACCACCACCATAACCACGAATGGCGCATAATGCCGCTTGTGTCTTTGACTTCTCGATTTTGACAGCTTCTCCTTAAGAAAAATTTCGCCGACGACTGAGCCAATTCCTCCGACTGATGCCGCCCAGATCACATCCTCAATCCCGACGCGAAACCTTTGGTCGAGGTTAAACAATGAGGGCGGCGTCCAGTATTGAGGGATAAAAAGAATACTGGTAAGCGCCAGAGGCGCTGAAATCAGCGTGCCCCACAGAATCTGAGATCGGTAATTTCGCCCGAGGACAAAGCAGGCCACCCATGCCGCACAGAATAGGAGAGTGCCGACCAGATAAGAGTAGTGGTAGCTTGGCATGGTCATAGAAACGCGCCCCAGCCGCAAGATCACCTATGAATGGCACTATAAGCGTAAGCTGCGCGAATTACGAGAACCAGAGTTGTTTTCTTACAGAATCAGAACAAAGGCAGCCAAATTCGCCTGGACCGGGTCGTACAACTACGCGGCCGCGGCTTCCATCCCAAGCGTCTGCTGATAGAGCCGCAGATACTCGTCGATCATGCGTTTGGCGGTGAAGCACTCGCGAGCCCGCTGGAAAGCCCGGGCAGCATAGCCACGGCAGAGGTCGCGGCGTTCGTGCAATCGCCGGATCACGTCAGCCAAACTTTCCGCGTCGTTGGCGCGGAAGTAAATCGCGGCGTCTCCCCAAATTTCGCGATAAGAGGGGATATCGTTGGCCACGATCGCGCAGCGGGAGAGAGCTGCCTCCAAAGTAGAAAGCCCGGACGGTTCGTAACGCGCGGTAGCTACAAAGATCGCAGCCCGGCTGTAAAGCATGCGCAGTTGCGCTTCAGTCTGCGCACCTTTTACTGAAACGGATGCTTCATCTGCTTGAAGCTTCACGTCGGTGCAGATTGGCAGAGTCGGAATTGTGACCTGCTCATCGGAGTTCACGATGCAGACCGGCAGAGGGTGCGCATGCTGAGTCAGGAGCGACACCTGCTTGCCGACATCCAGCAGGCGCCCCACGGCGAGGACGGAATCATTCTTGCTTACATAGGGATTGAAGAAGATAGGATTGCGGCCGTTGTAAATCACCGCGTCGCGCTTAGGGTGCGTATAGCTCGCGCGGATCGAATCCAGCATCCAGACCGAGGGAGCTACCACAACGGTGGCATTGAACAATCCCTGGGTCACAACGTCTTTGTACCATCGCAGCCAGCGGCTTTCCTTGGGTTCGTATCCGTGTACGGCCTTCCACCAACTGATCAAGTCGCCGTGTGCAACCGCCACCCGCGGCGTTTTCACCGGCAGACTGCCGTAACACAACTGGTTTAAGTGCAGGACGTCGGGCCTGATCTCTTTGGTCAGAGCAGCAAGAAAACTGCAGGAATCGTTGAAATCTTGTTCGCCTTGCTCCATCCAGTCCAGGCGAAACGCCGTTGGGTGATAATCCAGGCCCTCTAAGTTCTCCATCCAGGAAGTCTGCTGCGGCAGCGGAATATCGCCGAAGCTGACGAGGGTTACCTTAACCCCTCGGTTCACCAGTCCGGTGACCAGCTCCTGCGTGTAGGTCCAAACGCCGCTGAGCGTGTCCGTGGTGACGAGCACGTGCACTGGGGGAGACTCCTGCCACGCGCCATCCTCAGCGTGGCCGCAATATTGTAGTCGGAACTGCCCTGGGTGAGAAGCATTTCTTTGGATCCTACGCTGCAACAAGTTGCACACCGGCCGGGGCAGGAAGGACTTCGCCGCAAGTTACAATGACCCCATGCCGCGCATGATGTGTATCACCGCACATCCGGATGATGAAGCCGGCGGGTTTGGCGGATCGCTGGCGCTCTATCATGACCGTGGCGTGGAAACCTGCGTGATTTGCCTCACGCCGGGGCAGGCCGCCACCCATCGCGGCAGCGCCAGGGATGACCAGGAGTTGGTGGTCATGCGACGCAAGGAATTCGCCGTCTCATGTGCAATCCTGAAGGTCACGCATGGAATCGTGCTCGATTATCCCGACGCAAAGCTCTATCGTCAGGATCTTTACCGGGTGGTTTGTGAATTGACGCTTCACCTTCGCCAGTTCCGCCCGCAGGTGCTGCTGACCTTCGGTCCTGAAGGCGGAGTTACCGGCCACGACGATCACTCCATGGCTTCGGTTTTCTCCACGCTGGCCTTCCACTGGGCCGGACGCAATAATCGTTATCCCGACCAGTTAAAGAACGGTCTTACGCCGTACCGTCCGCAGAAGCTGTACTACGCAACCGCGAACTTTGCCTTGCCTGACCGGCAGCCTATCACGCTAGCCCCGGCAAGCGCGGTTGTCGAGATTGGGAATCATCTGGAAACAAAAATCGCAGCTTTCAAAGCGCACACCACCCAGGCGCCACTTTGGCCACTTTTTGAGTCGCACGTTCGCCAGCGCGGACGGCAGGAGATGTTTCATCTGGCGGCGTGGGTTAGACCAGAGCCAATTCCGCAGGAGACCGACCTGTTTACCGGCACCACAGAGAAAGAATAACCACAGAGGACACGGAGGGCACAAAAATGCTCTAGATTTCCCCTGTGTCCTCCGTGGTAAAGAACTTTATCGCGGCTTGATGATGTCGCTCAGCATATCCGGTTTCGATTCGTCGCGAACCAGGTGCGGATACTTCTCCCCGCCGTGATAGTCCAGTTTGTACGTTTTATAGTATTCCGTGTTCTCGACCAGCAATTGCAGTGGCTCAGAACTGTTTTTTCCTGCTTTCAACGCGTCACGTAATGCGTCGGCCGCGAAGCGGCGGCCATTCACCGCTATCAGCTTCATACCGGGTCCGATTCCGGCCTTCGCGGCGGCCATGCCTTCAACGGTATCGACGATGTGCCCATCTTCGTTCAGCACCAATCCGATGGAATACGTGGCATCGACCCCTTCATGGGTGCGTTCCCGGGTTTGATGGAGCTCCGAACGAGTCTCGTCGTAGACGAGTTTCCAGCCGCTGGCTTCAATGCCTCCAAGCGGCGCTCCGGGCCCGTGATTGGTAAGGCGCTCCGTCCAGAAGCCGCGCCAATCGTAGGGAACGACCTGATTCAGGGTGTTCACCACGTCATCAAAAGTATAGGTCTTTACCTCCGGTGGGCCACTTTGTCCGCCGTGGAAGAGATGGCAGAAATCATCCATGGACTTCTTGCCGTTCGTCTGCCGGCGAATGATCGTGTCCACCCAAAGCCAGTTGAGCACATCCTCGTCGTAATAATCGAGGTCGCGCCGCCACGACCCCCACTCCGCAGGTGCTTCTTGCATCGCGGCCACGCCATCGGCAGTGTCTTGCAGGTTTCGCCAGGTGCGGCCCGGAACGTGGTCCAAACTGGCAGCAATTAGTGCCACGGAATCACGCAACTGTTCAGGAGTGCGCAGGCCGCTGCGTGCACTGAGAACATCGCCAAGATAAGACGTTAGCCCTTCATACACCCACAACAGATCCGTCTGCATCGGCTTTTCATAATCCGGAGTGGCAAGGTCAGCAGGACGACGATACTTCCCGTTCCACGAGTGAACATACTCATGCGGCAGTAAACCGGCGGCTAAGAGGCGCAACTCGGGATCGACCAGAGCGCGTTCACCGGACCGGCTGTCGTTGGATTCGTGATGCTCCAGACCGAAGTGAGCCACGTGATCGCTCAGGCTGTAAAGAAAATGGTAATCGCGGAAATGCCGCGCTCCGAAAAGTTTGAAGGCCTGGTCGGTCAGATTCTTGTAATGATCGAGAACATCTGCCGGTGCATCGAGAGCGGCGGCGCTGTCGGCAGCGATGTCCATTTCCTGGCGAGGATTCTCACTCAACGGAACAATACGCAAGTATTCACCGGCGATCACAGGAGAGTCGACAAGCGTGGTCAAGGAAGCCGGGTTGAATTTGATTTCGCTTCCGGCCTGTGAAGCGATGGGCAAGGGCGTACCAAATTTCCACCCTTCTGGAAGGCGCAGACTTGCCTGATAGGTGAGTTCATCCGAGGTCCAACCTGCAGGATACAAGATCAGCGTGTTGAAACTGATGACCGTCATTTTGTCGGTGGCGGATTGTCCGCCGGTGTAGATTCCGTCACGACCAGCCGGCGACATGTAGTCCAGCGCGGCGTCCACCAGGGAGACGCCTTGCGGCACTTCGACGTGGAAGGTCCATCCGTCGAGCAGGTCACGACGCCAATTCAGGATTTGCCCATTGCCGGTGAAGCGAAGGCCTGCCAATTCTTGAATTGGTCCCGTGGGTCCGTGTTCGCCGGGAATCCACTCAGGGTAGTAAAGAGTGAGCGTGCCCGGCGTAGCCGGAATCGTTAAATGCGCGTGGAAAATCTTGCGCGGCGCGTCCGTGGCATCAACGGAAACGGTGACGGTCGGAGGGGCGGGTCTTGCTGGAGTTTGCGCTGTACTGGGAAGCAGTGCGACGACGAAGAAGGCGACCAGCCACATTACTGCACGACGAGACTTAAAGATCATTCAGGGCTCCTTGGTTTTATTAAAACGATTTTGATGAATCCAAACTTGTGAATATATCAGCGGGATAGGATTTCAGTCACGTGTGAACCACGGGTGGTCGTCCGGTTTTTGGACGCACAAAGCTGTTCGTTGCGTCCTTTGCGGTTAAGATCTTTTACCCCACCCAAGACCAGACACCTGAACCCAGAGTGCTATGATTCTTCCGTGTCGCCCCACTCTCGCGGAAAATTCATTACCTTTGAGGGGCTCGACGGCTGCGGAAAGAGCACGCAACTGGAGCGGCTGGCCTCCGCACTGCGGGCAGAGGGGTTGCCAGTAGTGGTCACGCGCGAGCCAGGCGGCACGGCGACGGGAGAGAAAATCCGTCATCTTTTGCTCGACACCAGTACGTCGGCGCTGGCGCCACTGTCGGAATTAGCTCTCATGTTCGCGTCCCGTGCGCAGCATATTAAAGAAGTCATTTTGCCGGCGCTGTCCGAGGGGCGCATCGTGCTCTGCGATCGGTTCACCGATTCAACCGAAGCCTATCAAGGCGGCGGCCGCAAGCTGGGAAGCGAACCAGTGCTGGCCTTGCATCGCATTCTGTGCGGCGATCTGCAGCCGGATCTTACCATCCTGATGGACTCCGATGTGGCTGCCAGCGTGGAGCGTGCGCGCCGCCGCAACCGGGCGCGGACTTCCGAAACTGCCGATGAGAACCGTTTCGAGCAGGAAAACCGTGCTTTTTTCGGGCGCGTTCGCAATGCTTATCTGGCGATTGCCGCTCGTGAGCCGCAGCGGGTAGCTGTTGTGGATGCCCGGGGCACGCCGGAAGCGACGCATGAGCACGTTATGACTGTGGTGAAGCGGAA
>DASPSE010000160.1:0-7803 GCA_035624085.1 Terriglobales bacterium
TAGTCGAAAGATTCATCAGCCGTCTCAAGCCAGCGGAAATGATTCCGGTACATCTCCACATCCATTCCGTTGTCGGTGCCGAACATCACGCGATCCTGATATTTGAGAAACAACTCGCGCGTCTGCAGCGGCTGGCGTCCCAGTTCGGCTTCGCGCGCGCCAAATTCCACCATCACGTTGGGATAATGATTGAGCATCTCAGCAACCCACGGCAGGTTTTCCGGCCAACCCATGTGGAGAGAAACAAACGTGGTGTGTGGATGTTTCGCGAACATGCGATTGCGGGCCTCGAGAAGTTCCTCCAGGCTGGGAAACTGACCATAGAAACTCCAATCAGGGTGTTCGATCAGCTCCTCGTACCGTTCATTGGCACCGTCGATAGGATGGAAGAACGATTCGGGATCGCCGGTGTGAATAAAGACCGGGATGCCAAGCTTGCCGCACTCTTCAAAGATGGGATCGAGACGCGGATCATCGACGGCGATGAGCTTGCCGCCTTTGTCGCGCACGCCCAGGCCGAGATCCTTCAGAATCTTCAGTCCGCGCGCACCGCGCGACACTCCATCATCCAGCTGAACCACCATCTCATGGCTGAAATCAGGGTCGTCAATCTTTGACCAGTCGATCTGCGTGAACACCATGAAGCGTTCGGGATAGGGTTTGACCATGGTGTCGATCACCTGTTGAAGCTTGCCGCCCCACATACCAGTCAGGATCACCACGGTCTTCACATTGGTTTGGTCCATGATCTCGACCACACGTTGCGCGGGCATACGGTCGCCGATTCCCGCTGCATCGTTCGTGTGATTGTGAACGTCAATGGTGTAAAACTTGGAGCGTTCCACTTGATGCGCGGGGACGTGAAGCATCGAGGTGGGATAAAAATCCTTCAGCAGCAGTGTTTTCTTCTGATCTGCATTGGCGGCGGCCTGATAACCAATTTGTGACTGGGGAGACGCCGATTGTCCGCCAACTACACCGCAGATCGCGGCCAGTACGATAAGAACGAGGAACAGCCAACACGCGCTGGACATGTGCCGAGGCATCGTCAGAGGTCAAACTCCTGGGTGGCTTGCCGGCCGAGAAGCATTGTTTTATCTCCTCTCGCAACCATACCGCTCGGGCGCAAGCTGCCATTCGAGAGAACCGATTAAACGAAGTAAAGCGTAAGCATACGTAATACACCGCAAGTAGCCTGCTTGTCAATCAGCCGTCTCAGGCGCGCGCCTCGAGGATTCGTACCCCGGCTTTTCATGAAAAACTTGACAAAAGCAGAAGGGCCCTTGTTTGTGGTATCAAAATATTTCGAAGATATTCGTAATTTATATGAACCTGGTAACTAGCTCGCGAGCACCGACTTCAGAAATTCCCTGGTGCCGTCCGGCTCGGTGATTCGAAGCGTGAGCGCTCCCATCTGGGGCCCTGCGCTCTTTTTCTTGCTTAACCTAAATCGACCATTAGCGCGACATCAAAGTTTGAGTAATATTTCTTTACGTCCTTGACGCCGTATTTCTCCCGGAACTTCTCCACCACCGAGGCAACAGCCTTGGCATCGGTCAGAAGAACGGCTTGGAACCCGGCCTCGTCGCTCCGCGCCGAAATGCTAATGCGGGGGTCCTGCAGCACATTCTTGAACCACTGTGTTTCCGAGCCCTGAACCGGCAGCAGGTAAAGCTTCTTGCCTTCCAGCGCGAACCAGACTGGAATTGAGATGGTTTTCCCGGACTTCCGCCCGATCACGCTGAGCGTGATCTGGCGATATCGGGCCAGGCGTTCCTTCAGGCTGTTGTTTGCGGCTGGCAAGATCAATCTCCCTGCGTGTGACGCTGTCGCGTGATCCGGGTCAGTCGCCAACTCCGACCGCTGGCCACGGATCACTGACTCCTTATTTAACGTTCGATATCGAAATAAATCTTGGCAGTCGTGCGATACTGGGTGATCTTCTTGCCGTCCAGTTCCATCTCCAGCTCCGCCACCCGCGCCCACTTCATACCGCGAACCGTCTTGGCGGCCTCGGCCACAGCATTTTCTGCCGCCTTGGCAAAACTCTGTTTCGAGGTTCCCACGATCTCAATGACTTTTTGTGTCATGGTTGCTCCTTATGAAGTGTGAATTGTACGCCTGGGTTTGCATTGTACTCTTTGTGAAATGACGCGGCGCTCTTCGTCGCATGATTCCTTCGCGTCCTTCGCGATCCTTCGTGTGCTTGGCGGTCAGAAGCTTTTTTAACGCAGAGGAGGCAAAAAATTCGCCAAGATCGCGGAGAAAGCTTCAACTCGAAATCAGGCCAGACGCTGGACCTCCGGCGCTGCCCTAGGACGGCGGCAGTGTCTGGCAGTATGCCTTGATCTGTTCCCGCTGTTCGGGAAGCATGCTGATGAACTCGAATCCGTGCAGAAAGCCCATGCGATGGCGCACCACCGCGCGCAGCACCATCTCGGCCGCGCCCGGAATGGAGAACTCGAGCGAAACCATTTCTCCCGCGCTGAATTCGCTGGTGATCACCGCTCCCAGCCCGGTCTCGTTAATCTCAAAGCAGCGTCCGTGAATACGCACATAGCCGTCTTGCCCGAGCACGCGAACAATGAGAGGGATTTCCGTACGGTAGCGGGCATAGCGGCGGGTGGAAGACTTGTGCATACTCAAACTGCGGCAGCTTCCTAGCATAGCGCAAGCGAAAAAGTTTTGATTACATTTTGCACATGGGTTTGCGGATCGCGAATCCTTCGCGGGCACTGCCGACGGTTTGCTGTGCAGACCTGTTAAGATTTATACGAGCGCGGACCCGTAGCTCAAGTGGATAGAGCAATGCGCTTCGAACGCAGAGGTTGGGAGTTCAAGTCTCTCCGGGTCCGCCAGGTTTGTACAGGGAAGTTCTGATGCCGGATACAGTTGAGTTGTGGAGAGCTAGGCGACCAGGCAGGGGCGGAGTTTTCCAGCGGTACAGCGTTCAGGGAATTCAGTACGAAAGTACCAACGGAGAACTTGCGTGGCATATTACTGTATGGAGTGATCGTGATCCAGTGAGTGATTATTGGGTCGCGAGAAGGAAGCTTTTCGCAATGGCCATTCACTACTGGTCCACGCCGCGAGGTGATAGCCGGATTGAGATTTTCGGCGAACGCGACGTTTCAGCAGAGCAGAGGAGGGCGGTATTCGATGCAATTGCGGAATGGGAAAGACCGGCGAAGTAAGGAGGGATCATGGCGTTTGACAGCTGGGGCGTAATGCCCGGGTTGAAAGAGGGCGAATTTATTTTGGCGTTCCGTGATCTGGCTGCCGGTCAGGGCGAGCCGTTCATGAGCACGAGCAAGCCGATGTCGGAAGCAGAGATTCGGGCGGAACTCAAGAAGATGAAAATCTCCGACCCGCAAGCCGATCTTGCAATTGAACGGGCAGAGAACGGAAGAAAGAGGAAGTGAGTTTCGGCGCACCGACTACGCCAAAATCCCGACCCAACCAGCAGATTCCTCGTCGCCGCCCCTCCTCGGAATGACAATTCGTACAACGCGTTTCAGCCCCTCTTCTACAATGCCATCGTGAAGACTTGGGACGTCATCATCGTCGGGGGCGGGATCATTGGTCTTTCTCTCTCGATTGAACTGAACAAGCGTGGCGCGCGAGTGTTGGTGGTGGAACGAGGAGAACCGGGACGGGAAGCATCGCATGCCGCTGCCGGCATGTTAGCGGATTGCGCCGTCGAAACTCCCGCTGCACTGCAGGCATTGGCAACGGCCAGCGCGCGCATGTATCCCGAGTTTGTCCATGAGCTGCAGGATGAGTCGGGTATCGATGTTGATTTGCGCGACGACGGCACACTGGTATTCCCTCCACCCGAGCACGTTCATAATCGTCCCGGCTTCAGTACGGAGAGCCTGCTTCCAGCTCCACTCGCTGAGCTCGAGCCGGCGTTGGCTGATCCAAAGCGACCGGCAATTTACCTCAAAGAACGCAGTGTTGATCCACGGGCACTGACAGCTGCAGCGGTAAAGGCTGCCAAACACCGTGGCGTGGGCATTTCTTCGGGGTCGCCTGTAAAGACAGTGCTGGTGTCAGTTGGCCGAGTTGCTGGAGTTGCCACCGACAAGACGAACCATCTTGCGCCCGTGGTGGTAAATTGCGCGGGCGCCTGGGCCGGGCATTTGCCTCCGATTCACTTCCCCACGCGTCCCGTGAAAGGCCAGATGCTGGCAGTCGCAGCCCCGCGGCTGCTGCGGCACGTGATCCGCGCGCCCGAAGTCTACCTGGTGCCGCGCAGCGACGGACGCGTGCTGATTGGGTCGACGCTCGAAGATGCTGGATACGACAAGCGCACGAATGCCAGCACCATTCGGCGCATGCATCACGCCGCCATCGGCCTTGTTCCTGCTCTTGAGCGAGCGCGCGTGCTCGAGGATTGGGCGGGTTTGCGCCCAGGAACTCCGGACGATTTGCCGATTCTGGGCGCCACGACCCTGCCGGGATATTTTGCCGCGACCGGCCACTATCGGGACGGCATTCTGCTGGCGCCGGTCACCGCGCAGGTCATGGCGCAGCTGATTACCCGGGGGAAGTCTGACCACGACATCTCCGCATTCTCTCCCGGAAGAGTTCAGAATTAAGGATCGTGCCGCGGAACTTTGCGTCCAGGGCGGGGGCCCGGCGTCGTTATTTAACCTTTCAGCTAACTATTTTGCTTGACAAGCTGGCATCAAGGCCGTAGAGTGCTTGATATTTAACGCCGTGGTTAACAAACAGCAGCGGGTGACAGCAGTTTTCGCAGCTTTGGCGGATCCGACGCGGCGGCGGATAGTGCAGCGGCTTTCGCGAGAAGGTGAGACGCGAGTGACGACTTTAGCCCGGCCTTTTCGCATGTCGTTGCCGGCCATCTCGAGGCATCTGCGCGTGCTGGAGAACGCCCGGCTCATTACGCGCCAGCGCCGGGGACGCGAGCACTTGATCCGCCCGCACTCGGCAGGCTTGGAAGATGCTCGCAAATGGATCGCGCAATGCGCAGCCGGTTGGGAGTTTGCATTTGACAGCCTCGACGGGTTGCTCAGAACCGCTCAGCAAAAGGAGAAGACACGATGAAATCCGATGTGAAAGTTGGTGACAATCGGCTGCAAATTATGCGAATATTTGACGCTCCGCGACAGCTCGTGTTCGCGTTCTGGAAGCAGGTGGAGCGGCTCGAACAATGGTGGGGCTGCAAAGACACAACCAGCGTCGAGTGTGAGATGGATTTCCGCGTGGGCGGTTTCTTTACCTGCGTTATGCAGATCAAGGGGGCAGGTGAATTTACCTACAAGGGTCAGTACGACGAGATTATTGAGCCGGAGAAGATCGCCTATCACGCCGATTTCGGTCCGGTCACGACGCGAGTGGTCGTGGAGTTCATCGAACTCGGCACGCAAACCAAGATGGTTTTGACTCAGATCGGATTTCCGTCGCAGGAGATGTGCGCCCATGTTTCGAGAGGCACGATGGAATCGTTCGACAAGCTCCAGGCCCTGCTGACTGGCCAGGCCGTTCTAAGTCGATCCTAATTTGGAAAGGTATAACTGTGAACACTACCCGTATCGCTCTCGCAACATTGGGAGGCTTCATTGCCTATTTCGCGTTCGGCGGCGTGACGTTCACCTTTCTGCCGTCTCTCAGGAGCGAATTCCGCAAATATCCCGCCGTGTACCGATCGCATGAAGGGATTATGAGCACGATGCCGTTCGGGATGGCGGCGATGCTTTTAGCCATTCTCGCGCTTGCAGTGCTGTACGCGATGTCGTACCGGGGCGGCTCCGGCGCCCTTTCGGGAGCGCGATTTGGTGCGCTGATCGGCGTGTTTGCCTTTGGCGCCTTCGTGGTACACAACTACGTCAACCTGAATATTGGCTTGAAACTGACGCTGCAACAAGCCGTCGCGTATTTCCTGGAGTGGATGATCACAGGCTTAGTGATCGGGCTTATTTACAGACCCGCGCGGTGACGATTAGTTACTGCCCTGCTATGGACCCGTGCGGGTCATGGCCAAAGCAACTCCCCACTGGCCGCTTCCGGCACGGAATCCCGCCTTCCACTCAGGTATACTTAAACGTTTCATAGTAGAGACAAGTCTGCGTCATTCCTACGCGAGAAAGAGGATCCTATGGCGTCTCCCGCAGTATCTTATGCCCGTGAAAATCAGCAACGCTTCTTAAGTGAACTCAAAGATCTCCTTCGAATCCCCAGCGTGAGCACTTTGGAAGAACATAAGTCCGACATTCACAAGGCCGCGGATTACGTAGCCAGCGAACTGCGGCGAATCGGGATGGAGAACGTTGACGTCATCCCCACCCAAGGTCACCCGCTGATCTACGCCGACTGGCTGCATGCTCACGGCAAACCAACGGTTCTGATGTATGCGCACTATGATGTGCAGCCCCCCGATCCGCTCGATGAATGGATCAGCCCGCCGTTTGAGCCTACCGAGCGCAATAACAACATCTATGCCCGCGGCGCGGTGGACGACAAAGGCCAGCTCTGGATGGAAGTGAAAGCGCTGGAAGCGCTGATGACGACCCACGGCGGCAAGCTGCCGATCAACGTCAAGATCATCTTTGAAGGTGAAGAAGAGGTTGGCGGTGAGTCGATCGCCGAATACGTGCGCAAGCAGAAAGCCAAGCTGAAAGCCGATTTTGCGCTGGTCTGCGACACCGAGCTGTTTGCGCCGGATCTTCCGACTTTGTGTGTGGGACTGCGTGGGCTGGTTTATACCGAGATCGAAGCTGTCGGCCCAAAAACCGATCTGCACTCCGGCATGTACGGCGGCGCGGCGCCCAATCCGTTTTTTGCGCTGATCGAAATCATCAGCAAGCTGAAAGATGCCAAAGGCAAGATTCTGATTCCCGGCTTCTATAAAGCTGTGAAGAAACCCACAGCTGATGAGCTCAAGGCCTGGAAGCGGCTGCCCTTCAATGAAGAACACTATCGTAAGACGGAAGTCGGATCGAAGGTGTTGACGGGCGAGCCAGGCTTCTCGGTTCTGTATCGTACCTGGGCGCGCCCCACGCTGGAGGTTCACGGCATGCCCGGCGGCTTTACCGCTCCGGGAGCAAAGACGGTGATTCCGGCGAAGGCCGCGGCAAAGGTTTCCATGCGGCTGGTGCCGAACCAAGATCCAGACGACATCCTGAAGAAGTACACGAATTACGTGAAGAAGCTGACGCCCAAAGGTACCGAGACCAAGATCAAAGTATGGAGTAAAGGACCGGCGTGCGTGGTCGGCACGGACAACAAGTACGTGAAGGCCTCCACCGAAGCCATGCACGATGTTTTCAAGAAAGACACGGTATTCATCCGCTCCGGCGGCTCGATTCCGATCGTCACCGATTTCCAGGACGTGCTGAAGATTCCCAGCGTGATGATGGGCTTCGGCCTGCCCGATGACAATCTGCACGCTCCCAACGAAAAGTTCCATATCCCAAACTTTTATCGCGGGATCGAGTCGATCTGTTTGTTCTTTGAGAAGCTGGGCGGATAGCAAGAATCGGTAATGTCTGTGGGGACGGGCGCCCTCGCTCGTCCCAGCCGAGCATAGTTCGGCAGAAGTTCTTCATGAGTCTCAGGCACCGACCTGGACTCGTTCTCTCCATGCTAGAATTTGCCTGTGAAGCGCGCGCGTAAATTCACCGTCGTCATTGAGCAGGACGAAGAAGGTTATTACATTGGCACTGTCCCCGCCCTGCGCGGCTGCCACACCCAAGCCAAGAATCTCGATACCCTCATGAAGCGCGTCCGAGAAGTCGTGGAGCTGTGCTTGGCAAATAACCACGGCGCAACAGAGTCCCT
>DASPSE010000166.1:0-2630 GCA_035624085.1 Terriglobales bacterium
AACTGTTCCTTCAAAGTATTTGCCAATGCAGAATCAATCTGAACCGGGCCAAGCGGTGTTTGCCACGCGCCGCTGCTCATGATCGCGAGCGGGCGTCCTCGGCCCGTGTGGTTGGGGCAAAGCACAACGCACCGCTGCGGCACGTCGATGTTTGCATACACCGCCCCCGCCACTGGTCCTGAGTAGACATAACCGGCATGCGGCGCGATGCAGCCAAGCGCCGGTTTCGACGCTACCGCCGGAGACAGATACGATTCCAGATCTTCCATAAGAGCCGTGCGGTCTCCGGGATAGAAGCGGCCGGCAACGGCGGGCTGGCGGAGAGCTTCCATGTTGCACCAGTTTCCAGAAAGCTCGTTCAGGGAGATTGTAATCCTGGGAAGGGCGTGATGGCTCGCAATTATCGGTCATGCCCAAATTCCAAATCGAGGCTTTTCTTCGCGAACATTGCGAGCCTTTGCGTCCTTCGCGGTAAAGCTCTTCACCGCGAAGAGCACGAAGAATCGCGAAAAGCGCAAAGAGAATCTTGCGAATGACAGACTAGGGAGAACCTGCACCGCGACCCGACAATGCTCGATACAAAGCCGCAGCTTTCTCCAGCGACAGTGCTTCAGCACGTACGGCCGGTTTCACTCCCGCCCGCTCCATGGCGCTGCGTAAGAAATGCGAGTCGTATTCGGACTTCAAGTTGTTCCACAGCGTCTTTCGCTTTTGCCCGAATGAGAGCCTCAGAAAACGGATGAAGGCCTCTTCCGGCACTTGCAGACTTTCCAGCCGGGAATCCATGGTAAGCCGGACCACCGTGGAATGTACCTTGGGAGGCGGCGAAAACGCACTGGGTGGAAGAGTAAAGAGCTTCTCGGTTTTCGCATAGAGCTGAGCCGTGGCGGAGAGCAATCCGTAATCACTTTTTCCCGGCTGCGCTGCCAGACGATCGGCCACCTCGCGCTGCACCATGAGCACGACAGTAGCGAAATATTTCCGGTATTCAAATAATCGCAGCAGGATGTCGGAGGTAATGAAATAAGGCAGGTTGCCGGCGACTCTTACCCGCTCGGGTTCATGGTTCAGGCCCGGACGTGTGCTTCCCGGTTTAGGTCCAAAGATGGTGTCAAAATCGACCGCGAGAATATCTGCTTCAATGATCTCGACGTTTGACGCTAAGGAGAAGTGCATGCGCAACTGCGCGGCCAGCACGCGATCGAGTTCAATCGCAATAAGCCGACGGGCTCGTCTGGCGAGCAGGGAAGTGAGAGCGCCACGGCCGGGGCCGATCTCGAGCACTGTGCTGTGAGAAAGATCGCCAAGCGACTCAGCAATCCGCACCGCTGCTGACTTGTCGATCAGGAAATGCTGGCCGAGCTTCGGCTTTCTCGGGCCGGGCCGAGCGGCAGAGACCTTTGGCACGTTGACCCTCTTTCTGGCGGGCGATTAGACTAACTGTTTGCGCTGTGCACTGCGGTGCAGCTTTCTGCGCAGCGAACAACCTTCATATCATAGCCTGCACGAAGGCGCGAAGGACTTAGTCGAGGAGCCGGATTCATGCAAATTGCTTTTGCTGCTTCGGAGTGTGTCCCGTTTTCCAAAACTGGAGGGTTGGCTGATGTCGTTGGCGCCCTGCCGCAAGCCTTGGCCGCCGCCGGGCACGAGGTAAGCGTGTACGTGCCGAAGTACCGCCAGACCCGGCTCACGGACGCGCGGACCGTCGTACGCAGCATCACAGTGCCTTTCGACGATCGTTACCGCTTCTGCTCGGTGGTTGCCGGAGGCAACCATTCCGGAGTGCATTTTTATTTTGTAGATTACCCGCCGTTCTTCGACCGCGACGCGCTCTACGGGACCTCCAGCGGCGATTATCCCGATAACGCCGAGCGATTCGCGCTCTTCTCGCGCGCGGTGCTGGAGGCTTCGAAGATTCTGGGCGTGCCGCAGGTCTTCCATTGCCACGATTGGCAATCCGCCCTGATTCCCGTTCTGCTCCGCACGCAATATGCCGAAGACCCGGCATTCCGCGAGGTCGCGACCGTATTTACCATTCACAACATGGGATATCAGGGATTGTTCTCGCCCGACACTCTGCCGCTGCTGATGCTTCCCTGGGATCTTTTCACTATCTCCAAGATGGAGTTCTTCGGGAATGTGAATTTCCTCAAGGGTGCGCTGGTGTACTCGGATTTCATCACCACCGTCAGCCGCAAGTACAGCCAGGAAATCCAGACCAGCGAATTCGGCTTCGGCCTTGAAGGTGTGCTGCGTGACCGCGCCGCCACTGTGACCGGTATTTTGAACGGCGTGGATTACGACGAATGGAGTCCGGAGGCAGACAAATTTATCGTCGCAAAGTATTCGCCGCAGGATTTAAGCGCGAAAGCAAAGTGTAAGCAGGACCTGCTGACCGCTTTCGGTATCACGAATCCCGATCTGCAACTGCCGGTCATCGGTATTGTGTCGCGATTCGCCGCGCAGAAAGGCTTTGATCTGATTTCCCAGATCATGGATCGTTTGGCGCGAGAAGAGATGATTGTGGTCGCGCTCGGCTCGGGAGACAAGCCTTACGAAGAAATGTTTGTGCGCTTGCAGAAACAATTCCCGCGGAAGATCGCAGTCAAGATCGCTTACGATAACGCGCT
>DASPSE010000187.1:0-7405 GCA_035624085.1 Terriglobales bacterium
CCCGGAGGAACTATGATTTCGCGACGTCGCCTTCTTCAATTAGGAACGATAGCCGGAGCTGCTTTGGGTTCCAGTCGGCTTTTGGCTGCCGATCAGCCATGCCCTCCGCTGCCGTCCTCCATCGCCAATCTGAAATCCATGGAAGATCAGGCAACTCCGATTACAAAGGATGAGCGGGTGGCACGGCAGGAGAAAGCGCGGCGGTTGATGGCGGAGCAACGTATCGACGCCATTCTGCTCATGGAGGGCACGTCGCTCAACTATTTCAGCGGCATCCGCTGGTGGGGAGGCGAGCGCCTGTTCGCCATGGTGCTGCCCGCCAAAGGTGCTGCATTTTACGTCTCTCCAGCATTTGAGGAGGGCCGGGCACGGGAGCAGATCACCAGGGGTCCCAATAGCGAACAACCAGATGTTCGAACCTGGCAAGAGGATAACGATCCTTATGAGCGGGTAGCACAGGGATTGGCAGATCGTGGAATTTCCACCGGAACTCTGGGAATGGAAGAAACCGTGCGCTTCGTGTTCAGCAGTGGGATTGCCAAAGCAGCCGCACAAGCCAGAGTCGTGAGCGCAACTCCAGTCACTGCGGGATGCCGAATGATTAAGAGCGATCACGAGATCGCGCTCATGCGTTTGGCAGCGCAGGTCACGCTCACCGCCTACGAAGCTGCATATCGCGAGTTGAAAGAAGGTATGACGAAGCCTCAGTTAGAGGATCTCATCGCCGCAGCCTACGACCGGCTCGGCTTTCCCGGCGAAGCCGACGCGCAAGTGGACCAAAATACAGCAAACCCGCATGGATCGGCAACGCCACAAATCATTCAGGAAGGATCGATCGTCATGGTAGACGACGGCTGCCGTGTCGAAGGCTACACATCCGACATCACGCGCACGTTCACGCTAGGCAAGCCCACCGACAAAATGAAGAAAGTGTTCGAGATCGTCCACCGAGCGCAGAGTGAAGCCTTGAAGACTGCGCGGCCCAGTCTTCAGTGCCAGGCTGTAGATGCCGCAGCGCGTAAAGTAATTGTAGATGCGGGCTACGGTCCAGACTACAAGTATTTCACCCATCGCCTGGGCCATGGCATGGGTATGGACGGCCATGAATGGCCTTACTTGGTACGAGGCAACACAACACCCCTAGCAGCAAACATGACTTTCAGCGATGAGCCCGGCATCTACATTCGCGGCGAATTCGGCATTCGCCTGGAAGATGACATGCACATCACGGAGGATGGAGCGGAGCTGTTCACTCCGCAGAGCCCGTCGTTGGAGGACCCATTCGGCAGGGCGTAACCTGAGTTTACACCTGTGCGGCAGTCAGCTCCCGCATCTGTTGCTTAATCGCCACCGACAAGCGCCGGATGCCTTCACGAATCTGTTCCGGCTGTCCGTAGGAAAAATTCAAACGCAGGTGCCGGCAGGCCTCTTTCGCGAAGTTTCCCGCATAGAAGCAATCACCTGGCACGAACGCGACGTTCTCCTTAAGGGCAGCTTCAAACAGCTTGTTGCAATCCATCCCTTCAGGCAGCGTGACCCACAAAAACAGCCCGCCATGCGGATGCGTCCAGGTCACCTCAGCCGGGAAATACTTCTTCAGCGCTTCCAGCATCACATCGCGACGCTCGTGATAGACCTTGCGGATGAGTTTCACGTGCTCATCCAGGAAGTTGTCTCTTGCCACTTCGTATGCCACCATCTGACCGAACGTAGAAGTGTGCAGGTCGGCGCCCTGCTTGAGCTGCACCAGCTTCGCGATCACATCCGCTGGAGCCACAATCCAGCCCAGACGCAGGCCAGGCGCCAGCGTCTTGGAGAACGTGCTGAGGTAGATCACGTTGCCAATTGAATAGCCATCGTCGCGCCGCAGGTTCTCGCGATCGAGCACTACCAGCGGCGTCAGGTGCTCACCCTCGTAACGCAACTGGCCGTAAGGGTCGTCTTCGATGATTGGAATGCCATACTTGTCCGCTAGCAGTACGAGTTGATGGCGCCGTCCTTCGGAAAGCGTAGTACCTCCCGGGTTCTGGAAATTGGGCAACACATACATGAACTTCGGACCGGTGCGCAGGGGCTCTTCCAGATGCTCGGTCCGCAATCCATCATCATCGCTCTGGACGGCCACATACTCGGCGCCGTAAACATTGAACGCTTGCAGCGCGCCCAGATACGTTGGGGCCTCCACGAGAATGCGGTCTCCGGGATTGATCAGCAGTTTGCCGATGAGGTCCAGCGCCTGCTGCGAGCCCGAAGTGATAAGGACGTTTTCCGCCTTGGCTTTGATGCCGTAGCGGGCGATGTGCCGCGCGATCATTTCACGCAGCGGCTCGTAGCCCTCGCTGGCGCCGTATTGCAGAGCTTGATGCCCGTTCAGCTCGAGCACTTTCCGGCACGCCTCTTGAAAACGAGCTACAGGGAAAACGTCCGGGGCGGGCAGGCCGCCGGCGAAGGAAATTACTTCCGGATGTTGAGTGATCTTCAGGAGTTCACGAATGGTCGAACTCTTGATGTTCTTTGTACGCAGTGCAAACCGCGATTTCCAGGCAGTCGACACGGATTTCCTCCTCCACCACGCCCTCAATATAACGGCACCGGTGCAATTCCGCAGTGACCGCTGACACGCCGAAGATGACTAAAATCACTGGGTTGTGTGACTACGAGGACCGGTCGCGAATGCTGCAACCTCCGACCGGTAATCCAACCACCCGCTCGTTTCCGAGAATTCGAGCAGAATGTGGAGGGTCATGTAGGTCTGCGGGCTGGACTTTTCAGACGGCCTGCAACGCAGTGCGCCGTAGTAAGATAGGAAATAGTCAGTTGTCGGGGAGTGGCTCAGCCTGGTAGAGCACCTGGTTCGGGACCAGGGGGTCGGAGGTTCAAATCCTCTCTCCCCGACCATACTTCAGTTTTGACCTGTTGAAAGATCATGTCGAGCGGCTCCCTGTAAGCGGGAGTTAGCCTTACGCTGTCGGTGGCGCAGTTCAAGAAGCACCGATTTCACCAGTTCCGCCCTTTGTTGTTATGATTTGCTGTAGGTGGTGAGTCACTATATCTGCAGTTCGATCCGTATTGCTTTGTTCATTCTTTGTCTCATCCCTACAGTCACTCAGGTGGGCTCGGCTTGTCCCGTCAGTGCACCCGATGCTGTCGCGACGCCAGTGATCGTCATTGGTTTCGTCGGCGGATTTGTCAGGCACGATGACATGGTCCATAGCGTAGTGCAGGTTGCGGCGCATCTGCGCCGGGATTACCCAGCGGGCGTTTGTGTGGAGGTTTTTGAGAATCATCGCCGGAAAAAAGCTTACGCCGACATCGTTCGATTGGTGGACACCGACCGCAACGGCACAGTATCGGCCGACGAAAAGCGGAACGCCCGAATCATCCTATACGGAAATAGCTGGGGGGCCTCCGCGGCCGTTGCCCTGGCGGGAGAACTCGAAAGAGAAGGCATTCCGGTGTTGCTTACGATTCAGGTGGACACTGTCTCCAAGCGGGGCGAGAATGATCAGGTCATTCCCGCCAATGTAGCCGAGGCCGCAAATTTTTATCAACTAAATGGCTTTGTGCACGGCAAATCCCAGATCCGCGCTGCCGATCCGGCACGCACCCACATCATCGGAAATTTCCGCTTCGACTACAAATCCACTCCCATCCACTGTAAGCACTATCCCTGGTACGACCGTGTCTTCATGAAGTCTCACACCGAAATTGAGTGTGATCCCAGGGTTTGGGCTCAAGTGGAATCCCTGATCCACTCGCGACTACCCCCGCAACACCAATAATGGCGACGAATCTGTGAAGCATTGCCTGATCTGAGAAGGATCTGGTGCGAAAAGGAACCGGAGCCCAGAAAAAAGGAAGGCTACTGCGAGCCGGCCCTGGCTTGAGCGCGCCTGTCATTCGTGGAGGACGGTGCGACGGCGGCTTCTCTGGGCTGAGGCGAGAGCAGTTGCTGGAGTAACGCCAGATCGTTTTTCACGTCACTGGGGGAACTCTTGCGGGCTGTGGCGGGCCGCAATTCCTGCTGGAGCCGCGCCTCCAGAAGTCTCGCGGCGAATACCAACGACTCGGAATCGCTCAAAATGTTGGTTCGCGAAAGGCCTACCTGGGCCAAATGATTACCTACGCACATCTGCAGGACGGGTTGCCCGGCAGCATCTAGTCCGGGCTGGGCGCTCGCTTGCAAGCGCTCCCATGTTTTTACTTCATTTCCCTCGTTCCAGGGATCAATAACGGAAGGGCTCTGGCTCAGTTCGTCCATTCGACTCTGGTAGCCAAGACGATCAGCGTGGCTCATGGGCGCATCCAGCTGGCGGTGCGAATCCAAGATAAGGGCGTTTCGTGCTGGATCAAAGCGTCGATGGCCAAAATACTCGACCAGCAAGCCGCCACCGATGTAGGGATGCAGTACGACCAGAGGCAGCATATATTTCTTGGCTGCCATCACGGATTCCAATACTCCGCGGACGGGTTTGCTGCGCCGGATCGTGCCCGGGACCTGCGGCACCAGAAAATCTGAGCTCTGTAATTCAGGATGGTGGCGGCTGTATTTCTCAAGCATCTTCGCGATCTGCTTAGGAGTCGTGACCCCGAGATCGCCAATCACACTGCGATGCAGCGCTTGTGGGTAATAAAAATCGATTACCTCGCGCACAAAATCGGCACAGTTTCTCTCCATGAAGTTATAGCGCTCGCGGTTTGGCTGCCGGTTCAATTTGCTGATCAGCAGCGCATCTTGTTCCGGGCTGGTCTCAATCTCGAATCCATAGATTGTCCGGTCATAAGACGCTCCGATCAGTTCATACCAGTTTCCCTCGGGCGTTCCGCCGTCGGAGTGATCGGGAGCAAGCGATTCCAGGTAGTCGCGACGGTATCGATCTCTGAGGAAAGCAACCAGTTTTGCGTCGGCGAACAGCGGGACGTCCTCCGGCCGGTTAACCGCATACAGGTAGGGGATAAGAGGGATCGCAATCCAATCGTATCCCCCGATACCGTCATACCGGCTCAGAACTACGCCGGATTCGCCCTCGTTACACAGACGCAAGTAGATCGGGGACACGGAACAAACGTGGCTCAGATACACAGCCGCGTGGCCTGTGCCGGCGAAAGCGCCATCGTAACTATACGGCTCTTCCAGAAGTAGTGTCGCCCCAGCTTGCGCACGCGGAATGCAGCCGAGGCAAAAGAGCAGAATCGTGCACAGCCGGCCCAGGCTGTAAGCGCCTCTGGTCCGCGTCGCGAACGGGGGTGCAAAAGCACGCATCTTCATTTGATGACAGGAAGCTCCATGGGGCTGTACAGCGTCGAATAACGATATAAGGTCATCGCGATTAAAGGATCTAAAGTCTTTGCCAACAGGACAGTCTTGACCCGTGTCGATGATCATATCAGGGAGATTTTTCTCCCTTCGTGCTGGAAAAGCGAGATTACTTTGGATTTCCGGATCGTCGGCTACCTCGGAAGCCATCGTCGGTTGGTGAAGATCGACATTTCACTCATGCTCACGAGCGAAAAAATAGCGCAAGCTGGAGCAAAAACGACATTTGACTTCCGAGTAGCCGACATTCAGGAACTGTCCTGCCAAAGTAACTCTCTCCTTGACCAACTAGGGGAGTTCTGGTAGCGTCTCTCCTAGACACGCAAGGAGAGATCGTGGGCAAACAGATTGATTTGCTGCAAGGCACGCTGGACATGCTGATCCTCAAAGCGGTCTCGCTTGGCCCGCTGCACGGCTATGGGGTTTTGCTGCGCATTCAGCAGATCTCTGGCGAACAACTGGAGATCCAGCAGGGTTCGTTATATCCGGCGCTCTATCGGCTGGAACATCAGGGCTGGATCACCAGCGAATGGGGAGAATCGGACAACAACCGCAAAGCAAAGTTCTATAGTCTGACCGCAGCCGGACGACGCAAACTTCATGCGGAAACCGAAAAGTGGAACCGCATGGCGTCGTTGATCGCCAGTATTCTGCGCACCACTTCGGAGCAGATATGACTCTTCCGGCTCGGTTCCGCTCGTGGTTGAAGTGGATCGTCAGGGGGCGGAGGCTCGAAAGTGAAATGGAAGCAGAAGTGCGTTTCCACATTGAGAACCACGCTGCCGAGCTGGTTCGCAGAGGCATGTCCCAGCAGGAAGCGATGCGACAGGCAAGGATTGAGTTCGGCGGAATTGAGTCTCATAAAGATGCCATGCGGGCAGCGGTGGGCGTGCGCTGGTGGGGCGAACTGGGTACGGACCTGCGTCACGGATGGAGGTTGTTCTACAAGAATCCCGCCTTTACGGCGGTTGCGGTTTTGACCCTGGCATTGGGAGTCGGCGCCAACACCGCGATTTTCAGCATCGTGAATGCGGTTTTGTTGCGCCCTCTTCCGTTTCCCGAACCCGACCGTTTGGTGAGAATCTCCTTCAACGAGCCCGGCCTGGGATTGCGAGACGTCCCATTTTCCGTGCCCGAACTGGACGATCTCAGAAATCGGGCGGGGGTATTCAGTGACGTGAGCACGATCGCCAGCGCTAGCGTGAATTTAACTGGCACCGGCCATCCCGAGCGTCTCGAGTTCATGGTTACGCATCCCAACTACTTTTCCCTGTTGGGCGTGACCCCTCAGATCGGAAGATTGTTCGGCCCACAGGATTTTGCGCTTGGTTTCGCGCCGGTTACGGTGATCAGCGATGGCCTGTGGCGCCGATCTTATGGAGCTGATCCCAATGTTGCTGGCCACACCGTCCGGCTCGATAACGATCCATACACAATCATCGGCGTTCTTCCCCGCGGATTTCGCCATCCGGGACCGACAGTTTCCGGGAACGTGGAAGTATTTCAGACAGCCGGATTCAGCGGCGATCCTGCTCCCCCGCCCAACCGTAGCACGCGGTTTATGCCCGCCTCTATGGGACGTCTCAAGCCAGGGATAACACTAGAGCAGGCTCAAGCACGGCTTACGGCAATGGCGGCGCAAATACGCCATGACTATTCGACGGATTATCCCGCGCAGAACCAATGGACAATTGAAATTCAGCCGTTGCAGGAAGCCCTCGTAGGTAACGTTCGGCCCATGCTTCTCGTTCTGCTGGGTGCGGTGATTCTAATCGTTTTCATTGTTTCGCTGAATATTGCCAATCTGCTTTTGGCGCGCGCCTCGGGGCGGCAACAGGAGATGGCAGTGCGGTCTGCGCTAGGGGCGAGCCGCGGCCGGATGATTCGCCAGATGTTGACCGAGTCTATGCTGCTCTCTGTTATTGGTGGGGTCGCAGGAGTTTTAACCACGGTTGCCACCATTGGCCTTATTCTGCGCTTGGTTCCCTCCAATATACCCCGGCTCAACGAAGTACGAATCGATTGGGTCGTATTGGCATTTGCTCTCGCGATTTCCCTTCTTACTGGCCTTGCGTTCGGACTTGCTCC